>CAZOFH010000001.1:0-204157 GCA_964579205.1 uncultured Christensenella sp.
GCCTGCCATTTCGCCACCATCCAAAACAGGGTACAATTTCTTGGGGTACTATACCGAGCAGTGGGGTGAAGGGCAAAAAATCTATAATGCAAATGGTACTCCTGCCGTCTCTGCGTCTACATTTACCGAAGATGTGACGTTGTACGCCAACTGGTCGTGGCAGTGGTACGAGATGAAGACTGTGACGGGCAGCACCACGACCTACACCGTCGCCACCGATGCCGACAACAACCTCAAGAATGCGACTATGATGCTGGCGCCTGCGGCGGGGCATCGGATAACGGAATTTTCGTTTGACAACACAAATTGGGTAGTGATAGACAAGTGCGAGGGCACGCTCAAAAACACTACGGTTGCGCTGGATGTAAAGTATTACGCCAATGTCAACACCAATATAATTTCGATAGAGTTTAGAGGGATTTTTTGCAGCGGCGCTGTGCCAATCTACCTCAAGACCGCTGCCGGTGCCTACAGCAATCTCAAGGCGGGCGGCGGCTCGGTAAATGGCGTGGCTGTGCAAGCGACCCTAGGCGGCACTGCCTACATAGTGGGCGACAACCTCGAGGCTCTCGGTGACGACGACACAATCACGTGCGCGGCTTTCGTCACTGTAGAGGGGTATGAGTTTTTGCACTGGGCTGACTCTAGCGGTGCTGTCTTGAGCACTAGAGAATCAGAGCGCTTTCTCAAATCCGCCGTGATGGACTCCACCATCACCGCCGTCTTTGCCCCTGTCAACTCAAGTAATGTCAATCTTGAGACGGATAATACATAATAAAAAAGGATAGAGTAATCCGATAAATAGAGAAACGAAAAGACCCGCTGGGTCTTTTTTTGTTTTGGGTTCGGCACTGCGTGCCTCACAGATTCCACGGGTACTGTCGTACCCTCTGAATGACGGTAGAAGGGATTATCTTTATTATATGGTGTGTGCTGACGCACCCACTATGCGCCTGTCGGCGCATTAGGCACTGGTGTGTCTGACGGCAAGCCGTTCGTATGCGGGCGAAGCCCCACACACAACGGCAAGACGCCCTGCGGGGAGGCCTATGCTTACAGTAATTATGATAAATGGCTGCTGTCTATCTTGAGGGGGCAAATAGAAACAAAAAAACGAGCCCTGTTGGACTCGTAGTAGACTAAGTGGAGCGAGAGACGGGACTCGAACCCGCGACATTTACCTTGGCAAGGTAACGCTCTACCAACTGAGCTACTCTCGCAAAAGTGGTGGGAGCTATAGGGCTCGAACCTATGACCCTCTGCTTGTAAGGCAGATGCTCTACCAGCTGAGCTAAGCTCCCACATATTTGTGCTCTCTTGATGAGAACAATCATATTCTATCAAATATTTTCACAAAATGCAAGCGTTTTTCATAAAAAAATTAAAAAATTTTTGATTTTTTTTAGTTTTTCTTAATTTTTGACCATTTTTGCCCGCATTTTGAACCTATCATCAATCAAAAAACTGATTTTCAACAAATAAAATCAGAAAATTGTGATAAAATACTTGCAAAATCTATTTTCATGTGATAGAATAATTAAGCACATTTGTGGTGTGGTGCCATAGCCAAGTGGTAAGGCCAAGGTCTGCAAAACCTTTATTCACCAGTTCAAATCTGGTTGGCACCTCCAATGAGCCGAAGTGGCGGAATGGCAGACGCAAGGGACTTAAAATCCCTCGGGGGCAACCCCGTGTCGGTTCGAGTCCGACCTTCGGCACCAATTTTCTTTGGGCACAAAGCCCCCACAATCCACTAGAACACCTAGTGGATTTTTGTTTTGCTTGGCAAATATTGTCAAAAGAATTCTCGGCACATTATGTCACAATCTACAAAACAACCTCGCTTTTATAAATTGGGCTATATCTGCTTTTTAACTTGCGGGCTAACTTAAGCAAAGAAAATTCGTGAGCCTATGATTTCCCTTTATATTTTTTTGTCGCAGAATTAAAGAAAAAGGTGGGGCGAGATAGTACTTTTTACCGCGCGCTCAATCAATCGACCGTTACTTCAAAAGTGACGGTTTTTTGAGTATTGGCGTCTATAGTGTCGAGCGAAAAGCCGGTTTGGGGGTGATAATCGGGATACGGGACGTCATCTATGGTGACGCTTTGAGGGATAAAGGTGGTGCCCGATGGGATATTGTCCTGAAAAAACACATTTGTATCGTTTAGGTTGCCTGTATTCTTGACCACGCTCTGAAATTTGAGTCTTTGCCCTCGTATGACGGCGGACTTGTCTGAAGTCTTGGCTATAGAGATTATGCCGTGAGGGATGTCGATAGCGATAGTGTTTGAATCCTGCGAATAGGCGAGCCTGCCGACATTGTATGTCATATTTGAGGTTAGTCGTACTGCGGTGACATCGTCAGGGACGGGAGAGTCAATCTTTAGGTTGTAGGTGACAGTTTCGCTATTGCCGCTAGGGATGATGACATTTAGGCTAAATCCGTTGATTGGGTTGGCATATGGGTAAGAAACGCCGCCTATGACTACCGAACTGGATACAAAACTGCCGCCCTCAGTAATGGTGTCGGTAATAATTACATTGCTAATCTCGTAGCCGCATTCATTGTTTACGGTAATTGTTTGGTTGATGATATCACCCTCGTTGGCAGTTTCTTTGGCGGTAGTGCGGACAATGGTGACTCCGTCCAGTCCTGCTCGAGCGGCAGCGCTACTGGTATTGTATACGCTAGGGGTGGTGGTAGTAGAATTGAGAGTGTCGTCTTGCATAATTTCCTCATTATATATTATCACTTCATAATATGAAAGTGGCGATATTTTTGTGTAAAGTGTCGTTGTCTGCCTCAGGAATAGGTGTCGCGCGAGGAAAGGGAAATGATATACAATTTTACAAAATATGTCTACTTTTGTTGGTAAAAACAAAGTAATGTGGTATACTAGTATTGACAAAAACATAGGAGAAAGTGGTGAGTAAAAAGTCTTGGATAATACTTTGGGCTGGGCTCGGGGCGAGTTTGGCTGCTTTTTTGGTCGTTTTGTTTTGCGTAGTAGGTAATCACCTCGCGCCTCTCGGCATAGATACCGCTATCGCTAATTGGGCGTATTCCGTTCGAGGAGAAAAGGGCGGGGCGGTGTATTGGTTTTTTAGGCTAATTACCGAGTTTGGCTATACATATTTTATTATTCTTATTATATTAATAATGGGGATTATTTGGAAATTCAAGAGCAGGGCATGGTTTTTCGCAGGGACGATTTTGTGCTCGTGGATTTTGCAAAAAATCATCAAATTCATCATTGACCGTCCGCGCCCTGATGAAGCACTGTGGTGGATGAGCGAGGGGTCATCTAGTTTCCCTAGCGGGCATTCCATTTGCGTAGCGTGCGTATTCATCCTATTATGCTATTTTATCTGCACTTCGCCCGCGGTCAAATCTTGGGTAAAATATCTAGTCTGCACCCTTTCAGCGGCTATAATGTTTTTGGTGCCGCTGAGTAGGATAATACTAGGGGTGCATTACTTTACCGATGTGCTGGGAGGATTATTCTTTGGTACATTTGTGGCGATACTAGGCATAATGTGCTACAACTGGTACATTGATCGCAAGAATAAAAAGGCATCGGCTGCTATACCGTCTTCGAACATCAAAGATAACAAAATGAGCGGCGAATAGCCGGCAAAACAAAAAAAGTTGGAGCAAAAGCCGACTTTTTTTGTTTAAGTTGGGCAATTTGTGGCAAAAATCTAGCCGAGAGGTGACAATGTGCAGAATAGTAGCAAGCAAACGATATTTTTTACCCACCAGCCGCGAGTGTTGGGCAGTTATTCGCTAGTGGGACCCAAAGAGGGGCAAGGGAATTTTGGCAAATATTTTCACGAAGTCCTAGAGGATGACGCTTTCGGCGAAAAAAGCTATGAAAAGGCGGAATTCAAGATGATGCATCACGCTATTGCGGAGGCGCTTAATTCTGCCAAAATCGGCACAGAGGAGTTGAGCGCGCTATTTGCTGGAGACTTAATGAATCAAATCATCAGCAGTAGTTTTTCTGCTCGTGCGCTACAAGTCCCATATTTTGGGCTTTTTGGGGCGTGCAGCACTATGGCAGAATCGCTAATATTAGGGGCGTGTTTTGTGGATGGTGGGTTTGGCGAAAAGGTGGCGTGTGCGACTGGTAGTCATTTCAGCAGTGCAGAAAAGCAATTTAGATATCCGCTCGAACTTGGTACTCAACGTCCACCGACTTCGCAATGGACGGTGACAGGGATGGGATGCACTATCCTAGGCAAGGCAGACAAGGGCATCATCCTAGACTGTGGCACTATTGGTAAAGTAGTGGATTGGGATGTGAGTGATGTCAATAATATGGGTGCCGCGATGGCGCCAGCGGCTGCCGAATTAATCAACGCGCATTTTATCGAGACTAACCGAAATCCGGAGTATTATGACTTGATTTTGACGGGTGATTTGGGCAAACTCGGCAGTGAAATTCTCATTGACCTACTGGAATACAAAGGCTGGCATATGGGCAACAATTATTGTGATTGTGGGCAAATGATGTTTGACAACACCCAAAAGACTTTTATGGGTGGTAGTGGATGCGGATGTGGAGCGAGCATACTCAATAGTTATGTATTTGACCGAATGCAAAAAGGGGAACTAGGGCGTGTGCTCTTTGTTGCGACAGGGGCGCTAATGAGCACGCTATCTAGTCAGCAGGGCAACTCGATTCCTGCTATCGCTCACGCGGTATCATTCTGTAATAAGGAGGGGAAATAATGTTTGACCCAATGATGTATCTCAAGGTATTTTTGATAGGCGGAATGGTATGCTTGATAGGTCAAATCCTCATCATAACTACCAAAATGACTAGTGCTAGGATACTGGTCACCTTCCTAATACTGGGGGCGATTTTGGAGGCTAGTGGGGCATACAAATATATTTATGACTTTGCGAGTTCGGGTATCGCTATTCCGATAGTTGGCTTTGGGGCGAGCCTCGCCCGTGGGGCTATTGATGCGGGGCAAAGTATAGGGCTAATCGGAGTATTCACGGGAGGGCTGACGGCGACTGCTGGAGGCTTGGCAATCGCGATATTTGCAGGCTTTTTGGTCGGACTGATATTCAATAGCAAGACAAAATGATTGCTCTCAAATTGCGTATGACAACACTTATTATTTGAACAAAAAAGTCGAGAATTTCTCGACTTTTTTGGCATAATTTTGACCACTGAAACAAATATTTTACTGCTTTATATGGATAGTCTCGGTGCAGCAAGAGTCGACCTTGGTGATTGATTTTTGCCTAGTTTCGGCAGTCTTTTCAAAGGCGCGACGGCTGTATTCATCTACCAGTACTGCCTTGAGCGACTCGGCATTTTGCTTTTCTAACTCTAGCACAGATAGCATATAGAGATTGGTAGCGATATGCTGCTTTTGATACTGTGGCGCGACCGCTATATAGTCGACATACATTTCATTCGCGTGGGCTTGTCTAATAGTGCCTTCGTAAAAATTCGCCTCAGGCAAAATATGGATAAACCCCGCCAATTTGTGCCTGTCAAAACAGAGGATAGTCAGGTCGCCAGTCATAAATTCAATCTCGGTATTAGGCTTGCCAATAGCCTGCATTACTAGCCGAATTTGGCGGCTAATATGCTGCTTGTCCGAATAGTTTAGCCCGCGTCTTTGTTCATCTGTCAATGTCACGTATCTCATAGTCTCTCCTTGTGTTTTGCCTGTAAAAATGGCGTAGGTTCGCAAAAAGAAATATCACACCACTTTTGCTCGATTGGGACCAATTATATCACAAGATTTTGATTTTGTACACCCCCAAATTTAATTTTGTCCAAAATGAAACAAAACAGGTCAAATAGCATATACTCTATTATGCGGAAAAGTAGGAGAAGACATCTATCGCGCAAGGCAAAACTCGCGATTTTTTTGTCAGCATTATTTATGTTTTTGCTGTCAGTTTTTTTGTTTTTTAATCTATATATCAACCCAATAATTATTACGATTAGCGAGGCAAAAGTCCAGTCTATCACGGCGCAATCGGTCAGTAGTGCTATCCAAACTGTCATAAATACTGCCAATGTCTATGACGAATTGATAGAAATCAAGACTGATAGCGAGGGCAAAATCACCGCTTTTCAAGTGCATTCTGTATTAATAAACAAACTCGCGCGCGAGGTGGGCAAAATTGCCCAGCAAAATCTGCAGTTAGCGGGGAGCGAAGGGGTCGATATCCCGATAGGTACTCTATCAGGTATCCCATTTTTGGTAGGGGTGGGACCTAGCATATATTTTAGAGTGCAGCCTATCGGCACACTCACTTCTTCCTTTTATTCAGAGTTTACTAGCGCTGGTATAAACCAGACCAATCACCGCATCTATATGACTATGCAGGCATCGGTGAGTATGGTGCTGCCTACCGCTAGTAGGACTATCCAGACTAGCACGCAGATACTTTTGTGTGAGTCGATTATTATAGGCACGGTGCCAGATACCTATCTAAACTCCACCAGCCTAGATGAGATGATGAACCTAATCCCTGGTTGAAGTGCTAAATAATTTTCCGTTCTTTGTCCGTTTATTTGTGTTTTTTCTATTGACTTTTGCAATTTTATTGCATATAATAAATATATCAAGCAAAGAAATTTGCAGTCGCCCGAAAGGTCATCGTCCCTAAAGGGCTTTTTTTTTGTTTCATATATTTGCCAATAAAGAAATGATGTCGTTTCTTTATTTTTCTTGCCTATGCCTTGTACATTATCTATTGGTACATTTTTAATAAGTTTATGTGTAACATCCAAATTGTATGTAATGCCGTCAGGGCAAATTTTGAACGCAAGATTATTATTTTGCTAACCGAAAAAGAACTAGCATACATAAAACCAAGCGGCCTAATCTATCGGGGAGGAAAGTAGACAAAATCTCTTGACAAATGCTAGCGCGTATAGTATAATGAAATATACAATTTAATATGATGCGTAGAAAAAGACTAGTAGACCCCTACAGGCATTTTACAGAGAGAGAGCGGTGGCTGAGATGCTCTCAGGATGCACGGAGCCGAATTCACTTTGGAGCACCACTGCAGAAATAATAGTAGGCAGTCGGCGTACCTGTTGCGTAAAACAGAGAGTGCTCTGCCATTCGGCAGGGAAATTAGGTGGTACCGCGGAGACTTTCGCCCTAAATATTGGGTGAGAGTCTTTCTTTTTGAATAAAAGGAGTAAGATTATTATGGATGATTTGGATAAAATTATGGAAGAAGCAAAACAGAAGGTAGACAATGTGGCTGACAGGATGACTTTGTCACACATCAATGCTACCTATCTAGGCAAAAATGGTGAGCTGTCGCATTTGTTAAAAGCGCTACGGGATATGGGTGATGATGAGCGCCGTATTATGGGTGAAAAATTGAATAGGATGCGCGACAATCTGCTCAATTTTTTCAAGCAAAAGGAGCAGCAGATCGCTGACACCATTCTCAATGAAAAGTTGGCTAATGAAAAGGTGGATGTCTCAATACCTGTAAAACCGCTAGTTTTCGGCACGGAGCATCCTATAGAGGCACTCAAAAATGATATTATCGACTTTTTGATAGAGCGTGGATATGAGCTCAAAGATGGCACCGATATCGAGACCGATATGTACTGCTTTGAAAAGTTAAACGTGCCCAAAGATCACCCAGCACGCGAGATGCAAGACACCTTTTATATAGATAACGAGACTGTATTGCGTACGCACACTTCGGCGATGCAGGTGCGCACTATGGAGGCGCAATGTCCTCCGATAAAGATGATTTCGGCAGGCAACGCCTATAGGATAGATGAGGTGGATGCTACCCATTCGCCAATATTCGAGCAGTTAGAGATACTTTGCGTAGATGAGAATGTGACTTTGTCAGACCTTATTGGTACGATTGAGCAAGTACTAAAACACGTTTTGGGTGAAAAGACTGAGATAAGAGTGCGCCCTAGTTACTTTCCATTTACCGAGCCTAGTGTAGAGATAGATGCAGTTTGCTCAAAATGTGGTGGCAAAGGCTGCTCTACGTGCAAAGGGACAGGCTATATAGAGATTCTCGGCGCTGGTATGGTGCACCCAAATGTTTTGGAGGGATGTGGCATTGATACTCAAAAATACCGTGGTTTTGCAGCAGGTTTTGGGCTGGATAGGCTGGCAATGCTCAAGTACGGGGTGGAAGATTTGAGAGATATGTACGAGAATAACGTTAATTTGTTAAAACAGAGTAAGTAGGTGAGAAAATGATTGTTACAAAAAAATGGTTAGAAGATTTTGTTGATTTGAGCGATATTTCCCTTGCTCAAATAGTGGATAGATTCATCAATATCGGTTTTGAGGTAGAAGAGGTGCGTGATTTGGGGCGCGGTATGGAGCGCGTGCGTGTGGGCAGGATTACCCGACTCAGCCGTCACCCTAATGCCGACAAATTGCAGATTTGTGCTATTGACTTGGGCAATGGCGAGAATGTGCAGATTTTGACTGCTGCGACCAATGTGTTTGAGGGGGCGCTGGTGCCATGTGCATTAGACGGGGCGGATTTGCCTAATGGTGTCAGAATTGAGACTACCAATATGCGTGGCGAATTGTCGCAAGGTATGCTTTGCTCGGGCGAAGAATTGGTGATAGATGACTCTGTTTACCCCGGTGCTGAGGTAGATGGCATAATGATTTTGGACGAAAGTGCCAAGGTAGGGCAAGGCATCGCAGAGTTTTTGGGACTGGATGACGTCGTATTGGATATCAAGGTGTTGGCAAATCGTCCTGACTGTCAGAGCGTGATGGGCTTGGCGCGCGAATTGGCTGCTGGGCTAGATAGAGAGTTTGTGTGCAATACTCGAGCATCTTTTGATGACTGCAGTGGCGACTTTTTGAATGTAGAGGTGCAGACTGACAAGTGCCCATTGTATTGCTTGGGGCTCATCAGAGACTGTCATATCGAGCAGTCAAATGAGACTATTAGGCGTAGATTAAAGGCTGTGGGCATCAATCCAAAAAACAACGCCGTAGACCTCACAAACTACATTTTGTGGGAGACTGGGCACCCTGTGCACGCGTTTGACTATGACAAGATCAGTGGACGCAAAATAATCGTCAGAAATGCGGTAAACGGCGAGACTGTGATAGGTTTTGATGACAAGGAGTATATTCTCAATAGTGAGATGCTCGTCATCGCTGATGAAAAGCAGCCTATAGGTATCGCTGGTGTAATGGGTGGTAGAGATTTCTCGATTACCGCAGAGACCAAAAATATAGTGATCGAGAGTGCTGTCTATGACCGCGTGAGCATTAGGCGTACCGCTCGCGCACTTGGCTTGCGCACTGATGCGAGTGGTAGGTTTGAGAGGGGAGTAGTCTCGGCATCTGCACAAAACGGCTTGAATTTTAGCCTTGATTTGGCACAAAAGACGGGTTTGGGCGAGGTAGCGCCTAGCGTCATCCGCATAGGTTCGGTCGAGGATGCTGGGAGTGTAGTGAGTCTCAAAATTAGCGATGTATCTAGGACTCTAGGCATCGATATTGCAGTCGAAGATATGGTCAAGATTTTGAATAAGATTGACATTGAGACCAAGGTAGTGGATGGCGAATATTTGGAGTGCAAGGCTCCACGCATTAGGGGCGACATTTTGCTCCCTTGCGATATTATTGAGGAAATTATCCGCTTTTACGGGTTCTCGGCGATTGCACCAACATATGGTGAAAAGACTGCTTCGCTCGCAGGTGGCAAGGATGCCAAGATGATCATTGCGGACGAGATGCTAGGGCTATCCTTGGCGACTGGCGCGTATCAAGTACGCACCTATGGCTTCCGTTCTCCTACCGAACTAGACAAATTGCTGCTGGCTGAGAATGACGCTTTGCGCAACTGCGTACAGATTACCAACCCGCTGAGCCTAGACTACAGCATTATGCGTACGCAAATGTTGAGTAGTGTGCTGGGTGTGGCAAGTTTTAACGAAAAACACAAAAACACCGATATCAAACTTTGCGAAATCGGCAAAATATTCGTCAATGACCGTAGTGCGGACAGGTTGATACCTACCGAAAACAAGGTCTTGGCATATCTGGTAATGGGCAAGGCCGACTTTTATTCATTAAAGAAATTTGCCGAATTGCTCGCTAGCAGGCTCAATGTTACTTTTGGGTACAATCGTGCCAGTCCTAGTTTTATGCACCCTAATATTTGCGCCGAAATCACTATTGGCAAGCAGGTGGTGGGGCTTATCGGTAAGGTGCACCCAAAAGTTTGTCAGAATTTTGATATCAAGAGCGACTGCTTTTATCTCGAACTCAATCTTGACAAATTACCAAACAAAAAATTCAAAAAAATCAAAGCATTGCCAAAGTTCCCTGCGGCATATAGGGATATGTGTATCGTAGTTGAGGAAGATGTCCCTGTAGGTGATATTGTACAATCCATCAAAAAGACTGGGGGCAACTATCTCGAGAGTGTCGATTTATTCGATATTTACGCAGGTTCGCAACTTGACAAAGGTAAAAAGAGTGTCGCCTTTAACCTGACTTTTAGAAGGGCGGATGCGACCTTGACTCAAGAAGAGGTCAATGCGCTTTTTGACAAAATCGTATCGCAGTTGGGTGTGACTTTCCACGCTAATTTGCGTGCCTAAATGGCTATAGGGCAGCCCCTAGTTTTGGGCAAACAGAGTGCCCAAAGAATAGAGCAAAGGAGGAGAAGATTTTTGATATATCTGGATAATTCGGCTACCACGCAGACGCGCCCTGAGGTGGCGGAGTTTGTGGCGAAATACAGCGTAGAGCATTTTTTCAACCCGTCGTCTATCTATCATCCCGCAATAGAGGTGCGCAATGACCTAAATCGTGCTAGAGAGACTCTACTCGAGTTGTTAGGGGTAAAAGGTCGGGGCAGAATCATCTTTACTGGCTCGGCTACTGAGGCGAATAACCTTGTGCTCAACGGGCTGTCTAGAAAGAATAAAAAAATCCTAGTCTCACAAGGTGAGCATCCGTCCGTTTTTGAGGTGGCAAAAAATCTCAAAAACTCAGGCTTTGAGGTGGATTTTGTCAATTTGAGTGCGGACGGCACGCTAGACCTAGACGATTTGCGGCAAAAATTGGATACCGACACAGGGCTCGTGTCCTTTATCCACGTGAGCAATGAGACAGGCGCGATAAATGACATTGCCAAGATCAGTAGTATTGTCAAGAGTGTTAGCCCAGACTGCATCGTGCATTGCGACGGGGTGCAGGCTTTCGGCAAATTGCGGATAAATCTCAGTAGTGCCAATATCGACGCATATACTATGAGTTCGCACAAAATCCACGGACCCAAAGGAGTCGCTAGTCTGTTCGTTCGTGATGGATTGGTGCTCAAGCCGCATATTTTGGGCGGTGGTCAAGAGGGAGGCTTGCGCTCGGGTACAGAAAACCCTGCCGGCATCTTGGGATTTGTCCTCGCTAGTCAGTTGATGTATCACGACTTTGACGTAAAGTGCGAAATAATGGCTAAATTGTGGCAGTATTTTGTAGAGCGATTGAGCGAGTCGGGGGTGGATTATCATATCAATTCCCCTCAAAATGGGCTAAAGAATATACTGAGTGTGTCTTTTGGTGGGGTGCGCGGCGAGGTGCTGCTACACTGCCTAGAAAAGCACGAGATTTTCGTCAGCACAGGGTCGGCGTGCAGCAGCAAGACAATAGGCAATCGAGTATTGCAGGCGATGAAACAGTCGAATGAGACAATGCTAGGTAATATTAGATTTAGTTTTTGCGAGTTTAATACCGAGAGCGAGATTGACGCTGTCGTGGAGGCTTTGAGACAGGAGATCCCGCGGATAAAACATTAATGGAGAAAAAGATGAAAGTAATTATTTTACGCTACGGCGAATTGTTTTTGAAGGGTAACAACAGAAAGTTTTTTGAGGATACTTTGGTCAAAAATATCAAAAAGACTTTGGCTGATTTTTGCTTTGATTTCAAGAGAATTACGGGTAGATATGAGATTAGCAACTTTGACGAAAACCAAATCAACCTCATTCTCGAGCGCCTCAAACGCGTTTTTGGGCTGCACAGTATGTCTGTCGCAGAAAAAATTGAGACGGACGAAGAGGCGATTATTGCCTATGTTCGGTCACTAAATATCGGCAAAAAGTCTTTCCGCATTACCACGCGTCGTGCGAGCAAGATTTTCCCTATACACTCTATGGATCTCAATCAAATGCTGGGGGGGGTGGTATTGGAGGCGAACCCCGATGCACGAGTCGACCTGTATACCCCTGAGATAGAGGTAAAGGTGGATATTCGTGAGAATGGCTACACCTATATCTCGACCAATGACATCTTGTGTGCGGACGGTATGCCATACGGCACTGCAGGCAAAGGGCTCTTGCTCCTGAGTGGCGGCATAGATAGCCCTGTCGCTGGGTATTACCTCGCAAAACGAGGCCTGACTATAGAGGCTATACACTTTCATAGTTACCCATACACTAGCGAGTTGGCTAGACAAAAGGTGCTAGACCTTGCCAAGAAAATGTGTGACTATATGGGCAGTATCAAGATTCACATTGTTTCGGTCACCCATATTCAAGAGGAGATACATCGCCATTGCGACCCTGACTATATGATCACCTTGTTGAGGCGGATGATGATGCGGATTTCTACTCATATTGCGAGGGAAAATTCGGCAGGCGCGCTCATTACAGGAGAGAGTCTAGGGCAGGTGGCTAGTCAGACTTTGCAGAGTATCACGGTTACCAATGCGGTGGTAGATATGCCGATATTTAGACCGCTCATCGGGTTTGACAAAATCGACATTATGGACACCGCAAGGCAAATCGGCACTTATGACATTAGCATTCTGCCATACGAAGATTGCTGCACGGTATTTTTGCCTAAAAATCCAGTGACCAAGCCTAGACTAGACAAGGTCATATTGGAGGAGAGTAGGCTAGACATTGACGAATTGATAAAGCGCAGCCTTGAGTCAGAAGAGATTGTCGAGATAACTGCGTAAGATAGAGTAATAAAAAAGACAGTTTTCCATAAAATAGGGGAGTGAAACTGCCTTTTTTTGTTTATCGAATCTCGGTATCTTTGAATCTAATGTGACTAATGATGGTCATAATGATGAGCAAGCCGCCGAACATACAGATGCTATAGGCAAAGCTTGAGTTGTAAAATAGTGGGGTAGATAGGATTATCGAGATTGGATTGCCGTCGATAGCGTATCCGCCACCAAAGAACTTGAATAGGTCTACGCACGCAAACGGTACATAGCCATACCAGTACGTAGTAGCAAAGATGAATGCGAGGACGGCATTCGCTACGTACAATAGCGCAGGGATGAGGATGGCTACGATTTCGTTTTTGCAAAGGGTCGCTATCATAGTGGCTAGCATTACGTAAAATACAATTTTGAACATAAACAAGCCTAGATAGATGAATATTAGGGCGATTGGCGACACCATAAAGGCACTCTGAGCATTGAATACTGCGAGTATAGGGGTAAAGTCAAGCCCAAACATTATCCAGCCAGCAAAGAACAACACGATTGCGCTGAATAGTAGTAATATGAATCCTAGTATCAGAGTAGCCCAAATTTTGCTAGATAGGATTTGGCGTCTCGAGTATGGGCGCAAACATTGCATACGCAGTGTGCCTCTCGCATTTTCTCCAGCCACCATACCAGCGACGAGAACGATGCACAGCACAATTATCAAAAATCCGCAGATTTCGAGCCCAAAGTACACGAGGTCTAGGGCAGAGGCGGTATTCGAATAAGATTGCCCTGCACTGAATGAATAAGCGGCGGTATTGTCAGAAAGGTTGTTGTCAATCAAAAACGCGTTGCGGGTGATGGTCTGCTGCATTTCATAAGAATTGGCATTCTTGTACCCGATGAGATTGCTGATAGTTCTATCCCCAAAGTTTGCGACAGGGTAGTACGCTATTGACATTTCTACCAAAGTGTCATACTGCGCGCTGGTGTAAAAGTATGCTAGAGCAATATTTTTGTACTCAGTGAGGCTCACTTTGTCATCGTTGAGAGTGGTAGTCATCTGGTCATTTAGGTTGGTCATATATGTAGTCGCTGTGGTGTACTTTGTGTTTAGGTCGGTAATGATGCTGGCATCAATTATTACATCGGTGATAGCATTATTTGTGAGAGTCTGTAGTTTATCATAGTATGACACGCCAGCGACTTCGCTATATCCTACAGCAGTAGACAATTTTTGTGCGAGCAACTGGTGATCCTCGAGGTCGTTGGTGTCTATAGCACTATTGAGATAGTTGTAAGTAGCGCTAATGAGCCCAAGGTATAGGTCATAATCGTGCTTTTGAATAGTAATCGAACGTACCGTATTATCTACTGCGGTGGTGATAATGCTTTTCAGTTGATTGTTGTATGTTGTTAGGTTTGCCCTGTTTTGGTTGAGTACTGAGAGGTCGGTTTCGGTAGGGCTAGTAGATTGAATATTGTTTTTGTAAATCAGTAATTCGCCATTGAATGATGTGATAGTAGTCTTTAGTTTGGCAGTCGTGGTGTCACTAGGCACAGAGTTTAGAGTAGCATAAGTCTGCACCTTTGCATTGGCTTTGTTGATTTTTTGGTCAGCGAGACTCCTGCTCATTGTGCTGTTGGATAGGTAATTTGTGTACACTTCTGCTTTGGTATTGCCTGAAATAGTGTATCCGCTATCCTGTCTATCGGTAATAGTATTGTTAAACAAAATTACCGAGCCAATCAGCCCTAGCACTAGGACGATGGTGATAATGTACATCAAGGGACGCAAAAGGATTTTTTGCAGTTCACCTCTTATCAGTCTAAATGTTGACATGACTCACTCCTATTTTTACTCGACAAAATTGTCGGCATTGTTGTTTTGGGTAATGGTATTGAGGTAAAAATCCTCCAGACTCTTGGTCACGGTCTCGGTATTGAGGACACGCACATCGTGAGCCTTTAGCCCAGCCACGAGGTCAGGGAGATAGTCGGGCATATACGGGATAATGACCGAATTGTCTACGATTTCGGTCTTTACGCCGTACTTTACGCTCAAGATTTTGGCAGCGTAATTTGGGTAATCCACCATAATCTGAATGAATTTGTCATTGGCATTTGCCTTTGTATCGGTGAGCGTACGCATCTCGAGGATAGCCCCTTTGTCAAATATTGCCACCGTGTCACAAGTTTGCTCTACCTCGCTCAGTATGTGGCTAGACATCAGTATAGCCATATTGTACTTGCGTGCGAGCACCTTGAGAATTTGACGCAATTCGATGATCCCATTGGCATCCAGCCCGTTGGCAGGCTCGTCTAGCACTAGGAGTTTGGGTTGATTGAGCAATGCTTGAGCAAGGTTGAGGCGTTGCCGCATACCGAAAGAGTAGGTCTTTACCTTGTTATTGATATAGGTGTCCATTTTTAGCATTTTCACAATCTTTTCGATATCATATTTTTTGATATTCTTGCATAGCCCTGCGTAATACTCGAGATTTTGCATACCCGTCATAAAAGGGTACATATTGCCATTTTCTACTACAGCGCCTAGGTATTGTGCTGCTTTTTTGAATTCGGTCTCGACCGAGTACCCATTGATAAATACCTGCCCTAGAGTCGGCTCACAAAGGCCACAGATAATATTTATCAAGGTTGATTTGCCCACGCCATTGGGCCCGATAAACCCCAAAATCTCTCCCGCATAGATTTCAAAATTCAAATTTTCAAAAACTTGTTTTTTGCCATACGACTTGCTCAAATTGGTTACTTCTAGAATTTTTTCGTTCAAACTGCAAATTCCTCCTATATTTCACAAAATTTTTGGTTCTAATCACATAATAATTATAATATATAAAAATTAAATTGTAAAGTATTCGATAAAGGATTGACAAAATTATAAATAAAATTTATAATCATAGTATGGAAAAAAATGAAAATGTAGACAAAAATGAGTTTGCTCCAAAGTTTTCTTTTGGTAGTATTTCCCTTTTTATATTTAATATTCTGTTGCTAGTGCTCAATATCTACTGCTATTTGGGACTGTTAGGGGATGTATTAGGCTCGCTGAGTGCATGGCTAGCCATCGCATCAGTGCTGCTAATTGAGCTCAATACTTGGTTCTTTTTGGAGCGCAAGGAAAATTGGGTAAAGATTATTTTTGTGGCGACCGTGATTATCTCCATTTTTACTTGGGGATATTACCTCTTTGCGGTGTTTGACCTGCTCAAATATATCAATGACGCAGAGGCTATGCAAGAGCTCATCAATTCATCAGGGATCTGGAGTTATGTAGTGTATACCGTGGTGCAGTTTTTGCAGGTTACCTTTATTCCTATCCCTGCGATTGTGACTACACTAGCCGGTACTGTGATATTTGGACCGGGTATGGCGACACTACTCAGCCTCATCGGTATCTTGACTGGTTCGCTAGTTGCCTTTATCATCGGTGACAAGTTAGGTGAGCGCGTGGTAAAATGGATCGCTGGTGAAAAAGCGCTCAAAAAATACGGCAATTTGCTGTATGACAAGGGTAAATATATATTCTTTTTGATGCTGCTTTTCCCAGTATTCCCTGATGACATACTATGTCTTATTGCAGGTATGACCACGATGTCGTATCGCTTCTTTATTACCACTGTGCTCTTGACGCGTCCTATCGGTATCGCGATGACCTGCTACCTAGGCGGCGGAGAGATTATCCCGTATACCGAGCCGTGGGGCTTGGCAGTGTGGGCGGTAATTATAGTCCTCATTGTGCTCGCCTTTTGGCTGGCATTCAAGTACAAAACGCAGATCGAAGAGTTGGTCAACAAGTGCGCTGTCAGGATGCGCGATGCTAGCAGCAGGGCAGGCAAGCGTATCAAGACTGCGTTTCAGGATTTTGGGGCGTTATTCTCCCCAAAGTACAAGGCAAAACTACTACTGATGCGCAACAGGATGCCATATTTGATGCTCACAGAAGGGCTGCCTGAGAACGAAGATGCAGGTGGCAAACGCATACGTATCAAACGCGAGGAAAAGACAGAATGATTTCTGTCTTTTTTGCTTTTTGGTATCAGTAGCAAGTAATGATGAAGAATAATGCATATTGGTTATGTATGAGTCTTGCGTTTTTTGTGGCTATCGGGGCAAACAAGTATTAATTGCGGGCATATCGCTAGGATTTTGACGAGTATGGGGGTACTGATTTTGTTGTCTGTGGGGCTAGATAATCCTTATTTTCTCTTTGTTTTGGTGGCAAAAATAGTACTATTTTTGTGTGGGGTTTTGAGCGACAAAATAATTCTTTGGTTCGCTATCTTTAGTTATACTACCATTATTTTTGAGGGTGACTCTGAGATAGTATGCTGTGGTAGTGGTAGGTAGCGGGAGTACTAGCGAATAGGCGCGGTCGCGCCCCTCAAGCTGCTGGAGCAAGGTATCAGTATTTTGGCTAGAGGCGTATACGCTATAAGAATAAATCTCTTCACCTTCCCAATTTAGGGTCAGGTGGTCGGCTGTTTTTTTGAGAGTAATCTCGGGTAGGGTGATGATATCAAAGTTGTTGCTCACGTGGCTCGGCGCAAATCGCGTGTTGAATAACTCAGTTTTTGTATACTTTTGCGGAGTGTTTGGGCTAGCACGCTCTACCTTTTGCTGCGCGAGAGACATCATATCTAGGCTGATTTTTTGCACAGTCTCTGGGCATTCAAATTCGGTAGTAGTGGGGTATTGTTTGAGAATGTGGCGCCACAATTTGGCATTTTGCCGAGCGGCAATAGTGCCTCCATTCTCTGTTTTGGCTAGATTTTGGGCAGCATCACCTGTAGTGTTGCCATACCACGATAGCACGGTAAATTGTGGGGTAAAACTCACGCACCACGCATCCAAATTTGTGCTATCTATACTCGAGCCTACTGTGCCAGTCTTGGCTGCGAGAGCAGGGATAGGGAGGGCGCTGAGTTTCTTTGCTGTGCCAGTCTCTACACAAGTATGCAGCATATCGTTCAAGAGGTATGCAGTCTCCGTGCTCAATACTCTAATCTCGCTATTAGGCGTACGATAGACAATATGCCCGTCGGCATCGGTAATTTTGTGGATAATGTGGGTAGGCTTTTTGACGCCTTGGTTGCCTAGAATACTATATGCGCAGGCGACATCTCTAATAGTTGTACCGTATGTAGTAGCACCTAGCGCGGTCGCCAAATGCCTATCATTTGGGGTTAGGTAAAAGCCGCAATCCTTTGCTACTTGCATAGCATAGTCAATATCTACGAAACTGAGTGCCTTGACCGCGGGAATATTGAGAGATTGGCTAAGTGCGGTGCGCGTGTCTACCCAGCCAGAGCATTTTGCATTTGCATTGCGTGGGGTATAGCCAGAAAAATTTGTCTCAGCATCCAGTATTGGGGTGGCAGGGGAGAGCGTGCCTTTCTCGAGGTTGGGCGCATAGCACAAAAATGGCTTTATAGTGCTGGCAGGTTGCCGCGATGTGCCGATATCACCAAACATTGCGCGGATTTGCCCTGTGGTGTTGTCTATGATTATGGCGGTATTGTCTTTTGATAGGGATTTTTCGCTATTTATTGCCTGCTGCAACGTGCTGTCAATAGTAGTGTAAATCCGATACCCAGAGGAAGAAATATCGCGCTCGTTGATATTAAGGCAAAGCCCTGCCTCGTCCAAAATTTCCTCTATATAGTCGTTTTGATAATTTGATGTCGGGCAGATAGAAATATCTTTTTTGACGGCAGAATCAAATTGCTCTTGGGTAATTTGGGTATCTCGGAGCATATTCTCGAGTACTAGATTGCGACGTTTTTGGCAATTCTCAGGATTGTAAATAGGGGAGTAGTATTTGGGCGATTTGATGAGCCCTGCCAAAATGGCGGCTTCGTCTAGCGAGAGATTGGCTGCGTTTTTGCCAAAATAACTCATTGCGGCGTTTTCTATCCCAAAAGCGCCATTGCCAAAATAGATCGCATTGAGATAAGTCTCCAAAATCTCGTCTTTTGAATACTTTTTCTCCAGTTTGAGTGCCAAATACGCCTCTTGGATTTTTCTCGACAGCGTCTTTTCCTTGTTGAGATATATATTTTTGATGAGTTGTTGAGTGATAGTCGACGCCCCTTCTTTTGCATAACCACTCAAGATATTATTTACACCAGCCTTGATAATCCTGCCCACGTTGAGCCCATTGTGCTGATAAAAGGTCTTGTCCTCAATACTAACGAAAGCGGCTGGGATGTATTCGGGCAGGTCGGCGAGGGCTACAGTGCTTTTACCCAAACTCGAGTTTGACGAAATATGTTCGCCCGCAGCATCGTATATCTCATATCGGCTATTGTATAGGTCGAGAGAATGTAGGTCGAGGATGTTTTTGTCTGGGATTTGCGCGATTGTTATTATTACAAATATTATGATAGATATGATAGTGATCAGAGCCAAACAGAGCAAGAAAACACAGCATTTTGCGAATTTTTTCATAAAATTACCTCATTTTTATTATGTTACAATTAATAAAAATTATTATTTATAATTG
The DNA here is from genome assembly GCA_964579205.1 of uncultured Christensenella sp. GTDB lineage: Bacteria > Bacillota > Clostridia > Christensenellales > UBA1242 > UBA7867. Next base: position 19,489 of record CAZOFH010000001.1, read on the forward strand.
ATAATTTTGCATTTTTGGTGTATAATTAACTATCAAAAATCAATTTACAAAAGGAAAATTTTATGGAGAAGACTTACTTTATTTATACTTATGGATGCCAGATGAATGTGCACGAATCAGAAAAACTCGCGGGTATTCTCGAGGATAGGGGATACACTCACGCCGAACAGGTAGAGACCGCTAGCGTAGTGATTTTTAATACTTGCTGCATCCGTGAGAGCGCAGAGCAAAAGATTATGGGCAACATTGGCGCTATCAAGCCTATCAAAAAGCAAAATCGTGATATGATAGTCGCGGTGTGCGGATGTATGTCACAGCAAAAGGATATGGCGCTACAACTCAAAAAGAAATTCCCTTTTATAGACATTGTCTTTGGAGCGAACAACATCGAGTTTTTCGGCGACTATTTGGACGAATTTGAGAAGCAAAAGAAGTTTTGTAACCAAGTAATTTTGGACAAGTCATATATTGAAAATACCACCAAGGTTAATATGGTGCGTGACAATACCCTATATGCATATGTCAACATTATGTATGGGTGCAATAATTTTTGCACATACTGCATAGTGCCATATGTGCGCGGGAGAGAGCGCAGTCGCAATCCGCAGGAGATTTATGCAGAGGTAAAGACACTTTTGGGGATGGGGTACAAGGTCATCACTCTTCTCGGGCAAAATGTCAATAGTTATGGGCTGGATGGCAATACTGGCGGCACGAGTTTTGCTGAATTGTTGGACACCATCGCCCAATTTGACGGAGATTTTGAATTGCGCTTTATGACCTCACATCCAAAGGATTTGAGTGACGAATTGATAGCAGTGATGGCAAAGAATCCAAAGATTAGCAAGACGCTGCATTTGCCAGTGCAGGCAGGTAGTGACAAAGTCCTCAAGGCGATGAACCGTAGTTATGACAAGGCGCACTACCTAGACCTCATCCGCAAAATCAAGACAGCCATCCCCAATATCACGCTATCGACCGATATCATCGTAGGTTTTCCTGGTGAGACAGAGGCTGATTATCAAGAGACAAAGCAATTAGTCCAAGATGTGCAATATCACAACGCATATATTTTTATGTATAGCAAGCGAAAGGGGACTATTGCGGAAAAAATGGATGATCAGGTGCCATTACAAAAGAAACGCGAGCGTATCCACGATTTGTTGGAGATTCAGCACGAGATCAGTACTAGATTATTCTTTGATATGATAGGTAGGACTCAGCGGGTTTTGGTCGAGAGTGAGAATAATATGTACTATATTGCCAAGGCTCAATGTGGCAAAGTGGTCAAAATCAGCAAATCTGGTGGCGTAAAGATGACGCTAGGGCAATTTTATGATTGCAGCATTGTAGATTACAAAAACGGAAACTTAATAGGGAAGATTTAACTAATGACAGATACAAAAAAATATTCAAAGATGATTCAGCAATATTTGCAGACGAAAGAAGCCTATCCTGACTGCATAGTGTTCTTTAGACTAGGCGACTTTTATGAGATGTTTTTTGAGGATGCGGTCAATGTCAGCAACGAGTTGGGGCTGACTCTGACTGCGCGTGACTGTGGCTCGGGGCAGCGTGCGCCTATGTGTGGTGTGCCTTTTCACTCAGCACACAATTATATTTCGCGTCTTGCTAGCAATGGTCACAAAATAGCCATTTGTGAGCAGATCAACGCTCCTCAAAAGAGTTCTACCGGTGGTAATGTGGTCATCGACAGGAGCGTGGTGCGTGTCATCACCCCAGGCACAATTATGGATGAGCAGCTACTAGTGCAAGGCAACAACAACTTTATAGCGGCAGTCTATGCGCCTAGACAAACAGTGGTGGGGCTGTCGTGGGTGGATTTGAGTACTGGTGAATTCAATATTCAGCAATTCACAGGGGACAATGCGCTAGATAGGCTCAGCGACACCTTGGTAGGGATTATGCCGTCTGAGGTGATTACCGATGCTCTGACTTTCCCATTTACCCAAGAATTGACTTGTGTACGGATGGGGCTAGTGCCGACTTTTGGCGTCCACACAGCCGAGGCTTTTGAATTCGACACCGCTTATAGACGCATCCTTGTCCAGTTGAATGCAAAGAGTTTGCAGGGCTTGGGATGCGAGGACAAGACGCAAGCGTTGTCTGCCGGTGGAGCATTACTCGACTACTTGATCGCGACTCAAATGCGCGATTTGCAGCACATAAACAAACTGTCTGTCGTCACGAGTGAGCATTTTATGCAGTTGGATATCAACACGCGACTCAATCTCGAGATTTGTGAGACGATGTTTGATAGGAAAAAACGCGGCTCGCTACTCTGGGTATTAGACCATACAAAGACCACTATGGGTGCGCGCCTATTGCGCAACTGGCTAGAGTTGCCTTTGCAGGATTTGTCTCGTATCAATGCTAGACTCGACGCGGTAGAAGAATTGACTCGCGATTTGGTTTTTCGTACCGAGTTGCAGGAGGCGCTCAACAATTTTCAAGATATCGAGAGGCTGTGCGCTAGGGTGTCATTTGGCAACCTCAATCCGCGCAACTGCGAGGCGTTGGGTGCATCTCTCGCAAAATTGCCGCGTATCAAAACGCTCGTTTCTAGTCTAAAGTCCTCTATTTTCGCCGAATGTGCTAGCAAAATCGAGTGTTTGGACGAACTGAGTGCCAAGTTGGGTGCGGCTTTTGTAGACGAACCACCGACCGTTATCCGTGACGGAGGGTTCATCAAAAAGGGCTTTGATGCAGAACTCGACAAATTGATGAACGCCAAAAAGGACGGGCAGGACTGGGTAGCAGCGCTTGAGGCAAAAGAGCGCGAATTGACTGGCGAAAAGAAACTCAAGATACTATACAACCGTATTGCGGGATACTATATAGAGGTGCCCAAGACTTCGTCCGAAAATCTGCCTTTTAGATTCCAAAAAGTGCAGTCTATGGCGAATACGGATAGGTTCACTACCAACGATTTGCGCCAAATTGAGGACACTATCAATCACTCAGAGGAGCGCAAACTAGAGTTGGAACTGCAGATTTTTGACCAAATTCGGCAGGAGATTATGGGTTATATCCCGTCTATTCAGCAGACCGCTCAACAGATCGCTATTATCGACTGCTTGCTTTCTCTTGCATATGTTGCAGTGCAGTATGATTACACGCGCCCACAATTTGACCCGCATTCTACAGGGTATGAGATACTAGAGTCTCGGCATCCTGTCATCGAGCGCCTCATTACCAAAGAGCGCTTTGTCCCTAATGATGTTTTGTTTAATGAAAAGCAGCGTACTATCATTATTACCGGTCCTAATATGGCGGGTAAGAGTACCTATATGCGTCAAATTGCTCTCATTGTTCTGATGGCGCATGTGGGTTGCTTTGTCCCTGCAAAATATGCAAAATTGTCTCTGACCGATCGCATTTTTACGCGAATTGGCGCTAGTGACAATTTGGGGATGGGGCAGAGTACCTTTATGGTAGAAATGAGCGAGGTAGCCAATATTATCAAAAACGCGACCAAGGATAGCCTGCTTATTTTGGACGAAATCGGACGCGGCACCTCTACCCAAGACGGGATGAGTATTGCGTGGGCGGTGCTCGAATATATCGCTAGTTCGATAAAATCGCGCACTTTATTTAGCACGCATTATCATAGGCTGACTGATTTGCAGGGCAAACTCGAGGGCGTAGTCAATATGCGTGTGACGGTGAGCGAATTTGATAACGAGATGACCTTTTTGAGGAAGGTAGAATACGGCAGCACTAGTCAGAGTTTCGGGGTGGAGGTAGCAAAACTCGCAGGCATCCCTCTGACTATTGTCAATCGTGCCAAAGAGGTGATGCGCATCAACGAGGCGGAGCATAGCCAAAATGTGGATACAGCGCTAGAGGAATATACTGCTAGAGATTTGGGCGTGGCTACCAAATATGAGATGATCGCCGATATCCTCAACAAAACGGATATCAACAATCTCACTCCGCTCGAAGCATTATCCAAACTTTCCGAATTAAAGAAAAAAGTCAATGACTAACAAAGGAGGGATTTATGCCCAAGATTAACGTACTAGAGCCCAAAGTTTTTAACCAAATTGCTGCAGGAGAGGTGGTCGAGAGACCTGCTTCTATCGTAAAAGAATTGGTCGAGAATAGTATAGACGCTGGTGCTACGAGGATCGAGGTGTCTATCTTTGACGGCGGAATTACCAAAATTATTATCACAGATAATGGGGTAGGTATTGAGGCTGACGATATGGAGTTGGCTTTTTTGCCGCACGCTACCAGCAAAATAAGTGAGATTGAGGATGTTTTTGACCTTAGCACACTGGGGTTTAGGGGGGAGGCGCTGGCGTCTATTGCATCGGTTACTCGGGTTGAGGTCACTTCAAAGACTGCATCAGGTTCTGGGCATACTATAAGGCTCGAAGGTGGCAAGATTATTGCGCGTGGTGAAAAAGGCTCTCCTGTAGGCACTAGTTTTACAGTAGAAGATTTGTTTTTTAACACTCCAGCGAGACAAAAATTCCTCAAAACAAGCAAAAAAGAAGAGTCCGAAATCACTACACTTTTGACCAAACTAATTTTGGCGAACCCCAATATTGCTTTTCGCTACTGCGCGGACGGGCGAGAGATTTTATCTAGCACTGGTCGCGGTATCGAAGAGGCAATTTGCGCAATTTACGGCACTAAAATACTAGAGAATTTGGTAAAAATCGACTATGTTGACGGCGACTACACCCTCCGAGGATACATTGGCAAGACCACATTTTTCAAGCCTAATAGGTCGTACCAGACCACCATTATCAATAACAGGTGGGTGGCGGATAGTATGGTATCTATCGCGCTGTCGCAGAGTTATGAGTCGTATATGATGAAGCATTGCTTTCCGTTTTGCGTGGTGTATTTTGATTTGCCTAATAGTGCTGTAGATGTGAACGTGCATCCAAACAAACTTGAGGTGCGTTTTCAAGACCCGAAGGGCGTCTTTGGCTTTATCTACCGCGCCGTCTCGACAGCGCTACTCGACGATATCAGCAAAAAGACAAGGGCAGAGGTCGAGTTCTCGCCCGAAAGACCAGTATTATATAATGCGCCCGAGAATGCCACGGCATTGTCGCAGACGGTGACTATAGATACTCCTCTGCAGCAGCCCGCGCCCGAAAGTCAGCGCGAATTAAATGTTGATTTTATATTAGACAATCACACCAATTCTACCACTACAGAGTCAAATACTGTGACTTTCGGCAGTAGCAAGGACTCTGTATTAGGCGAAATAATCCTAGACAAATTGACAAAAGATACTCCCAAATACGAGTTTGATATAGAAAATTCTCAAAAAGTCGAGCCAAAACCAATTCAGACACAATTAGTAGCGGACGAAATCGAGGATAAAAAGGCGTATTTGGAGACCAAAATTGTCGGCAAAATCTTTAACACCTTTATCATTGCTGAGATGGGGGATGCGGTGTACTTGATTGACCAGCATGCGGCGCACGAGCGCCTGCTGTTTGACCGATATGTAGGATATGTAAAAAGGAAAGAATTGTCGTGCCAGCCGCTCCTCATCCCTTACACTATTAATGTAAACCATCGCGAAGAGCAGTTTATCAATGACAATATTGACCTTTTGCGCCAACTTGGCTTTGAGATAGACCCGTTCGGCGATCAAGTTTTCAAGATTTCGGCTATTCCGAGTATGCTGCCTAATTTGGATGTGAATAGTTTCTTTGAGAATTTCTTGAGCAATATCAACTCTATTGTTCAGATGAAGCAGATTGATTTGGTGCTAGACCATTTGGCTGAGACTGCTTGCAAACACGCAGTCAAAGGAGGGGATGACCTCAAGAGAGAAGAGATTATTTCGCTCGTCAGTGAGTTTGCTGGCGGGGATGTCACTTTGCAATGCCCGCACGGCAGACCTTTTGTGGTAAAACTGACTCGGCGTGACTTTGATAAATGGTTTAAGAGGACGGTGTAAATGCAAAAATTATTAGTTATTGCGGGATGCACCGCGGTCGGGAAGTCTGCTCTTGCGCTTGAATTGAGCGAACGCATCAATATGGAAATAATTTCTGCCGATTCGGTGCAAGTTTACAAAGGGATTTCTGTCGCCACTTCAAAGCCTACCACACAAGAAGAACGCCTGTGTACTCATCACTTGGTCAACATTGTCAGCCCGTTTCAAAAATTTAACGCCTTTGATTTTGTTAATTTGGCAAAAGAAGCGATCGAGACTATTTCTGAGGCAAGCAAACTGCCCGTTATTGTGGGGGGGACAGGACTCTATATCGACAGCCTAATATACGGTTTTGATTTTGCGGGTAACAAAAATCATCAGACGGATTTTGACCTGAGGTTCATTTTCCTTAATCAAGACAAGCCTGCGCTTTATCGCAAGATTGATGCCCGCGTCGACCAAATGATGCAAAACGGGCTAGTGGATGAAGTAAAAAAACTACGTGAAATCGGTCTAAATTTAGATTGTCAATGTATGCAGGCTATCGGATATCGCGAGATTTGGAGTTATCTCGAGGGCGAACTTTCGCTAGATGATGCGGTAAATTTAATTAAGCAAAATACTAGAAATTATGCCAAGCGTCAGATTACGTGGTTTAGACACGATGATTGCGAGATTTGGGATGTCGCAGATAGAGACGCATTGCTAGACAATTTGGTAGAGCATTACGCTGAATACAAAAAATAGACTACTTGGGTCATCCAAATAGTCTATTTTCTTTTTACATATGTCTAATCAAGCCTATGACTTTACCAATGATAGAAATGTCGTCAAAATACATTGCTGACATTGTAGAGTTTTCTGGCTGCAGCCTAAATCTGCCGTCCTCTTTGTAAAAGCGCTTTATCGTAGCAGAATCTTCTATAAGAGCAGCGACAATCTCGCCGTTGTTGGCGGTGTCTTGGCGCTTGATGACTACCATATCGCCGTCAAAAATGCCCGCCTCGATCATACTATTGCCTCTGACTTTGAGCATAAACAGGTCGCTACCTCTAAACAAATTGTTCGGCATATAGTACACATCTTCAAAATTTTGTGTAGCCAAAATTGGCTGTCCTGCAGTAATCTGCCCAAGCACTGGGATAGGGGAGCACTCGTGCACTGCCTCCATATCATTGCCCTCTACAGTTTCGCTAGGGATCACGACATCGTCAATATCTCCGTCGTGAGGCTGCAGACGCCTGCCGCCCAAGATCTCAATCGCACGGTTTTTGTACACATCTCTGCGGATGAGCCCTTCTTCCTCAAGGTAGTTTAGGTAGTACGAAATGGTGGACGTAGAGTTGATACCCATATAGGCGCCCATCTCTCGTAGCGATGGCGGAAAACCATTCTTCGCCTGAAATTTGATAATGTAATCGAATAATTTATCTGTTTTGTCTTGAATACGTCTTTTCATTTTATTCATCTCCTTTTGATATATAATATCATAAAATTTGCATTCTGTCAAACATTTTTTCTAAATATTTTTATTTTTCGCGCAATTTTATTACATTTGCAGCATTTCTGCGCACATCCTCAGACATCGCAGCGTAGTGCTTTTTGGTTGTATTGATATCCTTGTGTCCCAAAACGTCCGCGACCACATAGATATCCTTGGTCTCGCGGTAGAGGTTTGTGCCATAAGTGCTGCGCAGTTTGTGCGGGCTAATTTTCTTTAGCGGGGTGACGAGGCTGCTATACTTTTTGACGAGATTTTGCACAGCGCGTGTAGAAATACGCCGTTTTTGTAGCGACAGAAAAAGTGCTCGCTCAGTCTCAGGCAAATCCTTTATCGTGCTACGCTCTGCTAGATACGCTTTGAGCGCGTCTGCCACCTCGTCCGAAAAGTACAAGACGACTTGGGCGCCACCTTTGCGCACCACCTTAAATCCATTTATGCCAAAATCGAGGTCATCGACATCTAGCCCAACGCACTCGCTGACACGTATCCCTGTGCCTAGCAGTAGGGTGATGATGGCAAAATCCCTCGCCTCGGTGTGCTTGTGAAAGGCTTGCTGAGTAGGGGAGAGGGCATATCCCGTCTCCGCCATATCGAGAAGATTCACCATCTCGTCTACCTCTAGCCGCACGATCGCTTTGTCGTGTAATTTGGGCAAATCCACCTTGTCAGTGACATTTTTATCCAACTTCTCTTTCTTAAAAAAGTAGCCAAAAAACGACCTCAGCGTAGACAGTTTGCGCGCTTTTGCTCGCTCATTGTTGTGAAAAGTCTTCCCTCCGAACTCATAAACAGTCAAAAATTCGAGGAAATTCTCGATCTCTGTCGCCGTGAGGTTGTTTAAGTCCATTAACGAAATCTGTTTGGGCGCGCGACCGTAAAATTGCGGGGCGTGGGTAGCGAGATAATAAAAGAAAATCCGCAAATCATACGCATAATTCAGGCGAGTGAGGGGAGTAGTAGTGTGCTCCACACCGACAAAAAATTCACTGCAAAAATACGGCAATTCTGCCTTTAACTCGCGCAAGCGCTGCATATTCTTATCATTGCGCTGAACATAATATTTTTCTGACATAATACAAAACCTCGTAGAATATTATATCAAAAAATCTCAAATCTGTAAAACATTTTTATGAAATTTATCCAAATTTTATTTGAAATGTTCTATATTTTTAAAATCGAACATTTTTTCTTTTTTAAATATTATAAATTGCATAGTACTAAAATTTGATTTTATAAGATTCTTTATTAATTAATATTGATACAATAATAAGTAGTAATTTGATTTAATAATTTATAATAGCGTACTTAAAGATGATTTGTTTTGTATGAGTTTGACAAATTATCTAAATTTGGATGAACAACTCCTCATCAAAAAATATTTACTCCGTCTCAGCGCGTTTTAAAACGCGTTTACAAAGAGCGTAAAATTATATTGAATGTTTGGTCATCTTCTTAATTTATGATAATGAAAGCTAGAGGGTATTTTGTCAGAATGAGATTTAAACGCTTTCAGACAGAGTCTAAAAGAGTTTCTGTGCACAAAATTCGTAATTTTGGAATAAAAATGCCGTAAATGCCCCGTTTTGTGCTCTAACTATGCGTAAAAGTTTTGTTTTACGCATAGTTTAAAACACAATTTTAGGTCATACCCCACTTAAAACTTTAAAGATTTGACATAAGTTGTAGCACTAATATTTGACGCCATCTACAAGGCGCTCTGTAAAAAACTCGCCACATCCATCAACGCTCGTCCCACAATCTCTGTTAGGTCTCACCCGTGTAACGCGCTCTAAACCAAGCAGCAATGCCTCAGCACAATTTGCTACAAAATCAGTTGCGACAGAGCGCTCTCCACACAATCTCACACAGCGTCACATCAGTTTCTGCAGATCTTTGTTGCTACAACGCAAGTCACACCGACGGACGGACGTTCGTATTCTAGTCATTTCTCACGCGCTCTCACTCAGATCTTGTAAAAGCCAGCCCCCTCTATAGCCGCCGGGCGTTATAGACAACAAAATATTTCATCATTCATACTTTAACCACACTCCCCCACAAAACGCAATTTGTGACAACGCGTTTTAAAACACTGTCACACAGAATGCCTGCGACACTACTAAAAGGGTTTTTCTTAATATCACCATCAAATTTTAATTGTCAAGAAAAGCGCTCTAAAATTACCACAAAAGAGCCTCAAGATTGGTAAAGAAAAGCCTCAGAATTTGTGATAGATTGACTTTGATATTGGCACATAATGCTACAAAACGCGCTGAGACAACGCAGTAAAAATTTAATCCTGTTTTGTTTACTAAAATTGTCACAGAATTACCGATATAGCGACAGCAAATAGTCGCCCTGTTTGAGACTTTTTCGGCGCTCTGCATAGTCTGGCAACACGCTGCCGACCAACTCCCAAAACAGTTTTGAGTGATTGAGCTGCACCAAATGCGCCAACTCATGCACTACGACATAGTCAATCAAATCGTGAGGCATAAAAATGAGCCGCCAATTCAGTGATACTACGCCTAAAGAATTACATACGCCCCAGCAAGTTTTTGCATTTGTGAGACGGAACGCTCTAGGCTGCAGTTGCATTAATGCCGCAAAATATTCTACGCGTTGATACAGGATGTCGAGCGCGGTTTTTTTGAACCACTTTGTAAGTTCTTTGACTAGATTTTCTCCAAATTTGGCAGGAACAACGCAGTAATTCGGCTCCAAAAAAATTTTTTTTGCGCTCTCATCATAAGTAATATGATAAATCTGCCCGCAAAACATAATGTCATTGTAGTGAACTATGTCAAAATTCAGTTTTTGAGAGGTCTGGATTCTCTCCAGATGCAGCCTGATCCAATCCTGACGCTTGGCTACCAGCGCTTCAATTTTGTCAAACGGCACCCTGCGCGGCGCTTTGACAATAATTTCACATTTTTGATTGATACTGATGCTTACGGAGCGTCTATTTGTTCTAATAAGGTAATCAATTTTGTACATATCCCCTACCATAAAAAAAGTCGTCTACTTATTTTTACTACAAATTAGAAAAATTTTCAAGCAAAACGCTGCTAAAATTAAAATTTCTCAGAAAAATTTTCAAATCTGCCAAATTATTTGACAAATCGGCGAAATTAATATAAAATCAATTAGAAGGTTGGAGGCATTTATGGTTAGCCAAATAAACAAAATAATTTTGAAATCGCTGTCGACAGGCGATAAATATGGGTTAGAACTGATCAAGGACATTCAAAACATCACCAATAACAGGGTTGTGCTAAAGCAGCCTAGTTTGTACAGCGCTTTGCGCCGAATGGAAAAGAAAGGGCTGATTAGTTCTTTTTGGGAAGATAGCGAGTTGGGCGGCCGTCGGCACTACTACTCGCTGACGCGTTCTGGTAGAGAGGAACTTCAGTCGGATAGCGTGGTGAGCGAATCGGATATTCAGTCGATTTTGTACGAGGTGAACAAGAGTTTTTCTCAAGGTGACAACCTATCCGAGGCTGCTGAGCCTGTCATCAAAAAGACTGCTACTTTTGAGCGATTTGACCCGACTAGTGATCAAGTACATTCAAAAAGTTTTTCACAACAAGTTCGCAAGTATGATGAGCCTGCGACAATTCGCGAAAAAAGTGTTACGCAGCCCAAGATTGCAGAGGCTCAGGCTCCCGAAGTCAAGGAAGAGACGAGTTTTTGGCGAGAAAATCTGCAAAAAAATGACTTTGGCGTAAGTTCTAAAGATGAGAATCGGTCTGAATTTGAGTTTCGGATGGAGGAAAACAAGCCGAATAAGTTTGAAATAAACTACAAGGATATTTTGGGAGACCTTGATGCAGACAAATCGAACGAAGCCACTCTCCCACCACCTCCGCCTGTGCAGCCTGTTCAACAAAATTCCGACTCAAATCAACAGCGCGCAAGTGAGTATTCGAGACAAATTAGTCAAATTTTTGCCACGACCAAGCCGCAGCAGTCACCTACTACGATCACAAAAGAGCAAGAAGAATTGCGTGAGGCAATTTTTAAAAAACACAATCAAAGCACACTAGATGAGATTAGCCGCCGATACAATATCGACACAGGCGCAGGCAAGCCTGCCAAAACCACGGCGCAAATTGTGGAAGAAGATAACTTTGGTAATTTCGAAAAAGTTGCTCCTGCCGAAATAGAGGTCAAACAATATGTACGCAAAACAGAAGAAATCGCACCTAGCAAAAAGGAATTCCTCAATATCAACAAATTAATCTTGACTAGGTCGATGATTATGGCATTCTTTTTTGCCATGTCGGTGTTGATTTCGTACTTTGTATTCAGTGCGCAAAACTTCATTTACAGCCCACACGCCTGCCTATATTGGATAGCGCTAGGCGCTGTTGCCGTCTATATCGGTGTCATACTGCTACTCACCCTGCCGAACCTAAGCAAAAAAATCCAACTCAAAAAGATAAATTGGTTCGTCAGACTCTTTTATAGGTTATTGATTGCTATTGCCCTATATACTTTTGTAATTGCTATGTGCTTATGTTTTGGAATGACCAACTTTATGCAAATTGAATATTTCACAATCTGGTACTTGGCAAGTCTTGCGATCGGCGGAATAATTGTTTCTTGGGTCTTGAGCGTAATCATTTATTCTACAAAAGCCTTTAGAGAATAGAAAAAATCACGGTAAAACCGTGATTTTTTAATTTTGTGCAGCCAAAAAATTGTCTACCTCACCTCGAGCGAGGCGGTCGCAAATATTATTGTACTTGTCATCGGCGTGACCTTTGACTTTGTGCCATTTTATCTGATGAATAGATGTGAGCGACAGCAGCTGTTTCCAAAGGTCGTCATTCTTGACAGGTTTTTTGTCTGCAGTTCGCCACGAATTATGCACCCAGTTGGTGACCCAGTCCTGCAAAAAAGCATTGACCACATACGCCGAATCACTATACAAGTCGATATTGCAGGGCTCCTTTAGCCGCGATAGTGCCTCGATGACTGCCTGCATCTCCATCCTATTGTTGGTGGTATCGTTTTGAAACCCACTAAACTGCTTTTCTATCCCGTTATAAATCAGGACACAGCCCCACCCGCCCGGTCCGGGGTTGCCACTGCATGCCCCATCGGTGTAAATAATTACGGATTTCATAAAATTTCTCCTTTTTTTATAAAAAAGTATGCAAATCTTATTGACTAAAATCAATTTTTTTTATATAATAATATCATACATTTAGGGGAGTGGCTCAACGGTAGAGTAGTGGTCTCCAAAACCATTGGTTCAGAGTTCGAATCTCTGCTCCCCTGCCATTTGTCTAATAATTAGGCGTATACAAAGGACGGCTCTTCGCCGTCTTTTGTTTTTGGAATACAACCTGACGAGCAGGCGTTTGAGCTCAAACTCTATACAATAAGTTTGATAACATATCCAACTTTTGAATGTGATAATACGGCTCTGGGAATTTGGGATCAATAAGATTTAGACAATATCGCCTGAGCATATACCACAAATCCATCATACAATATTGAAATCGCATTTCCATCGGCAGCAAAATCTCTTCTTCGCCCTTATCGTAAATTCTCCGACGCGCGTCGATAGCAAAGAGTTCTTCTCTGAGCATCTTGTACACGACATACTTGTGATCAAAATCAGTACCCTCTATTGCGTGAAAATGCCGCGGCGCATCCGCCATATTGTACATATTAAAGCCGTGATCTAGCAGAATATCGCGCAACTTGACATAATCATAGTATCTGATATCCCTGTCCACGAGCACTACATACTTTAAAACAGGGTCCTTTTTTGAATCCATACACTCTTGCATCAAAATCTTGGCAAAGCGCTCTTCTCTAGACATTTTAGCCATAGCAACCTCCTGTACTTCACCCGCCAAAAGCCGGCAAAGCAAGCCCTTTTGTAATCAAATTTGGGTAAATGGCGGTATCACCTCTCGGCTTTTGCTCTTACCCGCGCCTCCAAGTTTTTTAAGTTATCGCAAAAAATCTTTTGCAATGTGGACTGAGAGTAAAATTTTGAAAGACACTCAATCAAATCTTGCATCCCAGAATAATCCATCAAAAAGCCCTTTGGGTTTTGCTCCCCTGTGCCATTAAAATCAGTGCCCAGTCCTACGCAATCTTCGCCAGCATAGTCTAGCAAATTATCCAAATGACGCCGAATGATATCAAAATCCGCAATCACTCCACAAAGTAAGGAATTGTACAAGCATAACCCGACAAAACCATTCCGTTCGTGAATTAACTTAAGCTGCTGCTTGTTGAGATTCCTCTTGATACCGTATACCTCAAAACTCGCCGTGTGCGAGCAAAAAGGAGTGTCTACTATCTCCGCAAGTTCCCAAAAAGAGCGTTCATTCAAGTGCGCCATATCTACCAAAATATTATTGCTAGATAGCTCTTGCGCAACACGCCTGCCGAGTTTTGTCATCCCTGCATTAGATAACGCACCACCCGCCAGCTTATTCTGATAGTTCCACGTAAGCGAAGCACAAAATGGATGAAATTTAATCAATTTGTTGAGTGTGGTGAGATTATCGACAAAGCCAATATTCTCTAATGTTGTGGTCACAAAATCAAAATTATCTACCATAGCAAATTTGCGAGCCACATCAGCGAGAATCGCGTCTTTGTCACGATTGTCTCGTACCTCATCAAAGTAATAGGCAGCAAAAAGTTTGGTCACGTTGTTGTTTTGACAAAATCTCAAATAGCGCGCAACATCAGCACTCGCATTGAATGTCATCAGCAAATCATTGTGCGCATCAGATAACTGCATAAAAACTCCTTATTACTTGGCAAAATTTACCGAACGAACCTCTCTGATTACGTTGACTTTGATAACGCCCGGATATTCCATTTGCTCCTCGATTGCCTTGGCAATGTCGCGAGACAAAATATCCATATCGGTATCAGAAATCATCTCAGGTTTGACAGCCACGCGTATCTCACGGCCAGCCTGAATGGCAAAAGCCTTTTCTACACCCTTGAAAGAATTGGCAATCTCCTCTAATTTTTGCAAGCGGTGAATATAACTCTCGAGTGACTCGCGTCTTGCCCCCGGACGACTACTAGAAATCGCATCTGCAGCCTGCACGAGCATAGCCTCAAGACAGGTAAACTCGACATCTCCGTGGTGCGCCTCAATACAGTTGATGACCTTGTCATTCTCCTTATACTTGCGCGCGAGTTGTACACCCAAAGTCACATGAGTCCCCTCTTGCTGATAGTCGACAGCCTTACCAATGTCGTGCAAGAAACCACCGCGCTTGGCGATTTTTTCATCACAACCGAGTTCAGCAGCCATAATACCCGCTAGATATGCGACCTCGATAGAATGCTTGAGAACGTTTTGCCCATAACTCGTACGGTACTTGAGCCTACCCATAGTCTTGACTAATTCAGAATGCAAGCCCATAATGCCTACTTCCATCACGGCAGCCTCACCGGCCTCTTTGATCTCATTGTCTAGGTCTTTGCGCGTCTTGGCAACAATCTCCTCAATACGCCCCGGGTGAATACGCCCGTCTTGAATCAATTTGTTGATAGAAATCCTAGCGACCTCGCGTCTAATTGGGTCAAAGCCAGACACGACAATCACCTCAGGAGTGTCATCAATAATTAGGTCAATACCGGTCGCCTGCTCCAATGCCTTTATATTGCGCCCCTCTCTACCGATTAGGCGCCCTTTCATCTCGTCATTAGGCAACTCAATAGTTGTGATAGTAGCATCACTCGTTAGGTCTGCAGAATACTTTTGTATAGCATTACATATGATTTCGGTCGCAGTTTTGTGAGCATTGTCCTTTGCCTCGTCCGTGATTTGCTTGACCATAATGTTTGCCTCACGCTTCGCCTCATCAGTAATCTGCTCTACTAGCATCTGTTTTGCCTCGTCTTGCGTCATTCTAGCATTGCGCTCTAGCATCTTGCTCGCTTCGGCTTTTTTGGCAATAATTTCTTCCTCCTGACTAGCGATCGCCTTTTCCCTAGCCTCGAGTTTTTCTTTGAACTTTTCCAAGTTCGCATTTTTGTTCTCTAGGCTCTGCTCTCTGTTGTTGATAAATTCTTCTCTCTGCAAGTAGCGATTATTCAATTTTTCGATTTCATTCCTACGCAGTTTTAATTCATTTTCGGTCTCAGTCTTGATTTTGAGAGACTCTTCTTGCGCAGAAAGCCTAGCCTCTTTTTGAATTGTCTTGGCTTCTAAATGAGCATCCTCTATAATTTTTGATGCGGAACACTTGGCATTATTAAGTTTTTTCAAAAATACCATACGAAAAATCAGCATTCCGACAACGGCACCCACGATAGCGCAACCCACTATCAAAAGCACCAATATTGCGGTATTCATTTGGAGACCAAGCAATCCCAAATTAATGGTATTTTGCATTGGTTGTTCCCTCTCGATATATTTAGTCTCAAAAATGTTTGGCACACTGCCAACATTTTACATATTAATTGTAAATTATTATAATCAAAAAGTCAAGTCAAATATAAAAATAATGTATTCAACCGAAAGTTAATTATTACCACAATCAAAAAGACTAAAACCAAAAGGCCTAATTTGGGTCTGCGCTGATAGTTTTTTCCTCACCGATACGCTTTTTGGGTGCGTAAAAATCACTGATTCTATCCTGCAATTCGTTTGCAATGCTCGGGTTGGCAACCAAAAACTGCTTTACATTCTCTTTGCCCTGACCAATTTTTTCATCGTTGTAAGAGAACCAGCTGCCGCTCTTTTCGATAATGCCAGACTCGAGTGCTAGGTCTAGTAGACAGCCCTCCTTGCTAATACCCTTGCCGTAAATTATGTCGAATTCGCAAGTCCTAAATGGAGGAGCCAACTTGTTTTTGACCACTTTAACCCTAGTGCGATTACCAATGGCGTCTGTGCCGTCTTTTATCGTGTCAGCCTTTCTCACATCTAGGCGGATACTAGAGTAAAATTTGAGCGCCTTACCGCCCGTGGTAGTCTCAGGGTTGCCGAACATTACCCCCACCTTCTCTCGCAACTGGTTGATAAAAATCACACATACATTAGACTTATTAATATAAGCGGTCAATTTGCGCATTGCTTGGCTCATCAATCTAGCCAAAAGCCCTACGTGAGCATCCCCCATTTCGCCGTCCAACTCCGCCTTTGGGGTGAGTGCTGCGACTGAGTCGATAACGACCAAATCAATACTACCACTCTTGACCAAACTCTCGGTAATGTCGAGTGCCTGCTCGCCGTTGTCTGGCTGCGAAATATACAGGTCATTGATATTGACACCGAGATTCGCCGCATACACAGGGTCGAGAGCATGCTCAGCATCAATAAATGCAGCAGTGCACCCCATCTTTTGCGCCTCTGCGACTACGTGGAGTGCTACAGTAGTCTTACCCGACGACTCAGGACCATAAATCTCTACAATACGCCCGCGCGGCATACCCCCGATCCCCAGTGCCAAATCTAGAGTGAGACACCCAGTAGGGATGGTATCTACCACTTGATGCACATTGTCGCCCAAACGCATAATAGCACCCTTACCAAACTGCTTTTCGATCTGAGCCATCAACTGCTCCAAGTTCTTTGCTTTTTCCAAATTATCCATAATGAAACCTCTTTTGTTAGTATGTTCTAATTATACACCATAATTTCAAATTTACCAAGTGTTTTTGCGAAATTTCTCGAAAATTTTATATAAAATTAGATAAAAAGCACCTTTTTGCCCATATTTTTGAAAACTTTTGAACGATAAAAGGGCATTTTTGCATTTTGTTTCATCAATAAACGCCAAAATCAAGCCCTCAGAATTTTGAGTGATAATAGTCAATATGTCAAAATTTTGACTGTGAATGTAGTCACGCGCCTTGTCCAAATTCTTGAAATCACGGTTGTGCAAAAACTCAATTTGCCCACAGCCTTGCACTCCTAACTGCCCCTCAAAGAGTCGACTCGGAGTGTAGTCTTGGACCAACAAACGCCGCCTCTGGACTCGCAGCAATTCCAAGATAGCATCCACGAGGTCGCTCGGTGACTCTATGTAGATTTTGTCGCCGAAATGCTGGTACAATTTTTGCTCGATATTACTCAAAATTTCGGTATCCGTACTGTCAAAATGCAGCAGAATATCTCCCTTGTCAAAATGGTATGCAAAATTAACATTGCCGACCAAAACATCTCGCGCTATTGTATCGAGGATTGGCTCTAAATCATAAGAAAATAACTTTATATTGATACTCTCCAAATCGGACTGGAGAAAGTCCTCGGACGAAGCCTGTAATTTATCTACTATCCCCTGCCCAAAGTCGGCATTGAGAATGTAGCACGACTGCCCACCAGCCTGCGCCCAATAACCGTATTGAGTACGAGTGTAATTTTGTGGCGAAATCGCAGCATCTACCGCGGCTTTGACCTTGACTAGCGCATCTTCATCACCAAACGACACAGCGAGTATGGTAGTTTTGCTGACAAATTGAGATAACTTTGTCGTGTCAAAACTACTATCCAACACACTCACCCCGTCAAAATTTATCCCAAAAATAGCAAAAACACCCATAACGGGCGTTATAGGCATTTTTATATTATTATAATCATCACAAATGACCAGAAAATTGGCTATCATTCCTGTTTTTCATCCTTTTGAGTGATTTTTTCTGCTGAATTTTGTGTACTTTTTGCCTCCGCCTTTTGCATAAACAAATGCTTATTCTTGACACAGTACTCTACCCCAGAGTAGATAGTCACCAAAGTCGCCACGCCCATCACAACGTAAGCTGCGATGACCAAGATTTGATTGATTACGTCACAAGCGGCGTATCCTGTGCCTACAAAAATTCCTTGGGCAATAAACATAAACATTGGAATATAAATGTCAGTGAGCAAGGCTTTGAGTTTGCCACTATTAGCAGCGGCTAGCACCACTCCTTTGGTGGCGGCAATTTGACGCACGCCATTGATGAGCGAGTCGCGCACGAAAAGGATAGACAGAGCGATCACGCCCCAAGGGGCAGCGATAGTGCCGTCCGCAATTATCAAAAAGAAAGCACAGGTGTATAGCATCTTGTCCGCTAGCGGGTCTAGGAGTTTGCCTAAGTCGGTAACCTCCCCTCGTGCCCTAGCGATTTTGCCGTCGAATAGGTCGGTTAGCGCCGCGGCAATAAATAACACCACAGCCACCACTTTGCCATACGGAATAAATGATGCCATATAGAAAAACATCATCACAGGGACTAAAACTATTCTCAGAAATGATAACTTGTTTGGTAAATTCATAAAATCCTCTCAAAAAACTACTCTTCAGGGAAAAATTCGCCGTCAGAAAATAGTTCATAATATTTATTTTCGTCAATCAAAACTTTGCGCTTGTTTGTGCCATCCGCAGGCGAGATAAAGCCATTCATCTCCATTTGGTCAACTATTCTAGCAGCCCTCGCATAACCTACCGAATAACGGCGTTGAATCGCACTAATTGAGGCATTGCCTGACTTGATAAAGTCAAATAACGCTTTTGGCAAAATTGGGTCGTATTCCACCCCGTCGCCACCATCATCGTCACCTACTCCAGCGCCGCCAGAACCGCTGCCGCCCTTGCCATTCATTATCTGCTGGACAATAGCGTCATCATACTCGACCTCATTATTTTTGATGATAAAGTCGACAATGTTGTTGATTTCTTGGTTACTCATATAAGGGCACTGAATACGCACAGGCTCGGACATATCTTGAGGGAAATAAAGCATATCACCCTTACCCAAGAGTTTCTCTGCACCACCTTGATTGATAATGGTCATAGAGTCTTGGTAACTATTGAGCGAGAAAGCAATCCTCGATGGGAGGTTAGTCTTGATAGTACCAGTAATGACATCGACAGAAGGTCTCTGAGTCGCGATGACGAGGTGGATACCTGCAGCACGGGCAAGTTGCGCAATACGCATAATTTTGTCCTCGAGGTCCTTTTTGCCGAACATCATTAGGTCTGCCAACTCATCGACGATAATCACAATTCTAGGTATCTTTGGCTCCCTACCCTTGTACACAGCCTCCAGAGAGTTGTACTCCTCAAAGTTGCGCACCTTGAGACGCTGGAATGTGCCGAAGCGCTTATCCATCTCAGCGATCGCCCAATCGAATGCATTGAGTGCTTGTTTTGGCTGACAAATCGCCTCAGGAGTATATAGGTGCGGCAAGCCATTAAAGTTGGAGAATTCCACGCGTTTTGGGTCGATAAGGATGAGTTTTAGGTCATCAGGACCCATTTTGTAGAGCAAACTAATGATGATGATATTCAGACACACACTCTTACCAGAACCTGTAGAACCAGCGACCAGCAAGTGCGGCATAGATGCTAGATTACAGATTTTGATTGAGCCAGAAATATCCTTACCTAGAGCGAAAGGCAAAGCTGACTTGGTATTGTGAAACTCTGGCGAATCGAGCACATCTTTGAGACCTATAGTCGCCACTTTTTTGTTAGGAATCTCGATACCTACTAGGTTTTTGCCGGGAATTGGCGCCTCAATTCTGACACCACCAATAGAGCGCATCATCATAGCGATATCGTCGGCGTGCTGCTTGATTTTGTTGACCGAAATACCTGCAGGCATCTTGATTTCGTACCTTGTGACAGCAGGACCTTGGACAATGCTCTCTACCACGGCAGAAATCTTGAAACTCTCGAGAGTCTCTTCTAGGATATGTGCATTTTGCTTGTATTCAGCATCATTGCCGTCCAGTTTGGTCGATTGCGTGGTCAAATAATTGAGCGGCGGACGAACATAAGGACTAGGGCGCTTGTAAACGGTAGTCGGGCTAGTGGTAGGTTTAGTCTGATGCATCTCTAGCTGCTCCAATTTCTCTTGGTGCACTTTTGGTTTTAGGTCTTGACCAAAGTTGTTTAGCCCAGTAGGCTTGACATCGTCAAACAGTTTATCCAAATCGCCGAATGACTGAAAGCCTGACTTGCTCCCCATAGAGTTACCCATAGAATTGCTCATAGGTTTTAGTTCTTCTAACTTTAGATCGGCGTTAAAATTGCTCTGTTTTGGACTATCGCTCACAAAACTGGGTTTTGACATATTAAAGGCAAAATCGGGCTTCTTTTCAGGAGTCGTGCTAAATGCGCTACTAGGCTGCGAAAAACTAGGAGTTTTGGCAAAATCATTGCTAGATTTTGAGCCATTGTCGTTATTTTTGCGGAAGTTCTCAAAGGAGTTTTCCTTGGCATTGCTGATGTATTGAGAAATAGTCATCGGCTCAGCATTCTCTTGAGCCTGCTCGTCACGCTTTAGCATAGTGTCATAATCATCGCCAAAAATCTTTCGTGCGAATCTATCCGCAAAATCGTCAGCACTCCCCTGCTCGCGCTGCTCTTGCGCAGTAAATGCGATACTCTCCTCCATCTTGGCGGCAGTTTTTTTGCCCGATTTGTTTTCTTTTGCGGCGCCATCTCCCATAATGCTCGCTTTGGCAACCTCGGTGTAATTTTTTGACCCGGTATTACGCACAGGATATGAGATAGAACGCTGATTGATTTGCTTGTATTCCTTTTGTTTTAGGTAATAATCTATCATCAAAGCGACGCAGAGAATAGCCAAAATTCCGAAGATAATCAATGCCCCTGCCATATTAACCAAAGCGCTAATCCCATATGCAAAAATGCCGGCAAACGCGCCTCCTGGGGTGGTCTTTGCAAAGTAAACTTCGCTCAAATATTGCCCAAAACTATTGGGGGTCAGGTCGGTAAGCAAAGTTTGCAACACGCAAACTATAATGAAATACAGCCCGAGGAGTGACAAAAGATAGCGCGTAGAAAGGACGATTTTTTTGCCGCAACAAAACACTACCCCTAGGCACGCTAACATTACGAGTGCGGGATAAAGAGCTAGCCCAAAAGCGCCTAGTAGCCCAGAGCGAATAAAGGGCAGCCAATTCGTAATAATACAGAAAAGTAATATCAGCGAGACCGATAAAAGTGCGATGCCCCACTTGGTAAAAGCGGACATAGTCTTTTTTTCGCTCACATTTCTACTCGTGTATCTCTGCAAAGTCAACCTCCAAAATACCTTTTGCAATTCTATTATATTTCTATATTATCATTTTTCCCCACAAAACACAAACAAAACGACGGATTTTCTCCGCCGATTAAATTATTTTTTTGTCAAATCCCAAAAATCTGAGGCACATTGACCTTGTCTTCCTTACTTACAATGCTGCTAGTCAGGCATTGGTAGTCAAAATATTTGATAAAAGCGGCATTCATCTGCTCTAGCGTCACTGCATCGATGTGGGCTAATTCAGCATCCATATCAAAGGTTTCGCCAGTATAAAAATATGTCTCGCCATTCCTAGATGCGCAGGCTGAAATAGTCTGCTGAGACAACACAAGTGAAGTCTTGACAATGTTTTTGAAAGTCTCCAATTCTTCGCTCGTAAAGCCTGATTTTTTGACCTTATCCATAGTTTCCTTGATCAATTCTACTACCTTGGTAGCATTCTTTTCGCTAGCGATAAAATTCACTGCATTTATACCACAATCGCCAAACATACTAGGGGTAGCCCCGATGACGTAGACCAAGCCATACTCTTCGCGCAATTTTGTAAAGAGACGCGAAGTAGTAGTCGAGCCTAGCGCCAAACGAGCGAGGTTGAATGCCCAACGGTCAGGACTAGATTTTGTCAATCCCCTAAAGCACAACACTCCATAGACTTGGTCAGTGTTTTTGCTCTCAAAAACTTGCCTCTTGGTAATATTGATAGCCTTTTCTTCACCAAAAAACGCTACAGGCACGGCAGGCACAAAGGTAGTCTTGATGAGATACTTTTGCACCAAAGCGTCAATGGTATCAAAGTCCACTTTGCCGCACACCGACACAACAATTCGGCTAGGCACGTACCACTTATCTCTAAAATCGAGCAGGTCTTGTGTAGTAATTTGCGACACAGATTCCACCGTACCGCCCAAAACATAGTCGTACCCAGTGTTTGGCAGGCTCGAGATGACAGAATTTGTCTGCGAAACGCTCTCAAAATCATTCTCGTACATCTCGAGTTCGCTACAAACTACCGTCCTCTCCTTCTCCAATTCTTTTGGGTCAAAGGTAGAGTTGTACAGACAGTCGCTCATCACGTCAAAAATAGTGTCTAGGTGCTCAGTCAACCCTTGCGCGTGAAAACAGGTGCGGTCATAATCGGTAAAAGCGTTGATCATAATGCCTAATCTATCAAAAGTCTGATTGATTTGCTGTGATGACCTAGTCTTTGTCCCCTTAAAATACATATGCTCCAAAAGGTGCGCAATACCGCGATTTGAGTCGTCCTCATCTCTACCGCCTACTAGGCAGTAGATTTTGACTACTGCGGCAGAAATATTATCATTTTGCTCGTGTACTAGCCTAATTCCACAGTCATAAGTTTTGATATTCATTATGTTTCTCCCATAAAAAAATTTACACAAATTCTAGCACTTTGGGTAATCTTTGTCAAGCAAATTTGATAGTCTGTGAGACAGGGGCAACATTAAAATCGTTATCCCGACAAAATTCCAAAATTCGTGGCAGTGCCTGCATTGTATTTTGCGTCGGATGCATCAATATTAGGTCGCCATTCGCCATATTTTGGGTCGCGCGCGAGTAGATTATCTCGGTGTCCTTGTCCCGCCAATCTATTGTATCACGTGACCACATAATAGTGCTATACCCTAGGGCGCGACTAGCCGAAATCGTACTCTCATTGTACGCGCCAGAAGGCGGTGCAAATAGCGTCATAGTCTTGTTTGTATAGGTGGCGACGATTTTGTGTGTGTTAATTATTTCCTGCTGATTTTGCTCAAAATTTAGTTTGCTATGGTCTTTGTGAAAATAGCCGTGATTGCCAATTTCGTGCCCACGAGCCACGATTTTTAGCAAAAGTTCGGGATATTTGCTCACCCAAGACCCGCCGACAAAAAAAGTAGTCTTTACATCGAATTTGTCAAAGGTATCCAGCATACTCTCGAGATACTCATTCCCCCAATAAACATTGACCATTAGCGAAACATTATTTTGCTCCGAGTCTCCTTTGTAATACACGCCCTCTATGCTCGGCACAAATACGCTCTTTATATTATTGTCAAAAGCCAACACCGCGACCGAAACCAACATCAGCACAATGATGCAGTTTACCCCTATATGCATAAAGATTTTTTTTGATTTTGCCATAACAACCTCAAAAATAATATATTATTCTCGCCTATTTTTTATGATATGATATGCTTGACAACTTTGCACTTTTTGGTTAAAATTATATTGAATAGTTACTAAGGAGAAAATATGTCAGACGACAATATGTTATTTTTGATAGCAGGCAGCACGGGCGCAGGCAAAACCACTATTATTAGGAGTGCTATTGAATTGTTTGGCAAAGCAAATCTCGACACTTTCCCCACCTGCACCACTCGAGCACCTCGAGAAAACGAGGTAGACGGCAAGGACTACATATTTTTTGACAAAGATGACTTTCGTTCTGCGATAAAGCGACACGAGGTAGTCGAGGCAAAGCGCGTTTACAACAATTTTTATGGCACGCACCTACCCGCCATTATCTCAAAGATGAGCGAGACCAAGGTACTCATCAAGGATTTTGATGTGCAAGGGTACCAAAATGTAATGCGCCGCATCGACCGCGGGCTGAGGATAAACCACCTCCCGCCCCTACCTATGGTGTCCGTCCTAATCGACGCCCCTGACGAAGTGCTACTATCGCGCATCACCTCGCGCAATGACAACACAAATATTGCCGAAAGGCAGCAGTATCTCGATAGCGAGCGAGAAAGTAAAATGCACAATGTGTACGACTACCGTATTGGCAATTCTACCCAAGACCCGAGCATCTGCCTCAATACATTGTGCGAAATAATCAACAAGGAATATGCTAGGCATTATGGCGAGCCCTTAGCCTCCCTCCCCGACTACGATTCAGACTGCCTAGCCGACCAAGCCAAAATGTAGAATAATTACTCTCAAGGTACAATCTTGAGGGTTTATTTTTTATTCATAATTTTAGAGAAATTATCTCACAAGGTTTTGCCTTAATTTGCCACATAGTAGCATTTTTTGACTATTATCCTACACAAATTTGCAGGTAAATCACCAAAACGCGCTTTTTATCAAAATCTATATTCTATTCAAAAACAATTAAAAATCGAAAAAAAAATAAGAATAATTAACAAAAAAATCACTAATAACATTCCTATAGTTTGTAATTATTAGTGATTAATTTTTATTTATTATTCAGTTTTATTGGCTGCATCATTGTCAATTATTGAGTTGCGTAACTGCCCGCACGCACCACCGATATCATCACCAATAGTACGCCGAACTGTCGCCGAAACGCCCAATTTTGTGAGCATATTCGCGAATTGCTCCGCCTTTTTGTGAGTCACTGTTTTGAGGTCGCGCTCTTCGACTGCATTGAGCGGAATTAAATTGATATGACTCGGGAACCCTTTGACTAGACTCGCTAATTCCCTCGCACACTCGGGCGAATTGTTGACCCCGTCGGTGAGCGCATACTCAAAAATCACACGACGCCCAGTAATCGCGAAATATTCTTTTGCTGCATCCACTATTTGACTCACCGAATATTTATTCGCGATAGGCATAATTTGCCTGCGTATCTCATCATTCGGCGCGTGAAGCGAAATCGTCAGCACAATTTGCAAATCTTCGTGAGCGAGTTTTTGGATACATGGCACTATCCCGCACGTAGACAGTGAAATATTACGCTCCGAGATATTTAGCCCATCAGGCGAATTGATGAGCCTAATAAACTTGATGACATTGTCATAATTGTCGAGCGGCTCGCCGCTCCCCATCAATACAACATTGGTGATCGCGCGGTCACGGTCTTTTTTGCCGCCCAAATACGCATTGACTAGCAGTACTTGACTCAAAATCTCGCCACTAGAGAGATTCCTAACCAGCCCATTGAGTGTTGAGGCGCAAAATTTGCACCCCATTCTGCACCCAACCTGAGTAGAGACACACAGCGTGTTGCCATATTTGTAACTCATCAACACGCCCTCGATGATATTGCCATCGCACAACTCGTATGCGAATTTTTTGGTGCCGTCCTTGCCCTCTAGCACGGTGTGTATTTTGAGCGGAAAATCATAAAATCTTTGCAATAATTTGCCTTTTAAGTCGTTAGAAATGTTGCTGAAATCGCTGATTTTTTTGCCTAACACAATATTGTCCATCAACTGACGCGCTCTGAATGGCTTTTCGCCCAAATCCTGTATCAGCCGCTGCAATTCGTCAAAACTGTAATCCTGTATTACTTCCATAATTTACCCTCACTAAAAAATAAAAAGTGGCAAAATGCCACCTTTTTGATTAACGCAAGCCAAGCTCGGCATTGAGTTTCCTATAACTCTCCAAATCGGTGCGCTCCAAGTATTTTCTCAAACCTTGGCGCTTACCTACCAATTTCAACAAACCACGACGTGTGTGGTTGTCATGTGGATGCTGCTTTAAGTGTGCGGTCAAGTGGTTGATCCTCTGAGTCAACAAAGCGATCTGAACCTCGGTAGAACCAGTGTCCTGCTCATTCTGACCGTACTTAGCAATAATCTCTTGCTTAGTCATCATAAACTCTATTCCTCCAAAAATAATTTCGCCCAAAACTGCGCAAAACGCGGAATAAATTCGTAAAGCCCAGTAATAGGTAGTGTTGTTATTTTAGCACAAAAATTGCGATTTGTAAAGGGGTTAATCAAAAAATGCCAATTTTTCTGCAATAACTAGGTCATTTTTGCGCACATACTCCACTAGATTGGTCGTATTGCGATATTTTTTCTTTGATTTGGGCAGATTTTTGACAATAAGACTCTCGGCACATACGCCGCACCCGATGACAGTGGACACCCCAAACATTCTATCTTCGACATACTTTGATTTGTGACCGAATTTACAAAAGCCAACATTCTCAAAACAGCCATTCTCTACCTCGGTGCAGTACAAAAAGTACGGTTCAAAATCCCGCTCTAGTAGATAGTCATTGACCTCTTGATGAATTTTGCGCTGTGCAACAATCGCCTTGTCATCGGTGAGCGGCAGAATAGTATTCTTGGGACAAAATCTCGCAAAAAGGTCGATGCATGTCACCCCAAACTCCAGGCTAGTCTTGATACTGCGCATCAACTGCAGATCGCGTTCTTTCTCCAGCCCGACGACTAGACGAATAGAGATTTCAAAGCCGTATTCGACCAGCAATTCAATAGGCGCCCTCACCTCACGCAACTCAAAATGCTTGTGAATGCAACGCAGGGTGACCATATTAAAGGTCAGCGCATTGAGAATAAAGCGTACATTGGCGAATTTTTTGACAACATCTAGTTTCTCTCTCGTGAGGTGTCTAGCATCGCTCAACTCGATATTTATCTCGCATAATGGAAACGCCGCGAGTGTCAAAATTTGCTCAATCTGCACTGGGTCAAAAGCGAGCAGATTACCTGTAAAGCAAATCGCCTTGACAAAATAACCTTTTTTGCGTATCATATCGCGCGTCGCCTGCACTTCTGCGACCAAACTCTCAAAATATCTATCATAATATCTGTGCGACTGTTTGTAAATCACTCTGTCGCAATTTGAGCATTGGTTGTCACAGATGGGCACCCCAATCTCTAATAGCACATCGCTATCATTGCGCACAATTCCCATTTCCCCAGCATAGGCACCGACGAGCAAGTTTGACTTGCGAAAATCCATATGCTTCTCTACAAACAAAAAGTCTCTCAAATCATCCAAATTTGGGTATTCTGCCGCATACTTTTTGACGATTTCAGTCGGAAATTGCGCTCTAAATTCTTCTGTCCACGGGAATTTTGTAAAATCCTTTTCACTCACAGGTGGTTTTGCTTTTGTGATTTTCGTTTTTGGCATAAATTCCTCTTTAATAAGATTTTAATATCAATTCAAGTTTGTTATAAAAGTTTGAATTATTGAGACTAGTCGACGGCTTGTTGGTCATAGTGATATAATAATTGCCCTGCTCGTCATTAATTTGGAGCAAGCCCAACTGCTCAAAAGTCAGCACGCTCGCCACAAATTGCACATAGTTCAAATCTTTTTGCATTTTTTTGAGTTTGTTGTAATAATTGTAATCGTCAAAAGCGACGAGGCTAGATTTGCACGCCCTCTTGATTATATGGAAATAATCTCCAAAAACTTTTCGGCTCAAATCCACAAATCTAAAAGGCGAAAAAATCAGCGGTGTAGAACTAGGCAAAAAAATCTGCGCCTTTGTACAGTTGTTTAGATGCACAAGATAAGCCTCATCCAACACGCTATCGAGCAGAATTATCCTAGAGAAATTGTGATAATCGTTCTTTATCGCAGGGCAGAGACATACAGTATTATAGCCACAGTTGTTGGTCAAATTGAGGTATTCATAACACAAGATTTTGGATTTTTCGGCATAATGGTCACAAAAATCCTTGTAACTCTTGAGTGTGTTGGCAATGACCAGCGTACCATACAGGCTGCCTTGGTTTTGCCCTAGCAGAGATGCCAGATTATGCTTGTTGTATGTACAAAACCTTGACATTACTCCGTCAGAATGTAGCGACAACTGCTTTATATACTCGCCACCGATACGCTCTTCGCCGACATTCGGTGCAGCGCAAAGTTGCAAATGCTTGACAATGCCCTTGCAACTTTTTGTCCCTCTGAATGTATCCACGAGCAACTCAACCACGCACTCTTTCATACTGCTCTGACTGAGCAAATTGAAGTACTGCCCACTATTAAATGCCAATAGATTGACCGTAGGCGTCTGAATGGTGAGGTGATTTGCATTGCTCTTGAGCGGGGCGACATTTGCTTTTTCAAACTGTATCCTAAAATTGGGCACAGCATTCTGACACCCAAAAGGCTCTAGCCTAGATAGCCCCTCTAGCCTAGATAGACTGATGTCAGCAATATCGATATCTAGGTCATACTCACAGTACGGCTCAAAATACTCATCGCTGTAATTTTGGGCAATCAAATCCTCAATCCTAGTCTTAAACTCTGCGATCTTGTCCTGATGCACAGTCATCCCCGCAGCCATTACGTGACCACCGAAACTAGTCATCATATCTTGAGCTTGAGTCAGTACCTCGTGAATATTAATCCCGTCAATGCTGCGACTCGACCCCTTGTAAAATTCGCCCTCTTTGCCTAGCAAAAAAGTCGGGCGCTTGTATTCGTCAGTAATTCGCGCAGCCACTATCCCTAGTATGCCTATGCTCCACTTGTCGCTGTACATTACTATTGCTTTTTTGTTGGACAAGTTTACCTTTTTGAGACGGTTGACACAGTCGACGTAGACGACATTGCACAATTCTTGCCTCTCGGTGTTGTATTCTAGTATTTGGGCGACCAGTGCCTTGATTTTTGCTTTATCTTTCTCGATATAGAGTTGCAAACTTTGGTTTGCATCCCCCATTCTACCCGAAGCATTGAGTTTGGGCGCGATTTTAAAACTGATATCCTGACTCGAAATCTTGTTGCCAAGTTTTAGCTCTTTGCAAAGGGCGACGATGCCGTCAGGAAAAGCCTTGAGTGGCGCGTCCAACCCAAAACGAACTATCACCCTATTTTCATCCACCAGCGGCACAATGTCTGAAACAGTAGCAATAGCGCAGACTGGCAGATACTTTTTCATCACATCCTTGTTTGACAACGCCTCTACAATTTTGAGAGCGACCCCCGCCCCGCACAATTCCCTAAATGGGTAGCGCTGGTTGGGCAATTTTGCATCAATGATGAGACATTGCGGCAAAATTTCAGGACAGTCGTGGTGGTCGGTAACGATTACATCGATTCCCTTTGACTTGATATATTCTACCTCTTCGTACCCGCTGATGCCACAGTCGACAGTGATGATTAGGCTGGGCGCAAACTCATCTATTACAAAATTGACCGCATCCCGTGTCAAGCCATACCCGTCTGAGTACCTATTCGGCAAAAAGGTGTTTGCCTCACAGCCGACCGAGCGAAAATAGTCTAGCAAAATGTAACTACTAGTGATGCCGTCTACATCATAATCACCAAAAATGAGGATACGCTCTTTGTCCTTTAACGCCCTCTGAATACGCTCGACCACTTTATCCATATCGTTAAACAAATATGGGTCGTGCATCTCCTCTAGTTTCGGGTTCAAAAAACTATCTATCGCCTGATCATCCTGATATCCGCGCTGCAAAATTATCTCCGCAACATCTTGAGTAACGCCGAATTTTTGCGAAACGCGCTCTATCTCTTGTACTGTATATTGAATTTTGTTATGCTTTTTAAACTTCATTTTTCGTCCTTTACAAAAAGCCTCCCGTATAGTTTTGGAAGGCTTTTATTTTATTCTTCAACAGGCGTAGCAGTTGCCTCTGCGGCTGCTTCTTTCTCTGCCGCTTTTGCCGCTTTCGCTTTTGCTTTTTCACGAATGCCAAATTTTGAATTTTTCGCCATCATCGCAGCCCATAGTGGAGCCGAGATAAAGATTGCTGCATAAGTACCCGCAATCAGACCAATTAAGATTGGGATAACGAATTCTGACATTTGAGGCACACCGATGAGTGCCAGCATAAAGATTGCCACAATAGTAGTAATCGAGGTGTTGAGAGTACGGTTGAGCGTTTGCTTGATAGACAAATCCGCGATCTGCTTGTTTGACAATTCGTCAAGACTAGGCTTGCTTAAATTCTCTCTTACACGGTCGAATACGATAATTGTGTTGTTGATTGAGTAACCCAATATGGTAATAATCGCCGCCACAAAAGAACTATTGACCTCAATCCTAAATATCAGCACGCACGCGCACATTATCAAGACATCGTGGAACAATGTAATCATTGCCGCCACACCGCTCAAAAATTCAAATCGAATCGCTATATAAATAAGGATAAATATCAGTGCAATAAAAATCGCTAGCAGCGCATTGGTAAGCAATTCAGCACTAGCCGAAGCGCTCTTTGACTCCGCATTGGTAATCTCGTATTGAGGAAAGTCCTCACTGAGTGCTGTCACGATAGCGGTATTGATCTCCGACATATCGTCCACACCGTCTTTGTTTTGATATTGGATAGATACAGCCTGTTGACCAGACTCACCCTCCAACTGTGCTTGAGCAAGACTCAGCCCCTGTTCTGCCAGCACCGACTCAGCAGTGCTAACAATGTTATTGTACTCATCAGTACTGATCTCGGTAGATGACTTGATAGTGATGACATTACCACCAGTAAAATCCATACCAAGGTTAAAACCGCACGCTAGCAGCATAATAGCACCGACCAAAATAATGGTAGCACTAAACATTACAAAATATTTTGTCCAACGGCTAGGAGTAAAATTCCGCTTAAAATCGTCAAATTTACTTTTATGCAAGTTCAATTACGTCTTCCCCCCTTTTCAAGTTGTAAGATTTGGCATTGTTGGAATTAAGTGGGTAATACGTCATCAACAAGCCTCTAGTCACGACTAGTGAAGTAAACATACTCAATGCGGTACCAATGAGCAGCGTGATCGCGAAACCACGGATAGAGCCAGTCCCCAGCAAGATAAGTATCAATGAAACCACGATAGTCGTAATGTTTGAGTCGAGGATGGCAGCCAAAGACCTCTTGAAACCGCTACGGATAGACTGATTGATCCTCTTGCCCGCCGCATATTCCTCTTTGATACGCTCAAAGATAATAATGTTGCCGTCAATCGCCATACCGATAGACAGGATGATACCTGCGATACCAGCCAGTGTAAGCTGTACAAATGGCAACGCCTGCAAGAAGAACAGTGTCAAGATGACATAAAAGCACAGTGCAATGCTAGCCATCACGCCCATCATCTTGTATCGCCAAATCATAAATGCAAAGATAAGCAAAATCGCGATACCACCAGCGATCAAGCCGTATTTCATCGCATCCACACCCAAGGTAGCGCTGACTACGGTATTCTCGAGCAGAGTCAGATCGAGTGAGAAAGTACCACTCAAAATCTGTGTAGCGAACTCCTCTGCCTCTTGCTGAGTATCCATACTACCAGAAATAAATGTCTTGCCCCCTGCGATAGCCTCGTTTACAGTAGGCGCAGAAAACAACTCACCATTACGGTAAATATAAATCTGACTACCAGTCTGCTGTTTGGTCAATTCGTAAAAAGCCTGAGCCCCTTCGGCATCAAACTCAATACTCACACCCCATTCCAAAGTACCGCTAGATGTCTGCTGTTGCGAAGCGTACGCATTGACGATATTCTCACCAGTCAAAACAGCCTCGTGAATATGACCATCAGTGTCCTCTTCTGCCTTAAACTCTAGTGATGCAGGCTGACCTATGAGGTCAAAAACTGTCTCTGGGTCAGAAACATCTGGCACCTCGACCCTGATACGATTGCCCTGCTGAATGGTGATGACAGCCTCAGAATATTCCTCGGTAATCATCTGGGTAATACGAGTCTTGGTCGCGAGCAATTTCTGCTCAAAGTCGCCCTCTTCGCCCTCTTTCTCGGTAGCCTCGTACACAGCCATTACGCCGCCCTTGAGGTCTAGACCCAACTTAATCGAATTGGCAAAACCATTGTAAGTATAATGAGTAAAAGGTATGTCAAAACTAGCAAAAGCCAACACAAAACCTAAAACCAAAAATATGCCAATAAATATAAATCTCTTTATCGCTGTAGGCTTATTCATTCTCGAAACTCCTTGTAGATACTTGCTATTATAATATAAATCTAAGATTAAGTCAATTAATTTTGGGTTTTTTATCAAATAAATTATAGACAAAATAAAAAAATTTATAATTTGGTAATAGACATATTGAATAAAGCATATAATTTTAAAACAAACAGGAGGAATTATGGCAAAATCAAAGGAAATCAGTGCCGAGTCAGAGCAACACGCATTCTTGGGAGTGCTAAAAGGCACTTTTTGGGCAATATCAGTCTCACTGCTATGCGTATTAATCTTTGCTTTTATTATAAAATTCACCACCCTTAGCGAAGGACTCATCTCCCCTATCAATCAAGGCATAAAAATCGTCAGCATCCTAGTAGGCGCATTTGTAATGAGCAAAAAAATCCGCTCAAATGGCTGGCTATGGGGAATAATCCTAGGTATGGCGTATACCGCACTCGCATTCCTGACTTTCTCAATACTAGACGGGCATTTTGAATTCAACATCAGCGTACTCAATGACCTCCTGTTCGGCAGCATCACTGGGCTAATATCAGGCATTATCGCTTTTGCTCTAAAAAAATAAAGTACTCGGGCTAACCCAATCGGCTAGCAGAGTACTTTTGTTTTATTCTTGGTCACTTTTTTGTGACTTTTTGTCTTGTTGAGTCTCGTCCTCAGCATCCGCCTCGACAGTCTCGCTATCCTCAGTAGTCTCCTCTGCTACAGCCTCTACAGGGGTAGCCTCTTTGGCTTTTGCCTTGCCCTTTGACTTGGCATCTGCCTCATCGTCTGCAGGCTCAATGACATCACCATTGGCATCGTATACGACGTCTTGCTTTTTGTCCATACAGTAAATTACGCTAGAATCGATAGTCACAAAACTCTTGTTTTTGTCGTCACCAGTCTCAAGGGTGATGACTTTGCCATCAGTAGTCTCGCGAATAGACACGATAGTACCATAAATACCGCTGTAGGTCTTGACCTTGTCCCCTGGCTTGAGCGCCTCGATCATAGCGACGGTCTCCTGATTGTACTTTTTACGCTTGATATAACTGAAAATGTACATAACAACCAAGACAACTAGCAAAACGATCATAATGATCCATGTAGAAGAACTACCGCCGCCACCTTGTGCTTGCAATAAAGTGCTTAACATAAAATCTCCTTATATAGAATATGGCTAAATGATATCACAGTTTGCAGAAAAAAGCAATTATTTTTGACCATTTTCATCCACAAAAGTATCTTTTGCAAAATCTCGCAACTCTTTTTCTCTATTTTGTGGCAAAACTCGACCAAAATGCTCATACGCTAGCGGCATCGCTACCCTACCTTTGCTCGTCCTAGCCACAAAGCCCATTTGGATAAGGTACGGCTCGCACGCCTCCTCGATAGTAGTAGCCTCTTCACCTGTAGCCGCAGCCAAAGTATCTAGCCCTACAGGTCCACCGTCGAATTTGTCAATAATGGTAGTAATGAGCCTGTGGTCGACAGCGTCCAGCCCCAATTCATCTACCTCTAGTAGGGTCAGCGCCTTTTGCGCAATATCGACATCAATTTTCCCCGACCCCATCACGTCAGCGTAATCACGAATTCTCTTTAAAAACCTATTGGCAATCCTAGGAGTACCACGAGAAGATTTTGCGACTAGATAAGCAGCCTCTGGAGTAATACTGATATTCAAAATCTTGGCAGAGCGCAGCAAAATTTCACTCAACTCGCTAGGCTCGTACAGTTCTAGCCGCCCCAGCACGCCGAATCTATCACGCAGAGGACCGGTGAGCATACCTGCTCTCGTGGTAGCGCCAATCAGGGTAAAAGGCTGGATTTTGAGGCGGATACTCTTTGCCGCAGGACCTTTGCCCACCACAAAATCAAGAGCATAGTCCTCCATCGCAGGGTACAAGACCTCCTCTACCGCGCGGCTGAGCCTGTGGATTTCGTCAATAAATAGCACATCGTTTTTACCCAAATTAGTGAGAATGGCGGCGAGATCAGCAGCGTGCTCGATAGCAGGTCCGCTAGTGACCTTGATTTGCGCACCGAGTTCGTTGGCAATAATATGCGACAGTGTGGTCTTTCCCAATCCTGGAGGGCCAAAGAGCAGCACATGGTCGAGAGCCTCGCCACGCGCTTTTGCTGCCTGAATGTATATAGTCAAATTGTCCTTAAACTTTTTTTGCCCCACATATTCATCTAGTTGAGTAGGACGCAAATTATTCTCGATTACCTCATCTATCTCAGACTTGGTACTAGCGATAAATCTTTCATCATCATCAAACATATATTACTTCCCCAATTCCCTAAATGCCTTGGCTAATAGAGCCTCCATATCGTCTGTAGTCTCGTATACTTTGTTTAATATGTCCTGCGCACGTGTGCGAGGAACCCCCCAATCCAGCAATACATTGAGAGTATACGAATAAGCCTCGCTGTCCTTGGCTTCGATTTCGGTCAGCGACACTTGTGCCAAATGCGACAAAGCGTCCATTTTCTCCTTGAGTTCTAGCATAATTCTTTCTCTAATCTTGGTGCCTACACCTTTGATATTCTTGAGAACGCTAGCATTCTGCGTGGCGATCGCAAAACTTAAATCCTCGGCAGACACCCCGCTCAAGATGTTGATAGCCATTTTGGGACCCACGCCATTGACCAATAAAAGTTTGCCAAAGACCTCCTTTTCAAAAGAGTCATAAAAACCATATAGTTTCATCTCGTCTTCACGCACATTGAGATAAGTCTGAATATTGATCATTTCGCCTATGGCGCCTACTCTATCGAGACAAAAACTACTCACGCAAAGCTCAAAACCCACGCCGTTGCAATCTATATATAATGTGTTGAGTGCCTTGTCGGCAATAATTCCCTTTAAAAAACTAATCATACTGCATTCCTCGCTCTCAAATTTTGGTTCGTTTGCGAATGGCATAGCGCCACCGCCACAGCGTCCGCCGCGTCATCAGGTGTGGGTGATTTTTGTAGATGAAGCAAAGTCTTGACCATAAACTTCATCTGCGATTTGTCTGCCCTACCCGTCCCTGTCAGGGCAAGTTTGATATCCTGCGGAGTGTACTCGAATATCGGCAATTTGGCTTGCTGAAAGGACAAAAGGATTATCCCCCTCGCCTCAGCGACCTTGATACCCGTAGTGATATTATTGTTAAAATACAGTTCTTCGATAGCGACCTCGTCAGGCTGAAACCTATCTATTATCTTCGCCATACTGTGATAAATCACCTCTAACCTCGCGTTAAAATCCATATCTTTGGGCGTGGTGATCACCCCATAATCTACTACAGATAGCCCAGAATTACTCTTGTCAATCACTCCGAATCCAATAATCCCGAACCCCGGGTCGATACCTAAAATACGCACGCTTTCGCCTCCTAGATAGAATAATAGCACAAAAAAGTGATTTTGTAAAACGATTTTAGAACAATTTAGCCGAAATTTTTAATTTTTTTGAAATTTGGGGAAAAATACTTGACAACAACACACTAACTGTATATACTGTATATACACAGTTAAAAGGAGTTATAGATGCTAAAAGTTAGTAATTTATGCAAAACTTACCCGAGTTTTGAGTTAAAAAATGTTTCCTTTACCATCCCTACAGGCTATATAGTCGGGTTTTTGGGGATGAATGGCGCAGGCAAAACAACCACTATAAAATCTATTCTCAATATTACCCACCCCGATAGTGGAGTGGTGGAATTGGACGGCCTAAACCTCTCTAATGACGAATCGGCAATAAAGCAAAACATAGGCTTTATGCTGGGCGAATTCGACTATTTCCCCAAACATACAGTCGCGCAAATTAGACGAATTTATAGCGAATTTTATCCCAACTGGGAGGCTGCGACATACCAAAATTACATCCAAAAGTTCAAGATTGATGAGAGCAAAAAAATCTCTGACTTGTCTGCAGGTATGAGGGTAAAATTTGGGCTAGCCCTCGCCCTTTCGCACCACGCCAAAATTCTGCTACTCGATGAACCTACTAGCAGTCTAGACCCGATCGCTAGAGAGGAACTATTGGATATCTTTAGAGAAATTATCCAAAACGAGGATACAGGGATTTTGTTTTCCACCCACATCACCTCAGACCTCGACAAATGTGCCGACTATGTGTTGATGATAAAAGACGGCAAAATCATCGCCGATGAAAGCAAAGACGACCTCATTGACAGCCACCTATTGATCTCAGGCAAACTAGATGACCTCACCCCCTCACTTCGCTTGCGTGCGGTAGGTATCAAAAGGAACAAATTCGGCTTTAGCGGGCTAATAAATCGCGACAAAATCGACCCGAGCGACCGAATAAACACGGAAAAACCAAATTTGGAGGACATTATGCTATATTACAACTTGGAGGCGAAAAAATGACTAGGCTCAAAACATTATTCAAAAAAGAATGGCACCTCTCGCTCAAGCCCGTCGCACTCAACTACTTTATATTCTTTTATTGGCTACTAGCATTCACCCTGTTAGCCCCAAATTATCCTTACTGCGTGGCTTTTGGCTATTGCCTCATCGGGATCCCGAATCTATTTACGCTGTACAAAGCAAACAAAGATTTGGAATTCAACTCCATGCTCCCTATTACACGAGCAGAAATAGTCAAGTCAAAATTTTTGTCCGTGATTTTTATCGAAATGATGCAGATTTTGATCGCAATCCCAGTGGCGATTATCTCGGCACTGCTAGTAAATCCCACGGGTAATTCTGTCGGGCTGGACGCAAATTTTACCCTATTCGCCTGCACATTGATTGAATTTTCCGTATTTAATATCATATTTTTGCCTCAATTTTTTGCGACAGGCTACAAGGTAGCGGTGCCGACAATTTGGGCATTTGTGGGGTACCTGCTCACTCTCGGCACTATCGAAGTGCTGATTGCATTCATCCCAACGCTCAATATGATTTTCGACGGCTATGCCTACATCGACGCACAACTAGGATTATTAGCAGTCGGGATTGCCGTATATTGCGTCACGTTTTTTGCCGCATATAGATTGAGTGTCAAAAAATTTTTGAAGGTAAATTTGTAATATGGATTTGATTATTCAAAAATCTTCCCCCACCCCAATATATCAGCAGATTTATGACCAAGTACTGACGCAAATTCTCAAAAAACAACTGTTGCCCGATGACTGCTTGCCATCCATTCGATTGGTTGCGCGCGAACTCAATATCAGTGTGATTTCGGTCAAAAATGCGTACGAGGCATTGGAGCAAGACGGGTATATCTACTCCATTCAGGGCAAGGGCTTTTTTGTAGCCCGCCTATTCTCCCCTGAGGATATCCACGCAGGATTAATCAAAGAAGCAGTGGACTGGGTGCAGGACTTTTGCCAAAATTATCACATCAACGTTGACGAAATAATCGCAAAACTGCGAGAAAAAACCCAAAAGTAAATTGAATAAAAATTAAAAGCCTATACTTAGGATATGATGTTTGAAACTAATGTAATAATTTAAGAGTAGGCAGAGAAATGTTCTAATCTTTTTTATGGCTACTTTATGCCGTGAGAAAGGTTCTTGACAAGTGAATAAATGGAAAAACAATATTAACAGACAGAGAAACGCAAAACAAAAATGCCTGAGCACAAATATCGTTTCTCAGTCTTAATCAGAAAAACTCATTTTAGAGACTCTTGTCAAGTCCACTATGTAATAAATTAGCCATTGTTTAGAATAGCAAAAAAAGCGAAAGCGTGTTATGCTCTTCCAGCACTTTCGCTTTTTGTGTATGGTTTAATCTAGTTTGTAGGCATGTGCTAGTCTGTCCAAACGAAGTGAGAGCACTTGTTTTAAGATAAGCACACTCCTAAATGTCTTTTTTAATTTTTTATTAAATTATGTTCATTTATGATTTTGAATAATTGCTCTTTTATATCATAAAAATCACAATTCAAATCTAGTGCCATTGCAGAAATTTTATTTCCGTCCATTGAGTAGGAGTTGTTTGGGAATATTGTTTCATCAGTTTTTGCATATAATAACATTCCTGAAACTTGCTTTCCACAAGCTCTTTTATTTTTTACATATGTAAAGATTTGATATAGATTATTAGAATGTAATGTAACCGCATCAAATTGTTTTTGTGTTGAGCGTTCATAGTATTTTGCATCTATAATTAAAACTTTTTCTTTTGTTTCAATCATAATATCTGATTGCATTGTTGGTAACATAAAGTCATTATCATTATCTAATACCCATTTTATTTGAGAAGACGATACTTTTAAACTTGGACACTCTTTTTTGTAAAATTCTAAAATAAACTTTTCGTATAATCGACACATTCTTTGTTCATCAATAAAATCATCTATTTTGAATTGTCCGTTGTTGTTTGATTGAATTAGTCCTTTAATAACTAACCAACAAATATGAATTAGCATTTTATAGGTTTGATTATTTTTATTGAATTGGATTTGCCAGTTAATAGCAAAAGGATTTAATTCTTCAACTTCATTAAAATATCTCATCAATCTTTTTAAAGATTTTTTCCTTTCTAATGAAATATCCGATTTTATCAAAAGTAAACTTGTTGTTTTTATTATTCTATTCAAATACGAATTTATTGAGAACTCATCATATTCACAAACAAGTTGTTTCTTTTGAATTGCTGAATTTTTTATAGATTCAGTTATATTAAATTTGCCTTTGGGGTTGCTTAATTGAGTTTGTTTGAATATATATTCTTTTCCCAAACCTCTTTTAATTTCGTGAGAAATACCTTTTATTATAATTTCTGCAAACAACTCCCTTATATTATCAAAATCTTCTGTTTCACAAGTTTTATATTTTCCTTGTAGTAAATTTTGAAAAGCATAAGACAACATATAATATATGTTTTTAATCTTTATCACTTAATAGAACTCCTTAAATTAAATGTCCATTCATTTACTTTAGATTGTTCATCAAACCAATATTCTTTTATAAGTGGTATAAGTTCAAATTCTATAATATCAATCAATTCTTTATCCGAAACATTTTTACTTAAATTGCAAAAATAACTATGACCAATACAAAATCCGTTTCCAAGTATTTCGTCATTAGCAATAACTTCATTTAAACTTTTAACACAATTAATTAAATTACTTAAATTAGGATTTTCTATAGAATCTTTATAACTTTTAAATCCGTCAGTGTCAAATCCAGGAACGATATCAAAGAAAGCAAATCTTCTTCTAAGAGCATAATCCAACATTGCAAGACTTCTATCTGCTGTATTCATCATACCAATAATATAAACATTTTTGGGTACAGAGAATTTTTCATTATTATAAATTAATTGAACACTTGTATTTCTTTTATCGTTTTCAATTAACATAAATAATTCGCCAAATATTTTACTTAAATTACCGCGATTTATTTCATCTATGATAAAGAAATACTTGTTTTCTTCATCTTTTGCAGCTTCTTTACAGAAATTATAGAATACACCTGTCCTCAAATCAAATCCTGTTGAATTAGGTCTAAATCCCATAATAAAATCTTCATAAGAATAGCTTTGGTGAAATTGTACCATATTAACTCTTTCAGTATTTTTCTCGCCAATGATTGAGTATGCTAATCTCTTTGCAATATAAGTTTTGCCAACACCTGGAGCACCTTGTAAAATTATATTTTTCTTATTTTCTAAAAGTCTAACAAGATGGTTATAGGATTCATTTGTCATATAAACATCACTTAAAAAATCATCCTTTGTATATGCTGAATATTTTTGCTCTTTCTCATCTTCTTCAAGAATATCATTGTCATTTACTATTTCTAAAAGATTTTTAACATAATCCGTATATTGAGTAATATCGGTTAAAACTTTTATAACTGCTTGACCTGGATGCTCCCATTCACTGTTGTGTGTCCAATTTACTTTGCAAACATGTTTATACTCCTTGCGATTTTCATCATAATAATATTTTGATTCTACAAATCCACGACCAACTAAAGTGTGTAGTCCTTTTTTGACAAATACTATATCGCCAGGTTTTAGTTCTTGGGCAAATTGCCATAAAGCATGTGCTACATTTTTGTATGTTAGAGAAGGGTCTCTTTTTTCTTTTAAAGCATTCTTTATTTCTTCTTTTGAGTTATATTGGCTTAAATCTCCAATTTCATCCCAACCCATACACATAATGCCATTGCTATA
The DNA here is from genome assembly GCA_964579205.1 of uncultured Christensenella sp. Lineage (GTDB taxonomy): Bacteria > Bacillota > Clostridia > Christensenellales > UBA1242 > UBA7867. Next base: position 59,744 of record CAZOFH010000001.1, read on the forward strand.
AAACTCATCCCACTTGCTTGCGCTATCACCAGGGGAATAAATCCAATAATGGACACTATTTTTATCTTCTTCCAAAGAATGTTCACTTTCTTCATCCATTTGTGCTTGTTTCCTTTGTTGATTTATTTCTTCTGAATATCTCCATGCTTCAAAAGATAATTCCTTAAAATCTTTCAAATCGCTTTTTCCTGCAAGTAAATATTCTTTTAACATTTCAACAATGGCAAAATATTTTTGTGATGATATTTTAGGCTCGACTTTTGGTAAAGTGTTTACAAAATCAGTTGACATTTTCCCTGACTCATATATATACCACTCATTTCTGCTATCTAAATTTAAAAATGTGTCTGGAGCAATCCAATAAAGCCCCATTGTAATTTTACTATTTCCATTACCTTTTTTATTAATAACAATATCAAAATAATAAGACAATACTTTTCTGTTATCTTGAGTAGGACTGTTGGCATAATTTAATGCACTTTCAAACAATTCCCAAAGTTCATCAATATCGTTATCTGTACGAAGATTTGAAAAATAGTAAAAAGTAGCATTTTGATTATTTAAAACAGGAATACTATCAAATGATGTTGGCAATTTTGCATTTATATTTAATTTTTTTGCAAAGTTAGACATTAATTTTAATCTATTGTCCTTAGTAATGCCTTTATTGAATAAACCAAAAATAGTAAATGGGTCAATATCAATCAATTTATCATCAATTTCTAAAGTTGGCATATTGATATCAGAATCTTTATAAACACTTTCTACAATAGCAATAAGTTCCTTTCTATTAACTTTATACTTCAAAAGTTTTTGAGCAAATTCTTTATAAAAATCAACCCAGTCAAATTGTTCTTTACTAAACATAATTATCTCATCCTTTTATCGTATTTCTGCAATCATTATAACATACAAGTACTGAATTTGTTGCTATTTTAAAAAATTTTATAAAAATAATTTTATTTAATACAAAAGACACCTTATCAAATTAATGATAAAGTGTCTATCAGTTACACTAATTTCAAATCAGTCAAACCTTAGGCTTTTATTTTTGCGAGATTTTAGAAAATATAATAGATTAGACCTGCGATAATTGAGGCGACTACCCCGCTTACGATAACAGGTCCCGCTATGACGAACATTTTCGCCATTAGCCCAAAGACCATTCCCTCTCGTTTGAATTCGAGTGCTGAACTTGCTATCGAATTACTAAATCCCGTGATAGGCACGATACTACCAGCCCCCGCATAAGCGCCGATTTTATCGTAAATTCCTAGCCCTGTGAGTAGTGCTGCGATAACAATAATCAGCATTGACGACCACGAACTCGCCTCTTGTGCTGACATATAAGGGAAGATATACATACACAAATCCTTGAATAATTCGCCGAAGCAGCATATCACCCCACCCACCCAAAAGGCGTGAAAAAGCGAGGGCCACGGCTTGGTCTTGGGCATTTTGCTAGATACATAAGCGTTATATTTTGCATTTCTGTCAGTTTGGTTCATATGATTGCTCCTGACAAAAATATTTGCCAAAAATGTCTTTTTCAATCAAAAAAATCGCAAATTGCATAAATAATTTATCAAATTTCACACAAACTAGCCTTGTAAAAATTTTTTTAGAGGTGAATTTATGAAAAAAATACTAGCGCTTTCGCTAACTTTCGCTTTGGCTTCGACCTTTGGGATTTGTAGCACAATAGACAGAGACAGCCAGAGTACACTTAGACAAGAATTGGATAATATGCACTTGACTGCTAATAGTATGGATGTAGCGTATTGCTGCGGCAATCTGCTATTTGACAACGGCGTGAGATTGAATAATGCCAACAACGAGTACTCTATTACCACTCTTGAGGAGCGTGATGACAATGTAAACCGTGTCGAAACAGGCACCCCTAGCAACAACGCGATGACAAATGATGTGGACAAAAATGTAGATAGGGCCAGCCCAAATTCGACCGAACGCGCGCGCAATTTAAATGAAAACCGCGTAGACACAAACAATGCAAACGTTACCCGCACCTCGGGCTCAAACAATGCAAACAACTCCCGTGTAACGAACGCAAATAATACTCGTGCAGTCAATTCAAACGACACAAATCGCTTGACCCCTGCTACCGACGCAAATATCGCTAGTAGTGACCTTGCAGCCGACAACCGCGGCACAAGTCCTTATGGCATCGGTAATGCAAACAATGGAGTTTTGCCCAACAGCGCCAACACCCCAAATACAAACAATGCCGACCGCACAAACCTAGACTCTATGGTGCGTACCAACAACATTGACACATACAGAAACAACGCCAATCAAAACATTGACGGCAAAATTTACAACAACAACGGCGCTGTCATCGGCAACAATGGCGGCGTAAACACGGTAAACGGCGCAAATGCGGGCAGAATTGTCAACAACAGTGCCAACACCAATACTATTCAAAACGGCAGGACTGCTACCCAAAACACAACCAACACGGTAAACAACGCAAATTTGGACAACCGCAACAACGGCATTAACCCAAATCCTAGCGTAATCAGTCCAAAAACTACTTTTGATAGGCAAAACCCTACCCGCACCACTGCTGATGCAACCAACACAACTCAAAATCGCGCAAACACAAATACGCAAACTGCCACTATGCAAAATAATTCAGCATCCAGAGCGCAAAACACTACTAGCAAAAACACTACCCCAAACAGGCGCACCGTCACATTCGGCTCGACCGACACAAACACTGTAGATTACGCCGAAATGCAGAATAAGATTGACGAACTAAACAGCAGATTGTCTACTATCAATGCAACTATGGACGCAAGCCTCGCCACCGCTCGTCAAAACATTCAGCGAGTAATCGACAAAGAAATCACTTTGACCGACGCCCAATCTGCTCAGATAAACTCTTATTCTCGCCTTTTGCGTAAAATCACAAACAAACTCACACAAAACGACTTTGAGTTGATGCACAGTGCTGGCGAAATCGCACTAGCAGAGAGCAACCAAGCGCGCAATACCGACCTCAGCGCCACTTATCTAGATATGCAATACACCCTCACTTGCCGTGAGCATTGCATAAACTGCGCAAACGAGGCTTTGGATGCAATCAACGATATTTTTGCAGACTTTGACACAACTAACACCACGGACACGACTACTAGGACGGGTACCGACACTCCAGTTGTGACAGAACACCCTGCTACCACCCCCGCTACACCTGCACAAAACTATACCGCTAGGACAAACACAGTTGACCAAAACACTACTCAGACTCGTGACAGGGTGACTACTACCGACAGAGGTGTTGAAACAAAACTGACTACCAACCCTACCCAGTCAACTACTACACAAAACACCCCTCAAACAACTGACCAACACAACAACACAAATGTAAATACAAACGCAAACACGAACGCAAATACTAATACAAATATGCGTGGCACCAATGCCAAAACCAATACTCAATACTCTGCCAACGAATACAGTGTGCCTAATGTCACCAAAGATTTTCAAAACAAGTCAAACGACACTCTGTAATCTATAATTGAATATATCAGAATTAATATTTGAAAAAATAAGTCAGGAGCAATAGCCCTGACTTTTTGTGTAATTACTCTTCTTCTCTATGCCCAACGTCTTGCCGTTGTGTGCTACCGCATAATTAAATAGAATAAGCGACCAAAAAGGTCGCTTTTCGTTTATTTACTCATCAAAACTTCATCTTCTGGTTTAGTCCTTGTTTTTATCTCCTTTATTCAAATTTTCCCAAACATATTCCACACCGCCGTCATCATAAAAAATAAAATTTTCTTTGCCGACAGTTTCGACCAAGCCTTTTAAGCCGTCAAAAATCTCTCTAGCCTCAGTCAGTAATTCCCGCTCTTGCATTGCATCTCTATTTTTCCTAAACTCCCACAATCTCACAAAAGGCTCCGTCGTGAATAAGTTATTCCCAGTCGCATCAGAATAATCTTCAAATGCCAGTTGATAATCTAATAGGGCCCCTAGCAGACAAGCATATTCCTTATAAACTGCCTCGCTCGACCATTCTCTTCCGCTTTTGTCTACATACATTACACTCACCCCCTCACAATTTGCTTTTATCAAAATTAGCATATATTTTTGCATTTGTCTAGCAAATTTGTTGCATTTTAAAAATATGTAGGCGATATTTGCCTTTTTATACGGCAGGATTACACCCCATACCCGCATTAATCTAATTAATTGTGGTGCAGCCAACCAACTGTCATTCAGAGGACATACGCTAGTATGTCCGTGGAATCTGTGAGCCGCAGACGAACCCAAAAACTTAAATAACAAATACTATCCCTGCCTCTTGTTGCTATATACAGACAAATACGGTATGGGGGGTCGGTGCGATGCACCTCACAGATTCCACGCAACTTGTGGTTGCTCTGAATGACAAAGAAAAAAAAATCTATTTGATTGATTGATGTCGAGGGCATCGCCCTCGACGGGGTTCGCTATCGCTCACAGATCCCGCGGATGTCTTTGGCATCCTCTGGATGACAAGAGGGGTGGCTACGCCACATTTTATTTATTAGGGTCGGGGGTCTCCCCCGCCGTGTCATTCAGAGGCGGACAATGCCTGCCTCAGAATGACAAAATGAGCAAGAAAGGGACACTTGAGGGGCAAAAAAAAGAACCCAAAGGGGTCCTGTATTTTAACGCTTACTAAATTGAACTGCGCGACGGGCTTTGTGCAAGCCGTATTTTTTACGCTCTTTCATTCTTGGGTCACGGGTAAGCAAGCCAGCAGATTTTAGCACGCCTTTGTACTCTTCGTTTTCTTTTACCAAAGCACGAGCGATACCGTGTCTAATAGCACCTGCTTGACCACCCAAGCCACCGCCATTAACGGTAACGAACACGTCAAACTTGTCCGCAGTGTTGGTCAACACCAAAGGTTGACGCACGATTAACTTTAGTGTAGCGAGGCCAAAGTACTCCTCAATGTCAGTTGAGTTGATGGTAATTTTACCCTTACCAGCAGCCAAACGAACTCTAGCAACAGATGATTTACGACGACCTGTCGCATTGGTGTAAGTGTTTGCGATTTTCTTTGCTGCCATAATTATCTACCTCCTACAATCTTTAATTCAACAGGGTTTTGAGCCTGATGCTCGTGGTCAGCACCTTTGTAAGTGCGCAATTTTTTGAGCATTTGCTTGCCCAACGCGTTCTTAGGCATCATACCTTTGACAGCGCGTTGCACAACGAAATCACTGCGCTCAGCCATCAATTTGCTGTACGCGATCTCTCTGTCACCACCCGGGTAAAGTGTGTGGTACTTGTACATTTTTTGGTTAATTTTGTTACCAGTCAAAATAACTTTGTCGCAATTAATTACGATAACATGGTCGCCCATATCAGCGTGCGGTGTATAAGTAGGCTTGTTTTTGCCGCGCAAAATCGCAGCCACTTGACTAGCCAAACGTCCCAAAGGAATGTTGGTAGCGTCTACCACCCACCACTTGCTTTCAGTATTTGCATTGGTTGGCATAAAAGTCTTCATAATGAGTTTTCCTCCGAAAAATTCAAAAAAATATTTTATCTACCAAGCATTAGATGAGGGGCTAATTCACTAATAATCTCATAGATTTAATTATTTTACTATAAAAATATTCTTTTGTCAACACCTTTTATATAAATAATTGTACTTTTTGACAAAATCTTTTGCGCCCGCGATAATCACAGCCCAAGCCTCGCTGTCGGGGTAAACATTGGCTTAACACTGTTAGCAGTGCTGTGTGCAGGCAGTTTCTTTTTTGGGTTCGCTCCGCTCACAGATTCCACGCAACCAACACTTGCTCTGAATGATAAGCGGGGGTGGCTCTGCCACATTTTGTTTATTGGGGGTCTCCCCCGCCATGGCGGCTTGCCGCAAAGCGCCCGCACGGCGCCTGATGCGCCGAATGGCGCATTGTGCGTGCCACAGCACGCACGCGGCAAGCCGCCTCTTCGGGAGGTGGACTATCCCACCACTGCTAGGAGAGACACAAAAAAACTACGGTCAGAGCCGTAGTCGAATTTTACCAATTAGTAGTAATTGAGCGGATATTATCCCACAAAGAATTTTTGATTAGGTCGTTCTGTAGTACCAAGTCGATTTCTTTTACGACGATACCATCATCCGAGATAATCGCCTTACCCACGACACTACCAGCGCTCAGTGGCGCTTTGATAGGAGCGAATTCGTAATGGATATCGAGATTTTTCTCTTCGCCGCGTTTGTTAATGGTCGAAAAACTCTCTGCGGGGCTGATGACAGGCGAATTTTTGCTATTAGGTACAGCGAAATCCGCATCAATGACATCGGTGCTAGACATGATGCTATTTGACACAAAGTTATCAAAACCGTAGTCGAGTAGTGCAGCACTTTCGGCGAAGCGCGCCTTGCTATCTGGAGCACCTAGCACCACAGAAATTAGCCGCATATCGCCACGCTTTGCAGACGCACAGAGACAAAACCCAGCCTCGCTAGTCGAACCAGTTTTACCTGCATCGCAGCCATTGTAGGTACGCAAAAGTTTATTCGTATTAGCCATTTGAGTCACCCTACCCGATGAATGAGCAAAATCCTCCATCCAGATATTACTCATTTCAAAGTACAGCGAATGCGACAGTACTGCTCTCATCACTAGCGCCACATCGTATGCACAACTATACGCAGTCGCACACGGCAGCCCGGTGCAGTTGCCATAGTTGGTGTTTTTACCGCCCAATTCAGTGACGCGAGCATTCATTTTGTCTACAAAATTTTGCTCTGTACCAGCCAATTCCTCGGCAATCATCACACTCGCATCATTTGCCGAACTGATAATAATAGCGTGCAAGAGCGACTGGACAGAATACTCGCCGCCTAAATCAATAAAGACTTGGGACCCGCCCATTCCTGCAGCAGTTTGGCTAGCGGTTAATTTTTTATCCAAATCCAGATCGCCTCTCTCTATTGCCTCAAAGGCTAACAGCAAGGTCGTGAGTTTTGTGACGCTGGCGATAGGCAATTTTTCTCGTGAGTTTGTCTCGCTCATCACCTCGCCTGTGCCATAATCCATTAGGATTTGCGCCTTGCTACTACCCTGCATCTGGGCAAAAGGGGCTTGGACAGTCGGTATGCAAAACAACACTGCCAGCACAACAACAGTAAAGCAGCAGATTTTTGCGTAATTTGTCAATACTTTCATTTTCACCTCCACAGTCTAGTTTTTGTAAATTTGAGGTTTTTATGTATGGACAAATTCAACTAATTATTAAAAATGCGCTCAGCCACGGCAAGAGCAACAATTCCCACAAAATCGAGCCCGCCATGAGTACCAGCACAAATCCCAGCACTCGCGAGCACGAGGAGAAAAATTCTGCGCAAAAAATGCTGCCGCCATAAATCTTGCACCCGAAATTATAGCTGATACACACCACCGCCCAAATGACAAATGCAGCCAGCAACAGCAACTGGGCAGGCAAGATAACTAGCAGCACGTTCAGTGCCCCACCGACCTTAAATATGGCTATCAGGATAATGCAAGTTAGCCCAAAGCAAAAACTCCTATACGCTATCAATATATAACTAATGCAGCACATAAAGGGGCGCAGATTGGTGGTGTAAATTATCGCCAAAAAGCAGAGATTGACTAGTATCCGAGCGAAAAACAGCCCGAGTACCGAGATATCGCCCTCGATAAATCGCCGCAAAAACGAATCTGGTATGCGGTCGATCGAGACATCGGGGGCGATTTTTATCCCAGCGACCAAGCCACAAATTAGCCCCAGAATAAGTAAGGTAAAACAGATGATGTACCACTTTTTATTTTCGCAAAAATCATCTCTCAACCCAGTAGTCGCGCTGCCAAAAAACCGAAAAAAAGAAAATTGCGCCATAATTAATTTTATGAACACAACCTCACAGATATTCAAAAATGCCTATTTTTGACCGATGTCGAATAGGTAATTATTCAACTTGTACGCGATGTAATATATAAACTCCTTTACCGACGGGCAGAGGGTAAAATCGTCAAAACAAACTCCGCTCGTGAGCCGCTGCAAATTTTTCTTTCTACGCCGCCACGCAGTTTCTAGCGAAGTGCGCGTGCATCGCTGCAGGTTGGCTAGCGTGGTGTGATTGCGCTGTGAAACCTCGCAATAAATCGTTTTGTTGAGCGACTGCGGCTGGCAATTTATCCCTATCACGCTAATTATGCATTCGCGAATATAAGTGGTGCCCGATGTACAGGCATTAAAGCCCAAATCGAGCAGGGTCTGCCGAGTCGCATTCTCTATCACATCACTATCACGACACGCCTCAAATTGCTTGGTACGCGTGCTAGCGGTAGCATCGATTGTCAGGCTAGAGAGCATCTCTCCTACTGACAAAAAACGAAAATTGTCTGGCAAACGCATTTGGGGCGTGCAGGAGGGCAAATTCGGCTCGTCTGCATCACAAGAGACAAATGTAGTACTGGATTGTGTGATTGGGTCGTACACCACCCAAACCTCAGGGACTGAAAAGATTGTCCCTTCTCTAAAAATACTCATACCAAAGGAATTTTTGTGATAGTAGTCAAGACTAACAATCAAAATGTCGGGCTTGTGATTTTTGGCTTTGGTCACAATACTAGCATAATCCGTATCGCACACAAGGTTGATAAAATCGCGCCTGACCCTCCCTCGTAGCATCTCCCAAAACTCGCAACTTTCCGTCGCCATACAGAGTATGTTCATATTGAATGTCCTTTTAAAAACCTTTCGGCTCATCATCCCTGCCTATTTGCGGTACATAATACCACTAAATTTAAAATTTGTAAACTAAATTCGCAAAACTTTTTTATATTTTTTGATAAATTTTTGCAAAAGTCGCCCAAAACGCCTATATTATGAATATTTTTTTCGCATTTAACGCGGAATTATTTTTGTAAAATCTTTTCAAAATTAATTGCCAATCATATTGTCAATGTATATTCCAAAGCCTTTGGTTGGGTCGTTGACAAAGACGTGAGTGATAGCGCCTATCAATTTGCCATTTTGCACGATTGGGCTGCCGCTCATCCCTTGCACGATACCGCCCGTGGTCTTGATTAAAATTTCGTCAGTTACCTTAAACACTAGATTTTTTTGCTTGCCCGAGCCCTGAAAATTAGTCTTGATAACCTCGATTTCATAAGGACGGATATTTTTGCCGTCGATGCAACTGTATATCCACGCCTTGCCGGGCTTGGCGACCAAGCGCCCGCCCAACTCGACTTTTTGGCGGTCTCCTGTGTTCCAAGCGTCCAAATCGAGCGAACCATATACCCCGCTTTCGCAATTTTTGTCGACCGCGCCTACCTCACTCTTTGTATTAGGCAATATCGCCCTGATTTCACCCGGAGTGCCACGATCGGCTTTTTTTACGCCCAATACTACACATCTTTGCGCCCGACCTTGCGACACGTCAAATATCGCTTGCGAACTTGGCTCTACTATCGGATGCCCGAGCGCGCCGAAACGACCAGTATCGGGGTCGACAAAAGTCACCGTACCGACACCATTCAGCCCCTCTTTTGCCCAGACGCCTAGTTTGTATTGCCGAGTCAAGGCATCAAATTTGGGCTTTACTACGCGCTTTATCCGCTCATTGTTGCGAATGACGGTCACCGACACACTTTCCTTTGTATCCTTACCATTGAGTACAGAGGTAATATCCGCCACACACCTGATCGCCTGCTCATCTACCTCTTTGATAATGTCGCCCGCAAGGAGCACATCACTCGACTCACCCAAGCCCTTGTTTGACACCACCAGCACGCCGTCGCCCTGATAATCAAAGCCCATTACATCCCCACCCAAATACACCTCGCGCGCAGCCGTCGCGTTTACGCTATGGATTTTGACAGTATTGAGTAGCAAAAAATCGACCGTGTTTTCCTCTTTGTTGTATCTAGATTGCACTAGCGCCGAAATCGGCGCAGCATCTTGTGTGCTATCTACAATCAGGTTTTGCGGCATCTCAAACACCGCATCAAAAGGTCTGGTCCAACAACAAATCGCAAAAACAATGGCGACGCAAAAAGACATATAAACAAAAAATCTATGTATTTTCATAACACTATCCTTTTGAATAGTGTTTGAAGAATGGGCGCAAATTATGCTCTCAAAAAAAGTAAATTATTGTTATTTGCCTTTCCAAAGTCTAATTATCAAAAAAACGCAACCCCACAAAAAGGTTGCGTCAATAAAAAATTATATTGTAGTCATAAACTCTTTGAGACGAGTGACAATGCCATCCGCCTCTTTTGCATCGCCAGCGATCAACAAAATGGTGTCGTCGCCATTGACAATGCCCAAGACATTCGGCAAAGACTGCTTGTCAATTACGGCAGAGATGATGCTCGCCACGCCGCGCAAAGTCCTGATGATGACCTGATTGCTCACGGCTACCACGCTCAGCACAGATTCCTTAAAAATATTGTTTATCTTGCCAGCATAGCCGTGGTTGTCCCCCTCTACGATAGCATACTTGTACTTTTTTTGCTCACCTGCCACCTTAAACAATCCCAAATCCTTTATATCGCGGCTGATAGTCGCCTGAGTCACATCAAAACCAGCATCTTTTAGCGCACTAACCAACTCATCTTGGGTATCAATTTCAAACTTATTGATCAACTCAATAATCTTTGATTGACGAGATGTCCTTGCCATAATTATTACCACCCTTAGCATTTTTTATGCTTTTAATTATACAACAAAATTTATAATTATGCAATACCTTTTTGCATTTTTATACATTTTTCTCGTTTATAATTATACATAAAAATTTATAAAACCCAAGAAAAAGCAATAATTATACATTGTTAACGCTTGCTTTTTGGCTTTTTGGACAAAAAAGACAGCCGCCGCGCCACAAACATCACTATCTTTGTCGAATGATTGAGTGCATAACTTTTGCCTATCGCTTTGGCAGTGATAGTAATAGATGCGATGACCGAATTGAGTAACAACGACACAATCAGCGCATTTGCATTGGGGCTAGAGGCGAGAATGATTGCCGAAATGGTTACGCCGCCCGCGCCACACAAAATACCACAAATATCACCCACCACATCACCGCAGATGCACGAGACTTTGTCCGCATTCTTGACTAATTTTATCGCCACATCCGCGCCTTTTTGGTTCTTGTGGCTCAATTCTAGCAAAGGTTTTACGCTGCACGCCGCAAACGCCATACCGATAACATCAAAAAAAACATTGGCAATCATCAGCAAAATAATGAGTATTAGCGCTAGCCCTAGGCTGGTATCAGACAGCATCAATTCAGAAATAAGCGCAAATAAAATAGAAAGCCCCAAAGAAATGACGAAAATCTGCAACAACCAACCTACATTCCTTTTGGGCTTATCTTTTTTTGTGCTCAGCACTCTAATCATCTGACTATTGGTAGAATTTTCTTGTTCCTTTTTCACACAAATATCATATGCAAAATAAAACTCGAAAATGAATAAAAACTACTCATCAAAAGGCTTTTCGACCAACTTGTCCAATTCCTCACGCAAGACGGTGATTTTGCCTTTGCTCTCGCCTATCATTTTGTAGCAATTCTTGGTAATCTCAGCCCCCTCGCAAAACAAGCCGTTGACCTCGTCCAACTTTACCTCACCACTCTCCAGAGCGCGCACAATTTCCTCTAATCTCTTGACCGCTTCTTCAAAATTCATTTCCTTTCCTCTCTCTTATTTTTGACCACGCAGACTATCTCGCCGTCGCTCAATTTCACGCCGATTTCGTCACCTATATCTACAGCCGCAATACTATTCATTACTCTATCACCTTTACTAATCTGACCGTATCCCATACGCAAAATCTTGATTGGGTTGACATTCTCGAGTTTGGCTGCCAGTATCTCAAAATCGTGCGCCTTGCTCAACAAGACTGCGTCCGTATTCGCTTTTAACGCGGCAAAAAGGCGCACTAGAGTGTGATTTGCATTCAAAAACGCCGCATCTATACACCCACTCGCACGCATAAATAGGTTCTTGATATTCGCATAGCACGTATCAAAATATGCCGACGATAGATACAGCAGCCGATTGGCATAGTCGCGCAAGTACTTTTTTAACTCGCACATATCCACAGCCACCAATTCCGCCGCTGCTGACGGGGTGGGTGCGCGCAAGTCAGCCACAAAATCCGCGATAGTAAAATCTGTCTCGTGACCGACTGCACTAATGACAGGTTTTTGCGTCTCAAAAATCGCATACGCCAATTTTTCGTCATTAAAAGTGCTCAAATCCTCAGCAGAACCACCACCTCGGGCGATAATAATGACATCGACATCCGTCTGGTCAAGAGCACGCAAACCATCAATAATAGTGCTCTCCGCCCCGATACCCTGCACCTTGGCAGGATAAAGGACTATATCTAGCATCGGGTTGCGCCGGCCAGTAATATCGATAATATCTTGGATCACAGCACCAGTCTCACTCGACACCACCCCGACACGCCTAATGACCTCGGGCAAAGGCCGCTTTTTGCTCAAGTCAAACATCCCTAGCGCCTCGAGTTTGCTCTTCATCTCCAAAAATTGGCGATACAGCATCCCCTGCCCATACGGCTCGATACGCACCACGTTAAAACTAAATCTGCCGCCCTTTATGTAATAATTCGGCGAACCGACGACCAATATCTGGTCACCCTCTTTGGGCACAAAACTATTCGCACCGCCGAAGCGCACGCAATTTAGCACCGCGCCCTCATCTTTGATACTAAAATAGAGATTTCCGCCAGAAATAGAAATAGCAGATACCTCTCCTACTATCGAGATATTCTGCAAAATCTCTTCTGCCAAAAAAATATTATGCACATAATTATTAAACTGTGTGACCGAAATTACACTACTCATTCCGCCTCAATTTCCTTGCAAATTTTGTCAATAACGCTGTTTACAAAAGCGACACTCTTGTCCGCAGAAAACTTTTTGACTAGGTTGAGAGTCTCGTTGATTGCGACCTTTTTGGGAGTACTCTCGGCATTATATTTTAACTCAAAAGTACATAATAGCAGCCCCGCCTTGTCCGCAGAAAACAGCCTATCGTAGCTATAGCCGCTCAAATTGCGCTCTATTATTTCTCGCAATTCACCTATATGCTCTCTCACTCCGACTACCAGCCCTTGCACAAACTGAGTCTCTTCATCAGTCACAGGCATCCCTTCACAGAGAGCCAAAAAGTCCTCCATTTCAAAGCCATTGTCTACGAATTGGTCACCAAAAATCATCTTGTACGCGATCTCGCGCGCTTGTGTCCTCGTCATCTTATCCCCCCTATACACAACCAAAAACCCCACTTTGGGGCTTTAAGGTCTCATTCACTCTTTTCAAATTCAACACCCATCACATGAACATTGATAGATTTGACCGTTGCTTCTGTCATCGAAATGACACTGTTGCGGACATTCTCTTGCACTCTACAAGCGACATCCGCCACGCTATTGTTGGCATAAATATTCAAAAACACATCAATGCTCAACCCGTCTGACGCACTGGTAATCTTGACACCCTCATAGTAGTTGGTGCTGAATAATTTGCCCAATTTGGAACCACCGAAATTGGTGCAAAGCCCCGCAACGCCGCTAATTTCCTTTGCCGCTAGGTTGATAATAGACAACAAAATAGTCTTGTTATAACTGACCCTACCGCGCTGGTTGCTATTCATTTGTTCAAATGCCATAACGCTCACCTCTATTCGACTATTATAGCACAACCAAAGATTTTTTTCAACTGTTCACTGGAATAATTTTGATATTATCTATAGATTTTTTTGTCTGGTCTTGGACAACTTTTACGATTTGCACCACCTGCTCATCCTTGAGTTCGTCAGATTTGACCATTACGTTGACAAAATTGTCAGTCATTGATACTACCACATCTTCGTACCCCTTTGACCTGATATTGCTCTCGAGATAGAGTTCGCTCTCTACAGTCGCTGCCAAATTTGCCAATGCAGTTTCGGCAGATTTTTTTGCCTCGGCACTACTCCCAGTACTGTCTAGCACCGCTCTATAATACAGTTTTTCCTCGCTACGAGCAGTGTCTCGGTCCGTACGATAGGTAGCAAAGAAATTGGATGAATTTATCTGTGTGCTGGTATTGATCACTTCGCCACCTGAGGATGCCTGATTGATTGATAGGTTGAGGAATCCTGTCAACACTAATAGCCCAAACATTACGCTCAAAACAATAATTTTTTTCTTTTTTGTTACCATTTTTCACTCCTTAATTACTCGTTTTACAAAAAATTTCTATTTGAGAACTCTCGATTTTTAGCAAAGCCTGCACCGCCTTGAGAATGTCTAGTTTTACCTTGACATTATTCGCCCCAGTTGCGACCACGACCACCCCCTTTACCGCCGGCATAATTTCCTTGATGACCAAAGGCTCACTCGACCCATTCACGGTAATAATGATGGGCTCGCGACTCGAATTTTCCGTTTCCGTCTTGTTGACCGAACCGCTAGAAGTAGTATTTTGAGTAGAACTATTCTTGATGTCGTTAGAATATGCTAGCACCCGCTCAATCTCGCCATCCAGCGTCACCATACAGTTCACTTCCCCAGCCCCCGCAATGTCGCGCAAAACCGAATTCAGGCGATTTTCGAGCGAAAGCGCATACTGCGTCGTCGTTGTCATTGTGCTCTTTGCATCACCCTTTTGCGGCTGACTACTGCTCGGCGCAAGCAAAATCGCGAGCACCACTACGACCAAAATAATTACCGCATAAATCTCAATATGTTTGACTTTTTTTAGTTTAGCCAAAAACTTATTGAGAAATGAAAAGTCCAATTTAGCCATACACGACTATCTGCTCCTCCTTCACCAAATCCACCAGTTTCTTTAGGCTCTCCTTGATTTCGGTATAATAATCTATATGCTCAAAATTCTCCGATATACCAAAATCACACAAATCGACATAAATATATTTGATAATTTGCGCACCGTCCTTATTCTCAACCACTAGCGATATATGGACATCCTCGTATCCCAATTTTGCCAAACTCTTCTCCAAATCGCGCTCATATTCCTCTTTTGACAGGCTAGTAATGTTATCCAAAATGGCTTGGTCGACCTGATAAGATGTAGAGGAAAAGACATTGCCAAAGTCAAAATCCGCGGTAGTCAACTTTGCAACGGGCGAAACAATAACCGCCACCACTACTATCGCCATCACCGACTTTACATACTTTGCCATTTTGCCGTCAGGCAGTATCAAGTCTATCAGCACAGTGAGCAATACCACCCCAGCTATACTCAGCAAATACACACTCAAAAAATCCATTTTATCCTCCCAAATTCGTCGAAACGAGCAGCATCCCGATGCAGACGATATACATAAACCCGACTCCAGCGATGATTGCTAGCAGCATATTCACGCTCTTCGCGACAGTGGACAAAAAGTTTGGAATTTTGGATTTGGTCATCGGCTCAAGGATCGCTGCCGTCAATTTTAACCCGAGCGAAAGCACTGCGATTTTTGCAATAGGCACGAGCACCATACACAGCGCGAGCATTATCCCCACAGCACCGATAGCATTTTTTATCAAAACGCTGCTCGCCATCACTAGGTTAAACCCGTCTGACAGGTACCCACCCAAAATCGGCACATAACTCTTGAGTGCGAACTTGGTAACCCGAATTGACACGCTGTCAAAATTGCCAGCCACCACGCCTTGGACTAGCACCAGCCCCAAAAACACGCTAAAACATATGCCCGCAGTCCACTTGAAAATGCTCTTGAATAGCGAATTGAATTTGCCAAGGCTCACCGATTGAGACATATTCCCCACAATAGAGAACACAAACGAAAATGCAAAGAGCGGCACGAGTACAAAATTGAAAATCTGCACCACTACATTACCAAAAAGAGCGAGCGTCGGCTGAAATATCCCCACAGTCACCGCCCCACCTACACTAGCGAGCAGGGTGAGTAACATAGGGAAAATGATATCCATCTGCGTCTTGATACTCATAATTGCCCCCGACACTTCACCAAGTAGTGCAAAAATCAGCCCAGATACGATAACCACGACCACACCAAAGCACACAAAGTCAATGATTTTACCCACCGATTCTGACCCAACATCAGACCTGATATTCCCGACTAGGCTGCATAGCACGGTGACCATAATTATGACGCATAGCAAGGGCAAAAAATTGACGATTTCGCCAAAAAAGCAATTACAAAAAGCCCCGATAAAGGTGCCTGCATCCGCCCCAAAATCGCCACTCAGCAACTGTGCAACTTTATCAAAAAAAGTTTGCGAGCCAAAAATATTTTTGCTTGCATCACTTAGCGAACCTATGCACTCGTCCAAGCCCCCAAAGTCAAACTGCCCCAACTGCTCGTAAACGCTCTGCTCCAAATCATTCATTAGATTTTCATCGTTATTTTCGCAGAAAACGCTGGGGATAGATAGCAAAAGTACAAAAAACAGCACAAAAATACAAATCGGCAAAACCTTGTAGCACTGCGGCACCCTCATATCATCATACCTGCCAAAATTTCTATTAGGCTCTTGACAATAGGGATAGACAGCACAAAAATGGAGAGTTTGCCAGCCAGCAAAATTTTGCTAGCGACCGCGCTATTGCCACTATCACTGCAGATATTTGCGCCGAATTCAGTCAAATACCCGATGCCGACGATTTTGAGTAACACGACGAATAACTCGGGGTCAAGGCTAGTGCTATCCAAAATGTATTCGAATATGCCAAAGACTTGATTGAGCAAATCTAGTATGTAAAAAAACAGCACCACCGAACCGGCGACGCCCACGAGCACCGCTAATTCAGGCTTTGTTTGTCGCACTACAATTATCGCAATGGTGACGACTAGCGCCAGTCCCAAGATTTTAAAGATTATATCCATACAAACCTAATAAAGATTAAAAATATTTTGCACCGTGCTAAACAACTCGCCCACCATATCCACTATCATAAATAGTACCACCATTAGCCCCGCCAGAGTAGTCAGCGTGGCGATTTCATCCTTGCCCGCCTGTTTTAGGACTTGCGCAATGATGGCGACGACGATGCCAATCCCTGCGATTTTGAATACAATTTCTATCCCCATTTTCCCCTCATACACAGATTATAAACACTCCAATCCCCACGATGATGCTGAGTTTTACCGATAGCATCCCTTTTGTACTGACCAGTTTTTTGGCTTGTTGCAACTTTTCCTCGAATACGCTTTGACTGTTTTTGATAGCGTCAATTTGAGCGAAACTATCTAGTTTGCCAACGCTCAAAAAGAAATTCGCTACAAATTCCGCTTCGTCCTTGCTAATGATTTTTTGCTCAGCCTGCCACTTCGCCAAAAATTCGTCACGCTTGTCCAAATTGGTCTCTAGTTCGCCCAAAAACTTGCCAAAATCCTCGCCGAAACTCCCTTTTTGGTCGGCAAGCACCTGCTTTACAGAATTTTGCATAAAGGAGCAGTTATTCTGCATCACTTGCAAAAACGCTCCCATATCGCTCAAAAAATTGAGCCGCCTCTTGTAGCCTGCGGACATTGCCACGCCCAAGACCACTGCGCCAATTAGCCCTAATAACCCCAGCAAAAAGTTCATCCTTATCTCCCAATAAATAGGCAAACTTCGTTTTTGTCAAAGATATACTCTACCGTGCCGTAGCCATTACGTGTGGACAAAACGACAAACCTCTCTATTACGCCACACTCCAAAAAGGACTTTAGCATCGGCTTCTTTTTTAGTTCAGACAGGCTAGCGGCGTGCGTAGTCGCCACGAATTTTACTCCCGCGCCGACCAGTTGCAACAGTGCATCAGCGTCGCTAGTCGTCGAAATCTCGTCGAGGACGATTACCTCAGGGCTCATCGTGCGAATAGCATTCGAGATACACAGGCTCTTTATCCCGCCCGAATACACATCGACAAAGTTACCCGCATACAGAGAGTTTTGCCCATTTTGACTGGCGCAAATTTCACGCCGCTCATCTACCACTAGCACGCTTTTGGCGATATGTCTGTCGCAAAAGTGAGTGCAAAGGTCGCGTATAAAAGTCGTCTTGCCTGCCCCCGGAGGTGCTATCAAAATGGTATTTTTGACCCCGTTTTCATCATAAAGGTACTGCAGAATACCTAAACTACAATTTTTGACCACGTGCGGCAAACGGATATTGATGGAACTAAAATTTTTGATAGTCTTGGCTTGTCCATTCTCCATCACCACCTCGCCGCAAATACCCAGCCTAGCACCATCTTTTAGCGTCACAAAGCCCTGCTTGATTTCTTCATTAAAACTAAAAATGCTCTGCTCGCACGCTTTCAACACAATGTCAAAAATTTCTTGGGCGGTAGGACGCAGTGCATCTGCCTCTTGCTGACTGATGCCGCTCTCGCTCAAAAACTGTCTGCCGCCATACTCAATGACCGCAGGCAGCCCCGCTCTCAGACGGATTTCGATAATGTTTTTGCAATTCAGTGTCATAAACGCGCGCTGAAATCTCGCGGGCAAAATCTCAAATATCACTCGCCACCTCCCGACCACTATATTATTAATCAAGCATGCAAATTATGTTAGAAATAAAAAGAAAAAAGAGCATAATTATGCTCTCTCTACATATTCACCTGTACGGGTGTCGACCTTGATGCGGTCGCCAATGCCGATAAACAAAGGCACTTGGACAGTCAGCCCTGTCTCCATAGTCGCCGGCTTGAACGAAGTCTTGGTCGTGTCGCCCTGAATAGCAGGCTCAGTATCCTTGACCTCCAGCACTACAAAAAGCTGTGGAACGACTGAGAATACTTGGTCCTTAAAGAAACGAACGATAACGTTTGTGTTCTCCAAAACATATGGCAAACACTCAGAAACCAAACTCTTATTGTACGGGGTCTGCTCATAAGTCTCAGGGTCCATAAAATAGTACAAATCGCCGTCGTTGTATAGATAAGTCATCTCTTTCTCTACAAACTGAACCTTCTCAAACTTGTCAGTTGGGTTAAATGTGTTCTCAACGTTGGCACCTGTCTGCACGTTGCGCATTTTTATCCAAACGACAGCACCGCCACGACCGTGCTTGTTGTGCTGAAAGTCCAAAACAGTCATAATCTGACCATTCCATTCAAAGCACATACCCTTTCTAAGTTCTGATGCTGAAATCATAAATTCTCTCCTTACATTAAAATATATTAGATTATATCGCAAAACAGCCCAAAAATCAAGCATTTTGCATCAAGGTTATTTTGTTTTTTCGTAATAAGTCTTCATTGCCAAGGCGTCCCTAGCCTGTGTACCTGCTGACTCGCTGATTATCACGGGATGCAGATTGAGCGCCAGTATCGCATCAATCATCGGCTCAAAGTTTGGTCCGTATACTTCGTCATCAAAAGTAAGGTGCTTGACCTCGCCCTTGCTATTGTACATAATTTTGGAAAAATGGATATGCAAATCGTTCATTTTGTCATACCCAATCTTGTCAATCCCTTCTCGCAAAATCGCCGCAAAATTTTCTTTTGTCTTGAGCCCGCCTTGCAAAATGCAATTTATATGCCCAAAATCGAGGGTCGGAATCAAGCAATCGTCCCAACTGCATATCTCATACATCTCGCTGTATGTGCCAATCTGAGTATACTTGCCCATAGCCTCGGGGCAGACAATCAAATCGCGATATTCGCTCTCTCTCTTTTGCGCCAAAAAGTCTGTAAAACTCGACTTTATATTAGCGAGCGCTTCTTCTCGAGAAAATTTCATCTGCGAACCGATATGCACCACACAATGTCTACCGCCCATTTCCTTTAGATTACGCAAACTCTCAAACAAAAATGTTGGATTGTTTACCCGTGCGTTGTCTGTCGTGTTGGCAAAATTTATGTAATAAGGCGCGTGGACACTCACCTCGATGCCGTATTTTTTTGCCTCGTCTCCTATAGACAAAGCCGTATCAGTACTGAGAAATCGTCCCAGTCCAAAAGAATATTCAAAGGCATTGAGCCCCATACCGCTCAGCCACTCAGGCTCTTGCCTAGTGTGCTTTAGCCCAGCCTCATAAAAAGCCTCACAATTACCAGAAGGTCCAAACCTAATCATACAGCCTCCTACAACCAAACTTTCATTTTAGCCAATTTGTCGCTATCTATCTGACACAATCCGCGCAAATCGCCCCCGACAAAAAACGCATACAGCCCCTCAGGCTTATCCAGCACCAGCCTCTGCCCATTGAGCAAAACTTTTAGTTCTGCATCGGTGTCAAACTCGATACGCTCCATATCTCCTAGTACCACCCATGCAGGCTCGAGCCTAGTCTCATCCACCGCGTCGAGAGGTATGGCGTGCGCTATTTCAAAAACGCCAGCCTTGGTCCTCTCAAGAGCGGTCATAGTAGCGACAGTATTCAATTTTCCTGCCAAATCTCTGCACAGGCTGCGTATGTATGTACCCGCACTGCATTCGATATCAAATACAAAGGTATTCTCTCTAGGATTATCCACCAATTCAAACCGAAAAATCTCAATCTTGCACGGCTTGAGTGAAACCTCCTCGCCACTACGAACGATATCACTAGCGCGGCGACCGCCCACATTTTTGGCACTAAAAAGCGGTGGCACCTGTTCGATTTTACCCAAAAACTCAGGCAAAACGGCACGCACTTGGGCAGCGGAAATAGTGCATTCATCTCGCGCCACCACCTCGCCTGCACTATCTAGGCTATCTGTCATATACCCAAAAGTAAACTCGGCGCGGTAGTATTTGCGCTTGCTCAACATATATTCAAACAATCTAGTCGCACGACCGACCGCGATAGGCAATACGCCACCAGCCTGCTTGTCAAGAGTCCCCATATGACCGATTTTTGTGCCTTTGGTTAGCCCGAGACGCTTTTTGACTGTTGCTACCACTTGGGCACTGGTCATCCCGACTGGCTTGTCAATATTCAAAAAACCTATCAATTCTCTTTCTCCAAAATAGAAATCGTCTGTTTGATGAGGGCATTAAGTGCCTTGTCGAGTTCGCCCTTGAGCGTCAACCCGCTCGCCCTCTTATGCCCACCACCGCCAAAGCGGCTAGCGATTTGCGACACATCGACATCGTCCATAGCGGTACGCAAAGACACGTGATAATCGCCCTTTACTGGCTCAGAAACGCTGATACCCACCTTTACTCCCGCCACAGTCGGCAAATATGACACGATGAATTTGCTCTCGTTGAGAGTAGCCCCCGTCTCAGAAAAATCACTCTCGTGCAGCACTGAAACCAAAATCTGATTGTCATAATAAAACTTGAGCGAGGCAAAGGCACGGCGAGTAATCTCCAGTGCTGCGACAGACTTTTCTCTAAAACACTCGCGCAACAACTTGTCTGCATCTAGCCCCACACGCAACAGCCCAGCGAGACACTCAAAAGTAGACGATTGCGCATTGGAATACACAAATCCGCCAGTGTCGGTGTAGATGCCGATATACAGACACTTTGCCAAAAACTGATTTAGCGAAAAACGCCCAGCGAATAGATAGTAAAGAGTCTCGCACGCACTCGAACGCTCGCCCTCGACAAAATTGTAATTTGCGTAGAGCGAATTGCCATAATGGTGGTCGATATTAAAGGTCACTTGTGCCGACTGCAAAACGCCCAGCGCAACACTAGGCAACAACTTTGGCTCGGCAGTATCCACCGTAATCAAGACATCATATTCGCGCTCAATCTCGGTGACAAACTCTGTATCCGAAACAAAATTTGGGAAAGTATTGTCTAGCGGCTGCTCTAGCAAAATATCGGCGAAAATGCCATTTTGACGCAAAATCTCCCGCATCGCTAGGCTAGAGCCTATGGCGTCATAGTCGGGATTTTGATGTCCCGAAATCGCCACAGCCTTTGCCTGCCGACATACTTTGAGTAAATTTTTGACGAAGGGATTACTCCTCATCACTTTTCTCCTTTGGTGGGATATTGATAGAATCTATGAGTTGCGCCATTTTTTGGTCAATCTCAAAACTCTTGTCAAGTTTAAAATGCAGCAGCGGCACAATCCTCATCTCCACGCGGCTAGATAGCAGTTTGCGGATAAAGCCCGCGCTGTGCTGCAAGGTATTAAAACTAATCTCGCACTTTTTGGCATCAGGCTCAAAAATGCTGACTGAGATAAAGCAGTGGCTCAAGTCATTGGTCGTGTCAACATCGGTAACACTGACTAGCCCATATAGCCTCGGGTCTCTTATTTCATTACTCAAAATGTCAGCCAACGCCTTTTTGATCTCGCTATTTATTCTTTGCAAACGATTTTGTTGCATAATTACCCCCCGAAATTAATCTCTCTTTACCTCGACCATTACATATGCCTCAACAGTATCCTCCAAAAGAATATCGTTGTGCCCCTCGAGTTTCATACCGCAATCCATACCAGCAGCGACCTCTTTGACATCCTCTTTGTTGCGCTGCAAAGTGGTAATAGTGGTGTCCACCAGCATTTTGCCGTCGCGGTACAGCCTAATTTTTGCATTTTTGGTAATTTTACCGTCTTTTACGACACAACCAGCAATAGTACCAATCCTACTGATTTTGAAGGTACGCACCACTTCGCCGTGACCAATAATCTTTTCCTCAAACACAGGGGTACGCATACCCTTGATAGTAGTAGAAACGAAATCAGAAACTTGATAAATAATCTTGCTCATAAAGATTTTTACCTTGTCGTGATCAGCCATAGCACTCGCTTTGGCATCAGACTTTGTATTAAATCCGATGATAATCGCGTTTGCATTCTTCGCCATAATTACATCGTTTTCGTTAATCGCTCCGACACCGCCGTGGATACACTCTACTCTCACCTCTTCGTTATTGATAGAGTTTAGAATAGGCACCAAAGCCTCGAATGAACCTTGGACATCGGTCTTGACGATAAGGTTGAGCACTTTCTTTTCGCTGTCGGCAGATTTAGCCAAAAACTCCTCTACAGAAAAGGCGTTTTTGCTGTTGATTTTGTCTTGAGAAATCTTGCGCTTTCTCTCAGCCAATACATCTTTACTAAATTTAGCGTCCACTACATACAGCTGGTCACCAGCGTTTGGCACACCATCTAGCCCCAGTACCGAAATCGGCATACTAGGACCCGCCTTGCGAATATTCTTGCCCTTGTCATCAATCAAAGCGCGCACCTTACCAGTGTGAACGCCCGAAATAATGTAGTCACCCACTTTGAGAGTACCATTCAGCACAATCGCAGTAGCAATAGGACCTTTACCCTTGTCGAGTTTTGCCTCGATGACCATACCGAGCGCGTGAGTATCAGGGTTAGCCTTTAACTCGCACATATCAGCAACCAACAGCACCATCTCTAATAGTTTGTCAATATTCTGACCGTTGAGTGCCGAAATCGGTACAAAAATTGTGTCGCCGCCCCACTCTTCTGGTACGACATCCACCTCAGCCAACTGCTGCTTTACGCGTTCCATATTAAACTCGTCTTTGTCCATTTTGTTGACTGCGACGATCATAGGAATCTTCGCCTGCTTGATATGTTGCACAGCCTCCAAGGTTTGCGGCTTGACACCGTCATCACCAGCGACTACCAAGATAGCAATATCAGTCACGCTCGCACCACGCGCACGCATCGCGCTAAACGCCTCGTGCCCCGGGGTGTCGATAAAGGTGATGAGCCTATCCATAGTCTTGATCTGATAAGCGGCAATGTGCTGAGTAATACCACCAGCCTCTTGACTCTGAATGTGAGTCTTGCGGATAAAGTCGAGCAAACTCGTCTTACCATGGTCGACGTGACCCAATACAGTGACGATAGGAGGACGCGCCTCAGAATTTGCGTCGTTGAGAGCATCAGCGTCTCTACCGAATTCTTCTGCTAATTGCTCTTCAAAACTCTTTTCTAGTTTTTGCTCTAGCACAACGCCCAACTCACTACAAACCAACTCTGCCGTGGTAAAGTCGATAGAAGAGTTTACATTAGACATCATTCCCAAAACCATCAGTTGTTTGAGAATCTCAGACACACCTCTACCAGTTTTTTCTGACAACTGCTTTACAGTAATGTTTTCAGTAGTAATGACTGCGTGGTCGATAGGCGCAGCCACCACAATATTTTCCTCTCTCTTTTTCTTGGTCTTGCGGTTGGACCTAATGCGCTCCTCAATATTAGACTCCTCGAGCATCCCTCTACGCATCATACTGCGCTTTTGGTTGCGCCCAAAGTCGTCAAAGCCCGAACCTTTGTGCTTTGTATCCTTGCGCTTGTTGTCAAAAGAACGCTTGCTCACATTGTTTTGCAAATCGTTGATATTGACCAAAGGCTCATTGCTCTCTCTACGTCCAGCACCCATAGGCCTAGCGCCGTCCTTGTTAAAAGGCTTTTTGACGCCGTCGCGCATAGGCTTGTTCGCCACACCATTGCGGTCATTGCGGACAAAACCGCCCTGCCCATCCCTGGCACCATTGCGAGGAGTAAAAGGCTTTTGCGACTGCTGATATTGCCCCGAATTTCGACGCTGAAACTGCCCCTGACCGTCATTTTGCCTATTCTTATCAAACTGACGCGTAAAAGTCCTGTTGGCATTTTGCCCAGCCCTGTCAGCATAATTCTGCCTATTGTCATTAGGGCGTTTTTCTCTATTTTGCGCGCTAGGAGTAGCCTCACTAGGCGTCTCTGGCTTGGTCACCACAGGCGCAGGAGCGACCTCTTTTTGTACAGGAGGTGTAGCCACACTCGCAGCACTCTCGATATCGCGCATCTTGATCCTAACCGAACGATTCATCTGCTCCAAATCGTGGCGCAAATTATCAATCTCTTTGCTCATCTTGACCAAGTGGACATTATTTATCTCTGAAATATTGCGCATATTCTCAAAACGCACTTGTTTTTTGGTTTCTTGAGTTTGATTAGACAAATTATTACTCCTTAAAAAATGTTTTGATTTGTGTAGCCAAGTCCTTGTTGGTAAAGCCTATGACCTTGCAGTTGGTAGTATTCAAAAAAACATTCAAATCTTCATTCAACTTTATTAATTTTGTGTCTTTTTTTGCTATATAGTTATCAATTTTTGCTCTCAAATTTTGCGTAGCCTGCGCCTCGCTCATTATGACCAAGTAGACGGGCTTTTTGCTATTATAAATTTCATCTACCCCGTAGAGGACGGCACCTGCTTTTTTGGATAGGTTAAGATATTTTAACCATTCATTTTGCATTCACATACGCCTCCAATTCGTCATAAAAACTGTCAGGCACATTCTTTTTGAGGACTCTGTTTAGCGAGTGTTTCTTTTTCGCTTGCGCAATGACGCTAGGGTCTTTTTTTAGATAACACCCTCTGCCATCCATTTTTTGTGAAGGGTCAATCTTTAGCGAATCCCCCGCGACGACTAGCCGCACCAAATCTGATTTGGGCAGCATCTCGCGCGACACCACGCACATACGCATCGGAATATGCTTTTCTGCCACAACACTCACCTCCCTGTGCTAAATTTGCTCGATTTCCTCAAATAGGTCTTCATCAAGGTTTTGGTCGATATTAGAATTGACCTGTACTAGTTCTTTGTCTTTTTCGATTTGCTTTGACTGCGACTCACTAATGACATCAATCTTCCACCCAGTCAGCCTTGCAGCGAGACGAACATTGCTACCCTCTCTGCCGATAGCGAGGCTCAGTTGTCCATCAGGCACGATGACCTTGCTACTCTTGGTCTCTTGATTAATTTCGACACTGATGACATCTGCGGGGCTCAAAGCATTCGCGATAAACTCAAACACATCTTCACTAAATGGAATAACGTCTATTCTCTCGCCATTCAACTCTTCTACAATAGAATTGATCCTGGCACCACGGTTACCCACGCACGCACCCACAGCATCTACATTAGCATCAGTAGATGCCACAGCCATCTTGGTCTTGTTGCCAGCCTCACGAGCCAAGCCCTTTACCTCGATGACGCCATTAGCGAGCTCTGGCACCTCTACCTCAAACAATCTCACCACAAAGTTTGGCAAAGTCCTGCTGACCTGAATGAGTGACCTACCCTCACGCTCGAGTGGGCGCTTGATAATTACCTTGATACGGTCGCCGATGTTAATCTTTTCGTTCGGAATAACATCCTTTACACTCAGCAAACCCAAGTGCTCAAAACCACTCAACTCGACGATAAAGTCGTCACCGTCCTTGCTACGCACGATACCAGTAGTCAGAGTCTCAGCCTTGCTATTTAGGTCGTCAGAAAAGTGCTGTCTCTCAGCCTCGCGCAACTTTTGCATAACCACCTGTCTAGCAGTCTGCGCTGCGATCCTACCGAAACTCTTTGGAGTGACCTCCTCCATAATCATATCGCCCGTTTTGTATATTGACTTTATCGTGCGAGCCTCCTCGAGAGAAATCTGCTTGTCAGGATCCTCGACCTCGTCGACTACCGTCTTGTAAGCGTAAACCTTGATAGTGCCGCGCTCAGGGTTTAATTTGACAGTCGCGCTGCGAGCCTCACCAAAGTTCTTTTTGTACGCGCTGGTCAGCGCGCTCTCTAATGCAGAGATAAAATAATCTCTATCAATTTTCCTCTCAGCCTCCAACTGCTCTAATGCCAAAAAGAAATCTTTATTACTAATCATATTATAGCAACTCCTTGTAAAAAACACATAATTAAAAGTTATGAGTGGGCGGTCCCCACTCATAGTTGTCTCTATTATATCACATAACAAATAAAATATCAAGGCATTAGAGGTATTTTTTTGACTTTTTTTAAATTAATTTCACAAATACTTTTGCAGTGGCATACGCATCAGCCAACGCGCGGTGAGCATTATTGAGAGTGATATCGAGCGCTTTTACCACAGTACCTAGTTTGTAATTACTGAGGCTAGGCACTTTATCTCGCACCAGCCGCAAGGTATCTATCTGCTCGTGGTCAAACAATAGCCGCAAATTCTCCCCATTAAATTTGATGAAACTATAGTCAAAATCTATATTATATGCGCTCAACACGCAGCCATTCACGAACTTAAAAAAGTCGGGCAAAGCCTGCTCTATCGTCGGCGCATCCTCTACCATCGAGTCGTCGATGTGGGTCAGTTTTGTGATTTCGTCAGGGATTTTGGTCCCCGGATTAATCAGAGTCTGAAAAGTCTCCACCAGCGACCCCTTGGTCACTTTTACCGCACCAATCTCGATGATTTTGCAACTTTTGGCATCAAAACCAGTAGTTTCTAGGTCAAATACGACCACCGAATCGTGCGTATCCCAAAACTCAGGGCGTTTACCTCCCACCGAAAACAAATTCATTTGCTGCGTTTCAAAAACGGGCTGAGGCTTGACATAATAATAGTCGTCATTGACTTTTCGATACACGCGTTTGAGTTCTTTGGTCAAAATTTCGCATCTCGAGATACTACTAGCACGCAGACTCTTTTTGCCATTAAAGTCATTGAGTAACCCTCCGACAGCGACCACCATTCCCTCCTCGAGGAGGTTAAGCGCGCGCATTTCTTTATCTTTTGGGAAAATGACCACGTTTATCATACCACTAGGATCGGTGAGCATAAAGGATAATTTCTTGCGCTCCATAGGCTCGCCCTCGAGTTTTACCTTGGATGTAAAGGTGCTCATCTGCACCTGAGTCACCACACCCGCCACCATTACCTCGTTGCCATTTTCTGCGTCAATATCAGCGATAAAACCGACTTTATTCGGCATATACCTGCCAAAAAAGCACTCGCCTAACTCTATATCCATATGGTTGATTTGACTTTCCTTGTTGAGAGCGTCGCTGAGCCCTGTATCCACGCGCGGCATTTCATTGAGAAAGTCCTGCAGGCTCGTAGACTCTTTGTCCACGCGCAACTCCACCTCGATATCAAAGAAAAACTTTTTTGCCAAATAATCCTTTAGATCGGTATCAAAACGCTTGTTGAGAAAGACTTGCTTCCTCAGTTCGTCACAAGAAAAAATTATGCTCACCTTGCCAGACTCGTCTAATTTTTGAATAGTGATATCTTCGCGCTTGAATTCGCTCCGCAATACCTTGTAATGCTTGTCAATGTATTCCTCGATACGCTCCAAAATAACCTCTTGGTCATAGCAACTCTTGTTGAATTTTACTGTAGTTTTGCACAGGTCGCCAAATTCCGCGAGAATTGCATCGAGCAGAGTCTGCTTTGCCTCAGCCGAAATAGGCACATCCTCTGGGTATAGCAAGAAAAGCGTCAATTCATCATTTTTTGAATGAAAAACAGCCTCGTCGAGCTTGATTTTTTTCTCATCAAACCCCAAATTTTTTATCTTTTGTAAGACATTCATCATCTAACCTCTCAAAAAATCAAATTATACACATCGACGAATATTACCAGCACAAAGAGCACCACCATTCCCCAAAAGTGAATTTGCCCCTCGACCTTTCGATTGACTGGCTTGCCGCGTATCCACTCGATTGTGGTAAACACCATTCGCGAACCATCTAATGCAGGAATCGGCAGCAGATTGAATATTGCCAAATTCGCCGCTATAAACGGCAAGAACACGAATAGGTTGGCGATATTTTGCTGTGAATAGTCTGCGATAGTAGAAATGGTCGTCAAAGGTCCACCGATATCACTGAGTCCGATTCCTCCTGTAAACAGTTGCCCCAAGAATACCAGCACTTGCCATGCAAACCCCGCAGCCAGCGGCACCGACCTAGCGATAGCCTCGCCAAAGGTATGCTGATATGGCACCGTGCCGAATCCCACCGCTATCGACGTACTCGTTTCACCGCTATCACTAGTCACTTCGCTAATGTAAAAATTGACCATTACCTCAGACACAACCCCGTCACGCTCGATAGTTAGCGGGAGATTGGTGTATTTTGTGTAGTCCTTCCCCTCGATATTCGCAGCCTCACCCAGCGCCTTTTCTTCCGCAGTCATATCGGTATAAAAGGAATTGAGCAACTTGTTGGCAGTGTTGCCTGTGACAAAATCCACTCTTGTGTCGTCGATTTCGCGGATTATGTCATTGGTCTGGAGCACCCCTGCCTCTTGAAAATTGGGGTTGACTTCGCTAACTTTTGGCACGTCGTATCCAAAAGCGAGCAGCAGGATAAATGCAAAGATAATAGCGGACAAAAAGTTAAACAGCACACCACCGAATTGCACAATCAGCCGCTTCCACGGCGCCTTATTGTTAAAAGCGTTTGGGTCGGTTTCGTCCTCATCCTCACCAGCGAAAGCACAATAACCGCCGAGAGGGATTATTCTGATACTAAAATCCTCACCGGACTTGAGTTTTTTCTTGAAAATCGCCTTACCAAAACCGATAGAAAACTCATTTATCTTGAACTTGAATATTTTACCGAATGTGTAATGCCCCGCCTCGTGAATGGTTATCATCACGAGCAGCACGACAAGCGCCAAAACGATATAGCCAATCGTAGTCATTACACTAGCAAAACTAGCCAACAATGCTATCACGAATACCTCCCTACAAAAAGTAGTGCGGGTTTTGAGCCCGCACATAAATTTATTCAGATTAACCGAACAATATGATAAAGAATACGAATACGAATACCGAATTCATTAGCAAGCCATTGCATCTGTCCATTATCCCACCGTGCCCGGGGATGAGTTGACTAAAATCTTTGATAACCGCACGGCGCTTGAAGAATGAACTAAAGATATCGCCTGCCATATTGAATATTCCGCAGAATAGGCCGCCGAGCAAGAATGTGCCCGCATTGTAGTTTAGCGAATTAAACAACACATTGTATCCGTGGAATGCATTGAAAATAAAGTAGACAATCATACCCATTAGGCACGCGCCGACGATCCCTCCTACTAGGCCTGTCCAAGATTTGCCGGGACCGAGTTTGCTGAGGCTTATCTTTGGTCCACCGATAAATCTGCCAGAAAGCATAGCGCAAGTGTCTGCAGTCATAGTGGTCGCAAACAAGAACACAAGCGCAAACAATCCAAAGTCTACCCCCATTTCTGGAGTACAGAACGCCGCAATATAACTAGAATCGCTCAACGCATTGTAGTGGTTGAGAATGAATGCAAAACTAAAGAACAGCGTCGGCCACAAGCACACAAAGAGAGTGTTTATCATTCTGCTGAATGAGTAGTACAGTAGCGAACCTTCAAAACCATCTCTTTCTTTTGCTTTTTTGCCTAATTTTACAAAAATCAGCGGGTATGCGAATAGCACAACTCCCAGAGCGACCATCGCCAAAATAACTATTAGCAACGCAATCCCTGCATTAAAACCTGCATTCGCAGCAACAATGATGCCCGCAAAGCACAATATCGGATAAAGTGCTACCGCCACGGTATGTGTCGGTCTATTCATTTTGTGCAAGACATTTTCGACCTCGAGAGCCGATATAATAATCAACGCAGCCAAAAACACATCAAACACGTATTCACTCAACAGCCTCAGGGCGAAAAACCCGACTAGCACGACCAAAATAATTCCGCCCCAAATAATCCTAGGTAAAAAATTCGCTGGAGTGTTGGTAACTTTTACGTCTTTATTTTCCATAATTTTCTCCTATTGTTTACACAGCGCCGAAACGCCTTTTTCTATTCTGAAAATTGATGAGGGCTTTTTGCAACTCCTTTGGCGTAAACGATGGCCAAAAAGTCTTTGTAAAATATAACTCACTATAACTCAACTGCCACAGCATAAAATTACTCAGGCGCATCTCACCACTTGTGCGGATGACAAAATCCACATCAGGCAGCCCAGCCGTATACAAAAACTGCTCTAGGTCATCAGGACTAGTCAACTCCACTCCAGCCTCGTTTGCCAAGCGAACTGCGCGCAAAAGTTCATCCCGAGCGCCGTAGTTTACTGCCAAATTCAAGGTAAAGCGCGTGCCGTCCTTAGTCTTTTCGATTAGGTCGTCAAAAGCCTCTACGATATCGCTAGGCAATTTTTTATAATCGCCAGAAACGACTACTTTTGCCCCTCTTTGCACAAACTCCTGCCCGTCCTCCTCGATATAATCACGGACCACGTCAAAAATCCCGTCAATTTCTTCTTTCGGACGGCGCCAATTCTCTGTCGAAAACACAAAAAACGTAGCACACTTGATACCCAAATCATAAATATGCTCCACAATTTTTTTGAGATTTTCGCAACCAGCCTTATGCCCAAAATTTCGTGGCAACCCTCTACGAGTAGCCCAACGCCCGTTACCGTCCATAATTATTGCAATATGCTGGGGCAAACGCGTCAAATCCAAGTGCTTGTTAATTTTGATTTTTTTAGCCTGCATTTTTACCCCTTTTATCTATTATTACACATATTCACAAAAATAAACTCAAATTTATATATGCAACGCACGCACGCGAATTGCATTATCAAACTTCTGTAATCTCTTTTTCCTTGCCTTTGAGCGCGACCTCGACCTTATCAATGAACTTGTTGAGAATTTTCTGCACCTCATTCTCCGCAGTCTTTAGGTCGTCCTCGGTAATCTTGGCATCTTTCTTTAGTTTTTTGAATTCATCCAGACAATCCCTGCGACCGTTACGCATATTTACGCGCGTATCTTCGGCAAATTTTTTGATCATCTTGACCAACTCTAGTCTACGCTCTTCGGTAGGTGCTGGGACGAATAGCCTAATAACTTTCCCATCGTCGCTAGGGTTGAGCCCCAGATCGCTAGACTGGATCGCCTTGAGCGCTTCTTTGAGCATACTGATATCCCATAGAGACACCGCGATAGTGCGAGGGTCAGGCGCGCTAATATTCGCCATTTGGTTGAGCGGGGTCATAGTACCGTAGTAGTCAACCATAATTTTGTCCAAAAGTCTAGGATTTGCCCTACCAGCCCTCACTGAATTCAATTCCGAATTAAAGTGGTCCAAATTTTTTTGCAGACTTGTACTCAAAGCGTCATACAAGTTAGAATCATATTCACTTAACATTTTTCACTCCTAAATATTAGTATATACATATTTTACTAGTAATTTGCATTTTTGGCAAATGTTTTTTACAAAAAAAATAGAAGACTATCAAAAGTCCTCTATTTTTTGTCAATTATTGACCTGCCGCCTGTTTAGCGACCTCTTCTGCAAAGTTGTCTACTCTTTTTTCCAGACCCTCGCCCATCTCATAACGAACGAAACGACGAACTGTAATCTTTTCACCGATTGACAAGATTGACTCGTTAATCAAGTCTTGAATACTCTTTGAAGAATCTCTAAAGTACTCTTGGTCAAGCAAGCAAACTTCTTTGTAGAACTTTTGAATACGACCGTCTACAATCTTTTGTGCGACTTGCTCAGGCTTGCCTTCGTTGATGGCTTGAGCAAGGTAAACCTTGCGCTCGTTGTCGAGAGCCTCTTGGTCTACATCCTTCGCACTCACATATAGTGGCTTGTACGCTGCAATCTGCATAGCGATGTTATGCGCCAACTCTTTGAATGGCTCACCCTTGGCTACAAAGTCAGTCTCACAGTTCAATTCAACCATAACACCGATCTTACCACCCATATGAATGTAGCATTCCACGATACCTTCTGACGCAATCCTGCCCTCTTTTTTGGCAGCCGCAGCCATACCCTTCTCTCTCAACCACTGAGCAGCCTTATCCATATCGCCGCCGTTTGCCTCCAAGGCATTCTTGCAATCCATCATACCCGCCTGGGTACGAGCGCGCAAAGTCTTTATGTCGTCAGTTAAACTCATAATTTTACTCCTTATTATTTAGCATTATTGTGCAGATTCTTCCTCTTTTACAACTTTCTTTGCTCTAGTCTTTTTCACAGGAGCATCTGCCGGCTCTTGAGCAGCACTCTGCTCTTCGCTAGCATCTACTTTCTCTTCTTTAACTTCTTCTTTCTTCTTAAAAACTTTCTTTGCTACAGTCTCGCCGTCCTCGTTTACCTCTTCGGTAACCTCTATGGCTTCTTCTTGAGTCTCTGGAACATTGCCACATTTTGCCTCAATTACAGCATTGGCAATCGCCTCAGCGATCAAGCGAACAGAGCGAATTGCGTCGTCGTTACCAGGGATAACAACATCAACAAGTGTTGGGTCACAGTTGGTGTCAACTAGACCTACTACAGGGATACCGAGAGCACGAGCCTCTTTGATCGCGATGTGCTCTTTCTTGAGGTCAACGACAAACAACAACCCCGGCAAACTAGTCATATCCTTGATACCGCCCAAGTTTTTCTCCAACTTGTCGCGCTCTGCCTTCATCTTGAGCACTTCTTTCTTTGGGAAGAACTCAAATTCGCCAGTCTGCTCCATCTTGTTTAATTTTGCGAGTCTGTCTACTCTAGACCTAATAGTCTTGAAATTGGTGAGAGTACCACCCAACCAACGAGTGTTTACGTAGTACATACCACAACGCTCAGCCTCTTCTTTGACAGCGTCGCATGCCTGCTTTTTGGTGCCGACAAACAGCACAGTCTTGCCAGCGGCTACCATATCTCTTACGTAGTCATAAGCCTGCTGTACCAAAACTACTGATTGCTCCAAATCGATAATGTGAGTATCGTTGCGAGCACAAAAAATGTATTTGCCCATCTTTGGGTTCCATTGTCTGGTTGGGTGACCAAACTGAACACCAGCCTCGAGCAACTGTTTAATTGAAATTGACACTTGGATAATCCTCCTTAAATTCGTTTTTGTTCCTCCCGCCAGCGTCAAAACTCCTTGGCTCAACCACAAAAAAGTGGCAACGGTGCCAAAAATAGCCGACGGTGTGTATTTCAACGGCATTTATTATATCATATTATTTACAATAAAGCAAGGCAAAAATCAAACTTTTTTCAAAAATTTTTGGATAATTTTTTCGCTTAATTTTCTTTTCCTTTTGCCCCGTTTTGAGAACAAAAAAAGCCCAATATTTGGGCAATTTTTATTCGGCAGCAGCACCCTGCTCGTCCAACAACTTGTTGTAAATAGCAAACACTTCATCAATGATAGTGTCGTTCTCTTCTACTACCAACAGTTGGTCTTCACTAGAGTCATCCTCTTCAAAAGAGAATACGATCGCCTCATCGTCAGCCACGCCATCCATTTTCTCAATAGGTTTTAGGATTGCGTAAAGTTTTTCCTGAAAAGGAATCAGAGCAATTTGCTCAAAACTAACAGGCTTTTCGTTCTCGTCAAAAAGCACGATTGGATCACTGTTCTCAGGGTCCAACAACTTCAAAATTGGGTTATCCATTTCTTCATTTTTTGCCATAATAATAGACGCTCCTTAATTAAATTTTCTTGTCCAAATAGCTCTGCAAGATGATACTCGCAGCCACCTCATCAATGACAGTCTTGCGTTTTTCCCTCCTGACATCGGCACTGATGAGCAACTTTTCCGCACTGACAGTCGTCAAACGCTCGTCTTGGTACACGATAGGAATAGAGGTGAATTTTTTTAGTTCGTCGCAAAAGTCATAGGTAAACTGCACGCGTTCGCCGTCCGTGCCGTCCATATTCTTGGGCAGCCCGACAACGATGGTATCCACTTGCTTTTCCGCCGCCAAATCGGCAATATATTGCAAATCTTGTCCCAACTCGCGCCTGCGATAATTCACAAAACCGCTAGCAAACATCCCCAATGGGTCGCTAAAAGCAATACCAATATTTACATTACCCAAGTCTAAACCCATTTTCCTAGACATATTCACCCTCGAAACAAAAGATTTGTTACACTATAATACCATATTATTAAAATTAAAGCAAACTTTTATGCAATTTTTTCCAAAAAATTATCTATATTGCTCTGCATACTTTTGCTCATCGTCGCAAAACTCTTGCTCTTGCTTGAGCCCGAAATCCTTCTTTTGGACATTGTGCGAGTTGTCCGGCGTGATAGAGACATCCTCTTGGCTACACTCAGCCGCACCAAAAACTCGCGCTTTGCCACCTATAGTCAGCCCTTTTATCATAGCTTTACCCGCAACATAAGCATTTTGCTTTAATTCGCAATCATCCACCAGCGCGCCGCCGCAAACAACCGCATTACCATGTACTACTGAATGCCCAGTCACAAACGCATAGTCGTGTACGCTCGCATCGCCAATGACCATTGCGTCATAATCGATCCAACATTGCCCGAACCTAGATAGATTGTGCACGCCACTCACGATTCCGCCAAGAGTCCCGCTTTGGATATATCTGTATTCGCCGATACTAGCGCAAAAATTATCTATGTCGATATTAGCGCGCAGTCTATACAGTCCGCTTAATTCTCTGCCCAGTGGAATCAAAGTATACTTGTGTGTGCACAACGCGCGACTATCTTTTTCGCTATTATAAAATGAGCCTACGCAGTTATCCACGACCACGTTATCGAGGCACTTTTTCTCAAATACACACGCATCGCCGCAAACATGCGACTTGTACAGCCTAGTCATCCCAGAAATCACAGCGTCCCGAGTCACCATAGAACCTAGCACAACAGCGCGCCCTGTCACGACTGCGTAATCCGAAATATAAGAATTGACCACGCACGCCTTGTCCCCGACGGTCGCCTTGCCATCGACCGTGCTGCCGATCACCATCGCCTCGCTCGCAATCAGAGCATCGCCTTTGACCACGCTATCTTTGTCTATCCAACAAGTGCGGAGTTTGCTCAAATTCGCCTCTTTTTCGACATAGCCGCCGTAGGCGCCTGCAGGGATATACCCAATCTGCGAGTGGAACCCATTCAGCGCCCTAATGCGGTATACCACAGTGCCGTCCTCTTCTATTCTATAATCCTTTTTATCCAAAGTAAATTTTGTGTTCATTTTTCCCTTCCAAAAACAAAGGAGCAAATCAAAAAAATCCGATTTGCCCCCTATTTTTATAATTTTGCAACTTTTTCTTTCAACTTTTCTTTACCTTTCTCGATTGCATCACGAGCAGGCTTGCAAGTCTGAACAATGATGGCACCAGCGACAGCGCCCAGCATCATCCCGACCAAAATACCATCGCACATATTTTTTCCTCCTTTTCAAAATTATTTTGTGTAATTTTTTATAATTTAAAGAAGGAAAAAAATGTCAATTATCTCTCCATAGCACGAGCAGAATCGAATACCTCTCCATATTTTGACTGACTAGCAGCGTCACCAATATCGCCAGTCTGCACGCCGTCAAAAATCCTCTCGCCAAAATACTTGCCACTATTGGATATGCCGCAGTCGTTCATTACGCAGGTATCAGCGACGATAGAATTTTTGCAAATCGCGCAATTTTTGACCACAGCGCTACCCGTAATATACGCCTCGCCCCAAATCTCGCTCTTGCCTTTTATAATAGCGTCCATACAGACAAAGGCGTTTTCACGGACAACGCATCCGTCAAAAACCCAAGAGTCGCCACTCTGAGACAGATTGCGCTCACTCTCGACAAAGCCGCCCTTTTGCCCGGCCAACACCATCAGCCTATCCGACAAAATATCGCGCAGCGCCATAATGCGGTACAACTTTGTTCCATTTGATAATTTGACAAATTCATCTTTTAGCAATGTATATTTTTTATCTGCTTTCATTAGAATACCTCAATCAATCGAGATTCTGCTGTTCTTTTTCGAGTCTCTTGTAATAATCTGCCACAGCGCTATTGAGCGCCTGCTTAACAAGCCCCAAGCAATAACCCTTTTTGCTCGGCAACGCGCCTAGCACCTGCAAAATTTCATTCGTGTCAAAAGCCAGCAACTCATCTACCGTCCTCCCCTCTACGAGGCAGGTAGTCACCGACGCAACCGCGATGAGCGCCGAACCACCGAATGTCTTAAACTTGGCATCGGCGACCACGCCATTCTCGATCAGAAAATAGAACTTTAGAATGTCGCTACAAACATCGCTACACGCCTTGCCCACGGCATTTGCGCCCTTGATAATGCCGACATTTTGGGGATTTTGCAAAACTGTCATAATTTTTTCGTTATACATATGCTACTCCCCCTTGCCCACTTGAGTTTTTTGCATTGCAGAAATCTTGCGCAATTTCTCTACGCACTCCACCAATTTTTCTACAACATAATCCACTTCTTCTTGAGTCGTCGACTTGCTAATAGAAAACCTCACAGCGCCCTGAGCCAAATCTTTTGGCACACCCATAGCAGTCAAAACGTGGCTAGCCTCAGTAGAGCCAGATGAGCAGGCAGACCCCGTGCTCACCGCGATGCCATTGAGATCCAGCATACACAACAGGCTCTCACCGTCCACCATACCAAAAGACATATTGATATTATTAGGCAGCCTCTGAATATTGTGCCCGTTGAGGTAAGTCAACTCGATTTTTTGCTCGACTTGACTAATAAAGTAATCTCTCAAAGTACGCAATTTTTTGCTATTAGCCAAAATATCACGAGTCGCAATCTCGACCGCCTTGCCTAGCCCTACAACACCAGCGACATTGGTAGTACCTGCACGCAAACCATACTCTTGCTCACCGCCATTCATAAATGGAGTAATCAAAATCTTGTTGCTCACATACAACGCGCCGACACCTTTTGGACCATTAAGCTTGTGCCCTGACAAACTCAGAGCATCGATGCCCATCTCGTGGACATTGAGAGTAATCGCACCCACAGCTTGGGTCGCGTCGGTATGAAAAATAACATCCTTTTCTTTGACAATATTGGCAATCGTCTGCAAATTCTGAATAGTCCCGACCTCGTTGTTGGCTGCCATAATCGACACCAAAATTGTATCAGAACTCAAATAGTGCAGCAACTGGTCAATGCGCACAAAACCCGACTCATCGACATCCAAATATGTGACCCTATAGCCCTCGCGCTCCATCTTTTTGCAAGTTTCTAGAATGCTAGGATGCTCAATCTTTGATGTGATAATGTGGTTGCCCTTGTGCCTATATGCCTTGGCAATTCCACTAATAGCCCAGTTGTTTGCCTCGGTCGCGCCACTGGTAAAATAAACCTCTTCTTCATCACAGCCCAATCCCTTGGCTACACGAGCGCGCGCGATATCTACATATTGCTTTGCCTCGCGCCCGAATGAATGCAGACTGTTTGGATTGCCAAAACCGCCCGTCAAAACAGGCATCATCTCTGCCAGCACATCGCTAGACAGAGGCGTGGTCGCAGCGTTATCCATATAAATTTTGTTCATCGTTCTCTCCTTTTTTGACATTTTAACTATTCTATTATATCACGAAATGCGATTATAGTCAATAGCAAAGTATCAAAAACAAAGCAGTCAACACTATTTGACTGCTCAAAAATTACAGATTAGCCTCAATAACATTGATAATATAATCTTTTGTTTTTAGTCCGATTTCTTTTGCAACCTCGGCACCCTTTTTGAATAAAATCATAGTAGGCACACTCATAATGCCGAATTCTTGGGCAAAATCCATACACTCGTCAATATCGCATTTTGCGATAATCACGTCGTCACGCTCTTCTGAAATCTGCTCAACGATAGGGCCAAGCATTTTGCAAGGACCGCACCATGTCGCGAAAAAGTCCACCAGCACCAACTTGTCGCTGTTGATCACTTCTCTAAAATTCTCTTTTGTAATATGTACAATAGCCATTTTGTTTCTCCTTATCAAAAGTCTAAATATATTATATCACAATATATAAAAAATACAAATTATTTTTGCGTAATTGGTTTAATTAAATTATCGCCAAAGATGCAAAAATGCGTATAGCCATTTTCTTTTAGCACATCGAGCTGATGTGACAGGTTCTTTTTCGCAAGAATTGCAGAAGCATTCTGCTCTTTGTTGACCGATTGCACAAACTTTAGCACTGCTACAAAATCATCATCCCCGCTATACAAAACCGCCAGAACTGGAGTCGCGGGTGATTTGTCTTGATTTTTTTGCGCATACAGAATGCAGGTCGGCTCAAAACCCAGCCCCAGCCCGACAGCCGGCACAGGCTTGCCCACCATTTTGCCTATCATATCGTCATATCTTCCGCCGCCAGCGCAAGCGCCCGACAACCCCGGCAAGTAAAATTCATAGACTAGCCCGGTGTAATAATTTTGCCCGCGCACGATAGAAATGTCAAATTTCGCCTCAAATTTGCCCGTTGAGAGCGCATTCACGCTATCCAAAATCTTTTGCACATCACGAACAACCTCGCAGCGGACGCCCAAAGCGAGCAAAATGTCGGCATACTTGTCACCACTCGACACAATGTCAGAAATGCGCCCAAGCAATACTTGGGTATTCGCCGCGTCAAAACCTCTCTCCAACATCTCCTCACTTACGCCCGGCAGTCCCAATTTGTCCATTTTGTCGAGGCAAATGCAGACCTCTTTCTCTTGCTCTGCCGAAAAGCCAGCCCCAGATATCAAGTCAGACAAAATTCGTCTGTCGTTGACCTTTGCTACGATATCCTCAAAGCCCAGTGCCTCAAAAGTCTTGGCAGTGGTGTTGAGAATATCAATCTCAGCATTGATGCTAGGGTCGCCCAAAATATCAATGTCGCATTGAGTAAACTGACGATTGCGCCCCATCTGAGGTCTATCCGCGCGGAAAGAAGAGTCAATCTGAATTGACTTGAAAGGACTTGGCAAAACATTTTGATTGTTGGCATACAGCCTAGCCAATGGCACAGTTTGGTCATATTTTAGCCCGATGTCTACAATATCCCTTTCGCACAGGTTGGGCTTGGTCAAATCCAATTTTTCGCCACGCTTTAAAACTTTGAAAATCAACTTTAGATTTTCCCCGCCATCGCTCCCCAACAAGTTGTCGATATTCTCCAAAATTGGCGTCCCAATTTGCATAAAACCGAAACTCTGATAAGCCCTGACAATTTTTGCCTTGACCTCTTCGCGCATTGCCATTTCTTTTGGCAAATAATCCTTTGTACCCCTAACGGGAGACATATCTTTGCTCAATTTTACCTCCTATTACATTATATATTTGGTGATGTCGTACTGCTTTACCGATGAAGCGAGTACTTTTTGCACCAAATCCTTGGTAATGACCACCTTGCTCATCGGGTAATTACCATCCGCCTCAAAACTAATATCGTTGAGCAGCGCCTCCATAATGGTGTGCAGTCTGCGCGCACCGATATTCTCTTGATTTTCGTTCTCCAACTCGGCGATCCTAGCAATCTCTTGCAACGCGTCCTTTTCAAAATGCAAATCTATATTGTCGACTTTGAGCAATTCAGCCTGCTGCATAGTAATAGCATTCTTAGGTTGCGTCAAAATATTATAAAAGTCCTTTGCGGTCAAGTTCTCAAGTTCCACGCGAATTGGGAAACGCCCCTGCAATTCAGGAATCAAATCCTCCATTTTGGCAATGTGAAAAGCACCAGCCGCGATAAACAAAATGTAATCAGTCTTGATGAGTCCGTACTTTGTGTTGACGGTACACCCCTCGACAAATGGCAAAATATCGCGCTGGACACCCTCACGAGAAACGTCAGGGCCGCTGCCGTTGCCACGAGAAA
The DNA here is from genome assembly GCA_964579205.1 of uncultured Christensenella sp. Classification (GTDB taxonomy): domain Bacteria; phylum Bacillota; class Clostridia; order Christensenellales; family UBA1242; genus UBA7867. The sequence continues at coordinate 100,089 of CAZOFH010000001.1, forward strand.
TAGTGATTTTGTCAATCTCGTCAATAAAGATGATGCCTTCTTGCTCCGCTCTGCGGATACCCTCTTCGTTTACAGCGTCCAAATCAATGAGTCTACTACTCTCGTCGTTGACAAAATTGCGTCTAGCCTGAGCGACAGTAATTTTGCGCACCTTTTTGCGCTTGGGCAAAAAGCCATCCAGCATATCATTTATATTAGAGTCAGGAGCGCCTGGGATAATCTCAATCATCTTTGGCGCTTCCGTCATCTCTACCTCGACATACTCGTTGTCGTGCTTGCCTTGCTCGACCTCCATGAGGAGAGTGTCTGCACTCTTTTTGTTGTCGGCGTCCTCTACCACGATTTCTACCGTACTGTCATCCAGTTTTTCGGTAGAAGTCGTCTGCTTGGCAGTGGCCTTGGCTTTGCTATTGCGCATCAACAAATCACGAATTTTTTTGTTGGCATTATTGGTCGCGGTAGCCTTGACCTCCTCAAACTTTTCATCTCGAACCAAGCGAATAGAGGTCTCGACCAAATCTCTGATCATACTCTCTACATCGCGCCCGACATAACCGACCTCGGTGTATTTTGTCGCCTCGACCTTGACAAAAGGCGCATGCACAATCTTTGCCAAACGCCTAGCGATCTCCGTCTTACCGACACCAGTAGGACCTTTCATCAAAATATTTTTGGGCGTAATATCCTCCCTAAGGCTCTCTGGGAGTTTGCTACGGCGGTAACGATTGCGCAAAGCGACAGCGACCGCGCGTTTTGCCTTGTCTTGACCAATAATGTATTTGTCAAGTTCGGCAACGATTTCTTTTGGGGTCAACAATTCCATATTACTCTACCTCCTCAAAGAAGAAATGCTTGTTGGTGTAAATGCAATAATCACCAGCGACATCGAGCGCTTTTTCTACCATATCGCGAGCAGACAATTTTGTATTATCGTACAAGGCACGCAAAGCACCTAGGGCATAGTGACTGCCTGACCCGACCGAGGTAAACTCATCACTAGGGCGGCAAACCATACCGTCACCCATAAATACAAAAATGTCGTCTTTGTCCGCGATTACCATCATAACCTCGAGGTTCGGGTGCATCGAGTTGGCATTTTGCCAATTATTAGAAATCTCTACCAAAGCACGCTGCAAATTGCCCGAATACTTGTTGAGATTTTCCTCCAAAAGGCGCAACACCGCCAAATTATGACTGACTGTACCAGCCATACCAACGATGACCTTGTCATTATAAATCCTGTGCAACTTTTTGACACCGTCCTTAAAAACCATAGTGTCTAGAGTCGCCTGACTATCTGCCCCGATGACGGTCTTGCCATTCCTGCGGCAGGCAACAATAGTCGTCCCTTTCATACTTATCATATATTATATCTCTCCCTCAAATTAGCAATTTTCGCCAAAGCGCGCTCCGCAAGACGCTTTTTCTTGTCTTGTTTGGGCGCGTCAATCGGCTTTATCAACCCCCAGTTTATGTGCATTGGCTGAAAATTATTTGTACTACCGCAGAGCAAATAATTTTGCATAGCACCTAAACATGTCTCGGTAGTACAATCTACCAAAGGCTGGGAGTCGATATATTTTATCATATTTATCGCACAAAGTAAACCGCTTGCGACAGATTCGATATAACCTTCTACCCCACTAATCTGCCCTGCAAAAAATATGTTGGGCTGACTCTTGAGTTGAAAAAACTTGTTGAGATATTTGGGCGCGTTGATATAAGTATTCCTATGCATTACCCCAAATCGCAACCATTCAGCCTTCTTGAGTGCGGGGATTTTTGAGAAAACTTCGCGTTGCGCAGGGAAAGTCAAATTCGTCTGGAAACCGACGAGGTTGTACATAGTCCCCTCGAGATTTTCCTTACGCAACTGCACCACAGCATACGTTTCTGGAGCATCAAATCGAGTTGGCTTGAGCGGACCACAACGCATTACATCGAATCCGCGCTTTGCCATTACCTCGATAGGCAGACACGCCTCAAAATTGATTTCCTTTTCAAACTGGTGCAACTCCACTCTTTGCGCATTCTGCAGAGCCTCGCAAAAGTCGACATATTCGCCTTTTGCCATCGGACAGTTGATATACCCCTCATCCGCCTCATAAGCAAAATCGTAGTCGATGCTTTCGCCACTGACAATAGGTGCGACCGCGTCATAAAAATATAACTTTTCGCCAATCAAACTACCCAAAAAATCTGACAATTTGTCACTGCATAGAGGTCCTGCGGCGACTATAATCGGGTCGGTCTGACAAAAGGAAACTACCTCTTGATTGATAATATTGATATAAGGATTGGCGCGCACCTCTTCGGTCACCAGCCGACTAAACTTTTCCCTGTCGACAGTGAGCGCCTGAGTGGATGGCAAGGCACTCGCTCTCGCGCATTTTAGCAATTCACAGTCGAGCGCCCGCATCTCTGCCTTGAGCAGACCTGTCGCAAAATCTAAAGTATCTGATTTGAGCGAATTGGAGCAAACCAACTCGGCAAAATCGGGATTGTGATGCGCGGGTGAATATTGAGTAGGCTTCATCTCGTACAAATCCACATAGACTCCTGCCTTTGCTAATTGCAATGCAGCCTCACACCCCGCGAGTCCCGCTCCTATAACACAAACTTTTTTCAATATCAATTCTCCACTTTTTCTGATTGTGAATTTTCCGTCTTTGGCAAAGGCTTGAGATTTTTGCAATTTGGGTAATTGCTGCACGACAAAAATTTGCCATACCTGCCCATCCTCTCTACCATTTTGCCGCCACACTTTTCGCAAATTTCATCCGTCTCTTTGGGCGGAGTGGCTGCACGATTGTTCTTGATAAAATCACAATTAGGATAATCGCTGCACGCCAAGAACTTACCATACTTGCCAGTCTTGATGACTAGCGGGCTGCCACATTTTGGGCAAGCGCCCCCCTCTTGCAAAGTGTCATTCGCATTAGGAACCGCTTCGCCAGCAGCATTAATCTTCATACTATTCTTGCACTCAGGGTAATTGCTGCACGACAAAAATTTGCCATATTTGCCTGTACGCTCTACCATTTTGTGACCGCATTTGTCGCAAACAATATCGGTCTCTTTTGCAGGAGACCCGCCGTCAATATTACGCTTGAAAGTACATGTCGGATAATTGCTACAAGCCAAAAACTTGCCATACTTGCCAGTGCGGATCACCATTTTTGCCCCACATTCAGGGCAAACCTCATCCGTATCCTCTGCGGGAGTGCCGCCAGCGAGCTCCGTCCGAATATTCTTGATATTCTTGCAACTTGGGTAATTGCTGCAGCACATAAATCTACCGTACCTACCCGTACGGATAACCATTGCGCTACCACATTTGTCACAAATCTCTTCGGTAGGCTCGACAGCAGAAATCAAAGCGTCAGTCGCTGCATCCATCTGCTTTTTGAAACCTGCATAAAAGGTCTCCAAAACCTGATGCCAGTCCTTTTCGCCGTCAGCGATTTCGTCCAAGTCCGACTCCATATCCGCAGTAAAGCCGATATTCATCACATCAGGGAAATGCTCCACTAGCAAATCAGTCACAGCAAAACCCAGTTCGGTCGGGCGGATAGCCTTGCCCTCGTTCTCAACATATTTTCTATTAAACAACACCGAAATCGTAGGCGTATACGTAGCAGGACGACCGATACCCTTTTCTTCCATTGCCTTGACAAGGCTAGCCTCGGTATAGCGCGCAGGTGGCTTGGTAAATTTTTGCTCCGTCTTGAGCCCTAACAAATCCACTACTTCTCCCTCAGAGAGCGCAGGAATGTGTGCTTGAGCAGACTCGTCCTTTTCTTTATCTTTTGGGACATACTCTTGATACAACCTAGTAAAACCGTCAAACACTGGCGTACGACCAGTCGCCCTAAAGGTATAGTCCTTGACCGCCACATCGACCGAAACAGAATTGTAAGTAGCGCTACTCATCTGACTCGCCAAGAATCGCTCATAGATAAGCTTGTACAACTTGTAATTATCCTCGGGAATGTGCCCCTTGACGCTATCAGGCGTAATATCTATATATATAGGTCTAATCGCCTCGTGGGCATCTTGAGCAGATTTTTTTGATTTGTACACATTAGGCGTCTCTGGATAATAATTGGCACCGAATTTTTGGATAATATAATCCTTTGCCATTTTTTGAGCCTCAGGCGAAACACGCACTGAGTCGGTACGGATGTAGGTAATGAGCGCCGTCTTGCCCTTGCCCGGCAACTCTACACCCTCGTAGAGATTCTGCGCCGATTGAGTAGTACGCTTGAGCGACATACCCATTTTGTTGAGCGCGTCCTGCTGCATACTACTGGTAATATAAGGAGCAGGCGGATGCGACTTGGTCACACTCTTTTTGATATTGGCGATGCTCCACGGCTGGTCGGCAATATCTGATAAAAAGGCATCTTTCTCCTGCTCGTTGGCAATCTTGTACTTTTTGTTATTCTTGTTGAGCAAGGCAGCCTTAAACGACTGTGCCTTGTCACCGTGCTTTGACAAGGTGGCATTGACAGCCCACCATTCCTCTGGCTTGAAATTGACAATCTCACGCTCACGCTCTACCACCAATTTGAGCGTTACCGACTGCACACGCCCCGCACTGAGTTTGGGCTGAATGCGCTTGCACAGAATTGGCGACAACTTGTAACCCACTATCCTATCTAATATCCTACGCGTCTGCTGAGCGTCTACCAGTCGCAAATCAAGCGCCCTAGGCTGCTGAATAGCCTTTTGCACCGCGTTCTTGGAAATCTCGTTGAACTCAATACGAATATTGTCATTGGGATTGAGATTGAGCACGTGCGCGACGTGCCAAGAAATCGCCTCTCCCTCTCTATCAGGGTCGGTCGCGAGCAAAATCTGCTGCGCCTTGCTAGCGATACTCTCTAGCGACTTGACCACATCTTTTTTGTCTGGCAAAATCTCATACTCTGGTGAAAAGTTATTATTGATATCCACACCGAAGCCGTGAACAGGCAAGTCTCTGACATGTCCCTTGGTCGCAAAAACCTCATAGTCTTCGCCAAGATACTTTTTGATAGTAGCACGCTTACCTGGACCCTCGATGACAACTAATTTCATAAACCCTCCTAACCCCGAGTCTATTTTTCTGCAAGCCATTTGAGGACGGCAAATCCAACAAACAAGCAAACAACAATAGGTGCAATAGTACTAAACATATTCAATCCTTCCTTGCATAAAAATTACCCGGTAGTTTTTTAATTAAACCACGAATTTCCATTAATGTCAACAATCCGAGCAACTTTTTGGTATCAAAATTCAAAATTTTTGCAATTTCGTCGAGATGAGCGTCCTCATCGCGCACAATTTCTAGCACACTACTCTCTTCCTCACGAAGGTTCATAGTCCTATCCACACGGCTAATCGGACGCTGATTTTGGTTAATCAACTCGCACAGTGCCACCTGATCATTGAGCCTATCGACAATCTCTTGGGGCTCGGTCACACAGGTAGAACCAAAATGCTTGATAAGGTCATTGGTACCTTGGCTAGCGGTGCTATTGCAGTTACCCGGTAGCGCAAACACCTCTCGAGACAAATCGGTAGCAAAATTGACCGTATGCAATGCGCCACTATCTCTACGAGCCTCAGTCACCAACACACCCTCGCAAAGGGCGGCTATTATCCTATTCCTACGCACAAAAGCAAAACTTTTTGGGACATAGTCGGGATAAAACTCGGTCACTAATAATCCACCACTCTTTGCAATGTCGCGAGCGAGATTGGTATTGATAGCAGGATAAATCATCTTTAGCCCGTTCGCAACTACCGCGATAGTTTTGCCATTGTTTTTGACCGCAGTTTCGTGCGCGACTGCATCAATCCCTTCGGACAAGCCGCTGACAACAGTAAAACCAGCATTGCACAACTCTCGCGCAAATCTCTCTGTCTGCTCTCTACCATACCGAGTGCATACACGCGAACCTACAATACCTACATTCCTGCCATTGATTAGCGACCAATCACCGACATAATATAGCACAAATGGAGGATAATCCAATTCACGCAATTTGTCGGGATATTCGTCTTGATACATACACACATACTTTATTTTGGAGCCGCTATCCAATTCGGCAATTACCTTGTCTAATAGCCCGCTATGCCTCACATCCATCAAATCCCTAAACTCACGCCCAGACAACTGATATACAATCTTGCCCTCATACTTGTCTAGAGCCCACATATCTTCGGGATTTTCATAAGTAGAAAACAGACTATACAAAGCGCCAAAGTCCAAATCACACATAGACAGCCAAATAAAGATTTTATCTATTAATTTCATACTTACATCCAATACTTTTTATCCAAAGAACGATAACTGATAGCCTCTGCCACGTGTGAAATGCCGATATTCTCGCTATCATCCAAATCCGCAATAGTACGCGCCACCTTGAGCACACGGCCGTATGCGCGCGCGGACAAATTTAGTTTGTCAAAAGCCTCCTTGATGAGTTGCTCACTCTCTGCATCAAGCTTGCAATAAGTGTTGACCTGATTTGAGGACATTTTTGCATTACACTTGGTCGAGGTGCCCTCAAATCTCTTGAGCTGGATACGCCTAGCCTTGTTGACTCTCTCTCGAATGTCGGCGCTCTTTTCCTCTAGCCTATCAGTCACCTTCAAATCTTCATACGAAACTCCGTCCACCTCGATATGCAGGTCAATCCTATCCATCAGAGGACCGCTCATTTTCTCCAAATACTTGTGAATTTGCGATGGAGAGCAACGGCATTCTTTTGTCTTGCTACCGTAGTTGCCGCAAGGGCAAGGGTTCATACTAGCGAGCAGCATAAACTGCGCTGGATATTCAATAGTATTATTCACACGAGCCACTGTAATGGTACCATCCTCGAGCGGCTGCCGCAAAGTCTCTAGCGTCTTGCGGTTGTACTCTGGCAATTCATCCAAAAACAGTACCCCGTTGTGAGCCATACTGATCTCGCCCGGTTTTGCCTTGGCACCGCCACCAGTCAAAGTAATCGCGGTGGTCGTGTGGTGCGGCGAACGGAAAGGTCTGCGCCATACGATACCCTCACTCGGATCCAAAATACCTGAGATACTGTGAATCTTGGTCACCTCGAGAGCCTCTTCAAAAGTCATCCCCGGCAAAATAGTCGGCATACAGCGCGCGAGCATAGTCTTGCCGGCGCCCGGAGGTCCAATCATCATCAAATTGTGCCCACCAGCGGCAGCGATCTCCATAGCCCTCTTGGCAGCGGTCTGACCACGCACATAGCACATATCATTCTGCTCGGTGACAGGCAACTGCAAATCAAAAAAATTGCGGTGCACAATAGGCTGCACAGGGATAGTACCACCTAGATGATATACGACATCTGCTAGCGTCTTGGCGGGGTATATCTCCACCCCGTCGATAAAACTAGCCTCGACAGCATTTTCCGCTGGAATAAACACCTTTTTGTGCCCCAAAGACCTAGCAGCAATCAAAAGCGGCAAAACGCCTTGAGCCCTACGGACTGAGCCATCTAACCCAAGTTCGCCCACAAACGCGTAATCATTGATATTAGGACAAACAATCTCACCAGTACAAATCATTAGTGCAATCGCTATTGGCAAGTCATAGATGGGTCCCTCTTTTTTGGTGTCTGCAGGGGCTAGGTTGACCGTCAACTTGAGCATAGGGAACTTGAACAGCGAATTTTTGATAGCGCTGCGAATTCTCTCCTTACTCTCCTTGATTGCGGTGTCAGGCAAACCTACGATATCGAATTTTGGCAAACCGTTATTCAAATCAGCCTCGACGACGAGGTCAAATCCCTCGATACCAGTCAGCCCCAATGTTTTAACTTTTGCTAACATTTTACTCTCCTTTGTGATTTCTAGCATATATATTAGCACAAATTTTTAAAATTGCAAGCCCTTTTTTAAAATTTTAGAAAATATGTTTGCTTTTTTAATATTTTTTGTATTTTTTTGTAAAATTCGCATTTTATACTTGACAAATACATAAATATATGGCAAAATAATAAAACTATATTGAGCCAAGGTGGTGAGAAAAGATGACAATGATCGTTGTTGGCAAGGATGAGTCTTTGGACAGCGCTTTAAAGAGATTCAAGCGTAAGTGTCAAAAAGATGGCATCATTGGCGATTTGCGCAAGCACGAGGCATATGAAAAGCCTAGTGTAAAACGCAAAAAGAAGAGCGAGGCTGCGCGCAAACGCAACAGAAAGTAACAGATGAGGCGGACTGCCTCATTTTTGTTTTTAAAAATCTATCGAGTGAAATAACGCAACAAAAAGGAGTAATGATGAAAAAAGAGGATTATCTAGACATCGAGCGCAAACTAGGCTACACTTTTGAAAACAAAGGACTATTGCGGCAGGCATTCGTGCGCAGGACATTTGCCCTAGAGAATGGCGGCGCTGATAATGAGATACTAGAATTCGTCGGTGACCAGGCACTAGACGCTGTGGCTACCCGCCTATTGGTCACTAGGTATGGCGAATTCGCCCCACTATTCACCCACGACGAACAATGCACGCTGAGGGAGTTTTGCTGCACCAAAACGGAAGGCGAACTCACCGAACTCAAAAAAGAACTGGTAAAACGCGAAACTCTCGCCAGATGCATCACTAGCCTAGGTTTTACGCAATATCTGATAATGGGCAAGGGCGACATAAAAAACAGAATCGACCGCGAAGAAAAGGTCAAAGAAGATGTCTTTGAGGCGCTCATAGGCGCAGTCACCATCGACTCAAACTGGAACCTAGACGCCATCTACACCGCAGTCGACCACCTACTCCACCCCGACGAAATACTACACGCACACCCGCTGCGACAAGATAACTAAAAAAGGACGAAATCCAAAGTGAACTCCCATAGGGCACTCTTATCTCGTCCTTTTCTTTTTACTTTTTTATTAGTGATTACTTTTTGATTGGCTCCAATCTCTCCAGCCCGCCCATAAACGGACGCAAAACCTCAGGGATAGTCACCGAACCATCAGCATTTTGATACTGCTCTACGATGGCAGGTATCACGCGTGCAGTCGCCAAGCCCGAGCCATTGAGCGTGTGGACAAAAGCATTTTTGCCCTGCTCATTCTTGTACTTGGTATTGCTCCTGATAGCCTGAAAAGTACGCGCATTAGACACACTGCTGACCTCTTTGTAAATACCCATACTAGGTATCCAAACCTCGATGTCGTACGTCCTAGCCATAGTGCCAGCGACGTCACCAGCAGCGAGTTTTGAAAGCTGGTAGTGCAGCCCCAACTTTTGCACCAGACTCTGAGCCTTGTTGACCAATTCCTCAAACATTGCGTCAGACTGGTCAGGGCGCGCATAACTAATCATCTCTACCTTGTTGAATTGATGCCCGCGTATCATACCACGCTCTTCGGCGCGATAACTGCCTGCCTCTTTTCTAAAACAAGGGCTGTATGCAAACATCCTAAGTGGCAACTGATCAAAAGGAATGACCTCGTTGGCATATAGGTTGACCATAGCGGTCTCGGCGGTCGGCAGCAAAAATTGCTTTATCGAGTCGCTGCTAGCCTTGTCAACATAGTAGACATCCTCTTCGCCAAATTTGGGGAATTGACCACTCCCAAAGCCGCACTTTTCGTTCAAAAGCTCGGGCGGCAAAACAAACTCGTACCCGTCCTTGAGATGCTCAGAGATAAAGAAGTTTAGCAATGCCCACTCTAGTTGCGCGCCAAGCCCTCTGTATATCCAAAAGCCATTTCCGCTCAACTTGGTCGCGCGCTCGTAGTCGATGAGCCCAAGGCTCTCGCACAACTCAATGTGACTCTTTGGCTCAAAGTCAAACTGTGGCTTGGTACCGAAGGTAAAGATCGGCTCGTTTGCCTCTTTGCCACCAGCGACGATGTCGTCATCAGGCATATTGGGCAGGCTCAGCTGAATCTGCTGCCATTGCTCGAATATGCTACCTAGAGTCTTCTCTTTCTCTGCGATTTGCTCGCCTAATTGCCTAGTAGACAGGATAATGTCGTCCACAGGCTTGCCCTCTTTTTTGAGTTGCGGCACAAGGCTAGATGCCTTGTTGCGCTCAGCCTTGAGAGACTCGATCTCATTGAGAGCCTCTCTGTATTGCTCATCCACGCGCAAAAATCCCTCTGCGTCAAACTCAAAGCCCCTCTTTGCGAGAGCAGCCTTGACTTTCTGCGGATTTTCTCTTATCAAATTAATATCAATCATAATTCACTCCAAATTTATATACTCAGCAATTTTATCAGACTGTCCCTGTCGATAGCAGTCAAGAATAGATACAGTCTAGGTCCCTTTGACTTGCCCAACAACAGGTTGTACACAATCTCAAAAAATCTCTTTTGCCTAGCCTTGTCTGGCTCGCCATTGATCTTTGGGATGTCGTACAATAGCGTCTGCATCTCCTCTTGCCCCATATCTCTATCACGTATCGACGCTAGCAGCACCTCTACCCAGCCGCGCTCCTCACTAGAGAGCATGCTAGCAAACTCAGTGTTGACATCTGCCAAAAGCGTATTGATAGACTCAGGACAATAATTCTTGAGCCAGTAGGTGATCCTCTCGAATCTATCCTCGATCTGCTCACGAGTACAGGTCTCGCCCACTTTATTTAGCAGGCTCACCAGCATATCTAGGTCAAAATTGACAATAGGTGCAAAAGCGGCAATGTTTTGCGCGCTCACAGGACAGTGACAATATTCGCCCTTGGTGCTAGATAGCGCCATCTCCATAATGCGATTCACTACCTCATCAGCCTCACCCGAAATGTAACTAGCGTACATCCTGTCGAACTCGTGATAGGTACGCAGCACGTCTTCGTCTAGCGAAATGTCAAAAGCCTTTTCTGGCAAAAACCTAGTGAACATCCACAAGATTATCTCAGGCGAATATACCTTGAGCATCTTGGCAGGGGTCATTACATTACCCTTGCTACTACTCATTTTGCCATTCAAGCCCTTGATACCGATAAACTCATACCCGCGATATAGCGGGGCCTCACCACCGAAGATCGGCCCCACGATAGCGCTAGCCACCTGCGCACTGCCACCCTCGGTACTATGATCCTTGCCACCCGGCTCAAAGCAGATGTGCTCTCTCGCCCAACGCATAGGCCAGTCAGCCTTCCACACTAGTTTTGCATTGTGATCGGCACGCAGGTCAATAGTGCCTGAGTAGCCACATTTACATTCATAATCGAGTACCGCCCCATTCTCTCGGTCGGCTAGCACCGTGGTCGTGTGCTTGTGACACTGAGGACAGTAAACCTGCACAGGGTAATATTGCTCCCGCTCTTGTGCACTCTCCTCTTGCGTCTTGAAACTCATAATAATGTCATAAATCTCGCGCCTCTTTTGCACTGCCAAAATGATACTGTCTGCATAATCGCCACGCAGGTAGCGCTCAGACTGTCTCACGTGCTCTACCTGCACGCCCAGAGTATCGAGAGCCTCTACAAAAGGCTGCTCAAAGTGCCTCGCCCAACTGTCGTGACAGCCCATAGGGTCAGGAATGTCGTCTAACGCGCACTTGACATATTTTACAAAGTCCTGATTTTGGTCGGCAGGGACCTTGCGCAATCCGTCAAAGTTGTCCCAAAAGAACAAAAAGCGCGTCTTTTTGCCCCTGTCTTGCAAAGCTTTGACCACAAACCAAGTCGTGATCACCTCGCGCAAATTACCCATATGCACCTCGCCACTAGGGCTAATACCACTAGCGCAGGTAAAAACCTCAGCATCAGGATATTTTGCTATTACCTGTTCTGCAATTTCGTCTGCCCAATACATAATTATCTCCTAAACAATAAAATAATAATACTCTTTTATTTTATATCAAATTTTGAGATAAGTCAAGGCATAAGCGTATGAAAAAATCAAAATACTTGACATTTTCTACTTGCTAAAAAGTTGAATTTGTGCTAGCATTAGAAAAAGCGAGGTAAAAATGACACGTAATGATTTGATAAAAGTAGTCAAGACGATGATATTATCTATGGCGTGCGCCCTGCCATTGGTGCTGATATTCAGTTTTGCAATAGCAGGCAAATTGCCCAATTTCGCCGTCACCATACTAGACGCAGCGCTACTGATATGCGCGGGCGTCGCGGGATACTTTGTGCAGGCAGCGCGTGAAAAGCGTATCAAAAGAAAGCGCGCCGAGTACCTCGCCCTTCAGTCCCAAAAGAACCAAAAAGACCAAAAGGATAATTGAAAATGGCACAAAAGAACACAAATTCGACTGTCTCAGCAGGGCGCAAACTCCCCTTTAATTTTGAGGCAGAGCAGGCAGTATTAGGCGCTGTGCTAATTAGCCAAGAGGCTCCTAGCGTCATCCTCAGCGAACTCAAAGAAGAGGATTTTTTGTCGAAAGAGCATCAGATAATTTTCGGCACAATGCAGACCCTGTTTATCAAAAAAAATCACACATATTTTGACCACATTATCCTGACTAGCGAGTTAGAGAGCCGCGGGCTATTGGATGCCGTGGGCGGCGTGGCATACTTACTCACCCTGACGGACAAATTGCCCAGTTCGACCAACTTTCAGTACTATGTTAATATTGTAAAGCGCGATTCAGTATTGCGCAAGCTCATTCAGGCAGGTGGCGAGATCATCGAGGACGCGTATTCTAGCGACGATATGAATACCTCATTGCAGTTCGCCGAAAATTCTATTTACAAGATTAGTCAGGTATCTGAGCACTCAGACCTAGAGCATATCCGCACCAGCCTAGAGAAAGTCATAGATGATTTTGAAATGTGCTTTCAAAACCCTGATGCAAAGCGCGGCGTAGAGACAGGGCTCGTGGGGCTCGACCATTACACCAATGGCTTTCAAAAAGGCGACCTAATAATACTCGCTGCCCGCCCCTCGTTCGGTAAATCTGCCCTTGCCCTCAATATCGTGCAGCATATGGCGGTCAAGTGCAAAAAGTCTTGCGCCGTCTTTTCTCTCGAAATGCCCAAAGAGCAGCTCAGCCGCAGGATGGCGTGTAGTATCTCAGGCGTAGATATGGCAAAAGTCTTGCGCGGGGACCTCGAGGACGAGCAGGAGCAGCGCAGATTCCGTAGTGCGATATCCGTGCTAGCCGACGCGCCGATTTTTATAGATGATAGCAGTATGAATACCCCTGCAGAGATTTTGTCAAAATGCCGCCGTCTCAAGAATGACCCTGCATATGGGCTAGATTTTGTGATGATCGACTACTTGCAGCTGATGAATGTCGGAGCAAAATCAAAGGCGGATAGCCGTCAGCAAGAGGTGTCTGAGATCAGCCGTAGTCTCAAGGTGTTAGCCAAAGAACTGGGCGTACCAGTACTCGCTCTGTCACAGTTGTCGCGTGCAGTCGAGACTAGGACAGGCGATCACAAGCCACAGCTCAGCGACCTACGTGAGACTGGTAGTATCGAGCAAGACGCCGATATAGTAATGTTTATTCACCGCCCTAGTAGGTATCAGGATAACAACAAAAATCAAGATATGGACCAGAGTCAGGCATTCTTGATACTTGCCAAGCATCGTAACGGTGCCTTGGGCGAAATCCCTATGCATTGGAATGGCGCTACCACTACCTTTACTAGTACCGCGCACGACCTCGATACCGCTAGCCTAGAGAGCACTGCTCCGCCGCCGATTAGCGAAAAGAGTAGACGCGCCTTTGCAAAAGTTGCCCAAGAATTGAGCGAAACCAACAGCGTAAGTGACGATATCTTTGACGATACCCCACCCCCGCCGATGCCTACCGATATGGCACCCAATGACGCCCCCCTGCCTCCACCTACAGATGTGGCAGAGCCGCCACTCGACAATGTACCGCCATGGGATGACGTACCTGTAGCCCAGCCTGCTGCTGCGACTGCTACAGCCGATGACGACGACCCAATTTGGGAGTAATAGAATACATTACGGATAGAGAGCCCCCTCTCTATCCTTTTTTACACCCTAGACTCGAGCAGTATGCGCTGACAGTCTCATTTTGTGTTCGGCAAAAGCCTCACAGAGATTCCACTGCTGACGATGTCCGCCGCTGAATGACTGGCAGGAGCGAGCCTCTGACCCCATTTATTAAAATAATGCAGGGGTGCATCTGCATCGTAGTCAAGTTACTCTTATCTCTTGTATGACGGCGAACATCGTACCCACCTCGCAGCGCAGGTGTGCGAGCACCCCGTGAAATCTGTGCGCCATAGGCGAACCCAAAACAAAAAAGACCCAAAAGGACTTTTTTCTATTTATCAGATTATTTTATCCGTTTTTTATCGGATTGCTCTATCATTATTTTTTCCGTCAATACTGGTTGAATGAGAGTCTACGACTACATTCTCTCTATGGCGTCGAGGAGAGAGTCGCGCGTATTGCACTCGGGCATAGTAGCGCAAAGGGTGAGCAAATCGGCGAAAATTTGGCTAAAGCGGCTCGGTGAAATGTCAGGGAATTCTGTCAAAATATCATCGCCATTGATAGCCAAATCAGCGACGCAAAAAGGAGTGTGGTCGAGTAGCATAAGCTGGTACACGCGCAGCACTTCCTCCCCGATGCCAGCCATATGCAATAGCCCAAAGAGTTCGTCCTTGCAGGAGAAATTCGCCTGCAAAAAGAGGCGGATTTGCTTTTGCGAGAGGAGTGCGCCTTGTCTCACCGTGGCGAAAGCCTGCAGTATTGCAGTCTGGCGAGCGACCTCGCGTTTGTTGAGCCTGACCCCCTGCTCTCCTAGGACGAGAGCGATGCTGGACGACTCGAGAGGTTGACCCAGCCCATCTAACAAATCTATCACAAAACTAGACACGCGCAGCGCTGGCGGGGATAGGGCTAGCATTGACCAAGAGATATTGTCTACCCGTGCCTTTGCTGCCGTATCGAGCGTAGCCCAAAAAGGCGTCAAGACATACTCCCACGCCCCGAGGCGGCTCAGCAATTCTACCGCGCGACACTGAGCACCGCGGCTCTCAATAGCCTTGTACTTGTTGTCAGCGAAGAGCATCGCGACAATCTCTTTGTTAAATCGTTGTGGCGAAATGGCGCCGAGTTGGCTAATCATATCGTGTGCCACTGCCCAAGTCTGCTCTTCAATCTGATAGCCCAATTCGCAGGCAAGACGCACCATTCTGAGAATGCGCAAGCCGTCGCGGCTAAAAACGATACTCGGAGTCTCGACAGTCTTTACCAAGTGATTTTTGACACACTTTACCCCGTCATAAAAGTCGAGAATTCGGTTACCCAAAATATCGTAATACATAGCATTGATGCTAAAATCCCTACGGCTCGCGTCCGCCTCGATATCGTCTACAAACTCGACACGCTCGGGGCTATGCGCGCCGCCCTCGGGATAGATTTCGGCACGAAAAGTGGTATGCTCGTACTCAAATGTCCGCGCCGCGTCAAAGATGTGCACTGTGCCTAACTTTGGGTTGATCATCTCGCAGTGATAGCCATTTTGCGCCGCCATTCGCTCGACATCGGCAGCCTGCGCACTGCTACATACATCGACATCAGTTTCGCAAAAGCCCATCAGAGCATTTCGCACAAAACCACCGACCACATACAATGTAAAACCATTTTTATCAAAAATTTGGGCAAGACGCACCAAATTTTCGTCTACGTTCAATTTCTTTTTCATATCGCTAGTATATCACAAAAACTGCCGTCTAGCCAAGCAATTTTGATGTATTTACCCGAAAAATCCGCCATTTACAAAGGTAGCCAAAGTCCCGAGCGCCTCTATGCGGCGTGAAATGATATTGTACACGATGTGTTTTGCCTCGGCGGTGTCCTCGAGATTGAGTATGCTCACCAAGTCACCTAGCAGGGCGCTCTCATTCTGAAAATACGCCCCGAGGGTGGTATTGAATGTGCTAGGCACGCTAGAGATGAGGTTCGGATTGCTGCGGCTGCCTGACTCTCGCGGATAAAGAGCAGATAGATCGGCAAAATCCTGCCTACTCAGTTCGAGCAATTCTCTAATGTAACGCGACTGACTATTATTGCTAGCACGCGCTGCCAAAAGACGGAGCAGACTATCATTACCAGCCCAATCTATCTGTGCCATTATACGCGTTTTGTCCTCGCATTCTGCGCAACACGGCTGCTGAGCCGTCCGAACGCAACGAGCATCTGCATATTCTCGGTTCATTTTGTGCAGACTAACCTCATCAGGGGTTTGAAAATCGTCAAATTCCATCTCGTCCCTCCCAAAATACAATTATCTAATATGAATTAAACTGGAGATTTGTGAAATATGAGCACTCATAATACTCAAAAAATCGCGCAATTATTGCAAAAAGAAAAAGCAATCGAAAACGAATTGCTCATCAAAAAAAACAAAAACCTCGCGCGATCTCTGCGCAGGCTCTTGTCTACAAAACGGGAATTAGCCGCCCTAAGCGAGGCTAAATCTCTCTACGATCTAGAATAGCACGAGCAAGGGTCACCTCGTCTACATATTCGATATCGGTGCCCATACTCACCCCTTGGGCAATGCGAGTGACGCGCACCCCTAGAGGCTTGAGCAAGCCGCCAATATAGATAGCCGTAGCCTCGCCCTCTACCGTGGGGCTGGTAGCCAATATCACCTCGCGCACGCCGTCGTGCTGGATGCGAGAGAGCAACTCTTTGATACGGATATCCTCGGCAGAGCGCCCTGCTAGCGGATTTAGCAAGCCGTGCAGCACGTGATAGGTACCATCAAACTCGGTGACGCGCTCTAGTGCCAACACATCTTTTGGCTCGGCGACCACGCAGACTAGCGACCTATCGCCACGCTCGCACACTTTGCAAACCTCTCTATCAGTAAAATTGCCACAGACCGAGCAATACCTGACCTCACGCTTTACGCTCAAGATAGCATCAGCGAATTCTCGCGCTCTATCCTCGGACATATTGATAATAGAATAGGCGTATCGAGTAGCCGTCTTGCGCCCTACGCCCGGCAATCTATTAAACGCCGCTATGAGGTGCTCTACAGGGGCGATAAAATTCTTCAATTAAAACATTCCCCCCGGCATTTGCGGAGCCATCTCGGCTAATTTTTCATCGATTTGACGATTTGCATCATTGACCGCAGCCATAATCAAGTCCTCTAGCATCTCTTTGTCCTCTGGGTCGATCACCTCAGGTTTGATAATTACGCGAGTAATCTCGCGACGACCGCTCATCTCAATCTCGACCATTCCGCCGCCAGCATTTGCATAAAAGGTAGTAGCCTCCAGTTCTTCTCTATCCCTCTGCATTTGCTCCTGCATTTTTTGCGCCTGTTTTAGCAAATTTTGCATATTAGCGCCACCAAAACCATTAAAAGCCATTTCTATTTCCTCCATTAATTTATTACAGTGATATCTGCGCCCAAAATCCGACGCAGACGCACGATTTTGTCCTCGCGTCCTGCGCCTGCCGTCTCATCTAGCACAAATTCTATATTCACATTATAACCTAAATTGCGTAAACTTTCAACCAAATCACCACAATTTTGTGGTTTTCTCAGCATTTCATAATCTAGCTGGCTAGGCACGTGCACCCGCAAGGTGTCGCCCTCGAGCGAAAACTTGCCAAGGTTGACACAGACCGAATGCAGCATAATCTTGTTTGCCTTTTTGATAGCCAAGAGCGCCCTCCCCCACAGCACGCGGGCATCAGGCAGGGGCAGCTCCACCGCGGGAGCATATGGGGCTGCAGACGGCTCCTTAGTCATTGAGTTATTCTGCCCAAAACCTGCCGACTTATTCTGCCCCGAGCCCGCAGCAGCCTCCACAGGGATACAAATTTTACCCTTGAGTGCCAGCAGCATCATTTTTTTTTTGCTTCATCGCCCAAGAGACTCAGCGCGGTAGTCTCAATGAGCAATGCTGGGTCAAGCGAATATTTTAGCGCAGCCTCAATTTTGCTAAACGCCTGCATAGCAGCATTGAGCCGATTTACACTCTGAGCGTCGGCGATTTGGGTCATTTTTGCCACAGCGTCCGCGTCATAATCTCCGTCTAGTGCTGATGCACCGCAAGTTTTGATGACCAGCAGATCCCTAAATGTCTTGGTCAAGTCGTTGGCTGTGACCAAGAGGTTTTTGCCCGACTTGCGAATGACTGCAAATTCGTCAAAAAAGTCCTTTATCCGCTCCTCTAGGATAGCCGCGCCGAGGCTAAGGATAGTGGCACTATCGCTCACTCCTAGCACATTGACTACATCAGCGTAATGGATGTCGTTATTCGCAAAACTAGCGCACATATCGGCGATACTCAGCGCGTCACGCACACTACCTTCGCCAGCGCTCGCGATGAGGCTAACAGCCTGCGGCTCTGCCTGTATCCCGCTTTGGGCGAATACGTCTGATATCAGTCCTGCGATAACCTCGGTATTGATGAGTTTAAAATCAAAGCGCAGCACTCGCGAAAGGATAGTGGCGGGCAACTTGTGCACTTCGGTAGTAGCCAAAATAAACACAGCGTGTAGAGGTGGCTCCTCTAGCGTCTTTAGCAATGCGTTGAATGCGCTAGTAGTCAGCATATGCACCTCGTCGATGATATAGACCTTGTACTTGCCTACGGTCGGCGGGTATTTTACCTTGTCGCGCAGATCACGAATCTCCTCGACGCCATTATTACTAGCGGCGTCAATCTCGATAATGTCGATAGCACTACTCTCACGCAGAGCCTTGCACGCCTCGCACTCTCCGCAAGGCGACCCGTCGACTGGATGCTGGCAGTTTATTGCGCGCGCGAACACCTTTGCACAAGTAGTCTTGCCCGTGCCGCGACTGCCGCAAAACAGGTACGCGTGCCCTATCTGATCGTTTTTGATTTGGTTTTTGAGCGTCCGCGTCACGTGGTCTTGACCGATGACTTTGTCAAAACTGGTCGGACGAAATTTTCTATAAAGTGCTAGATACATCTTTACTTCTCCAAAAATTTTAGTTTACTTTTTATTCTCACGATAGCATTATCTACTGATTTTTCATTTTTGTCAAGTCGATTGGCAATAATTTTGTAACTATAGCCCGCCAAAAACAATTTTAGCACCTGCCATTCAAATTCGCTGAGGACGGCACGGATGCGCTGGTACAACTCCGCACGGCGCTCGCGCAACTCAAAAATCTCGGACGGGGTCAAATCTTCGCTCGCCAATTCACCTCCCTCGCTTTCCTCACCATCTGCTAGTTGGCTGAGACTAAAATACTCAATTAGCGGGGAATTTTTGAGCGCCATACTGTGCCGAATCGCAGAAATCACCTGATTTACCACGCTTTTACGCGCGTATGGATAAAAAGGCTGGGTCGAGTCTAGGTCATAATTTTGCAATGCTCGATACAGCCCGATCATCCCCTCTTGCACAAGGTCAGACTGGTCGCCTC
This sequence comes from uncultured Christensenella sp., assembly GCA_964579205.1. GTDB lineage: Bacteria > Bacillota > Clostridia > Christensenellales > UBA1242 > UBA7867. Next base: position 119,417 of record CAZOFH010000001.1, read on the forward strand.
CATTGAGAAAATACCGACGCGCCACGCCATTGACCATAGGTTTTAACTCGGCAAACAGCGTGGTCAAACCGTCCTCGTCGCCCGCACGCGCACGCGCGACCAATTCACGATAATACTCGTTTTTGTCTTGCAAATCACTTACCTCTCTGTCTCACTACCTCAAAGACTGCCACCCCGCACGCCACGCTAGCATTCAGGCTGTTGACCTGCCCTAGCATCGGCATAGTCACCACGGCGTCGCAATTCTTTTTGACTAACTGGCTCACGCCTTTGCCCTCGCTGCCGATGACTAGCGCTATCGCCCCTGTCAAGTTTTGACGGTAGATATTTACGCCGCCCAATTCGACCGCGTATATCCACAGCCCCAAGTTTTTGAGATGCGAAATCACATTGTTTAAATTGGTCACTTTGCACACCAGCATATGCTCTAGCGCCCCCGCGCTGGTACGAGCAACAGTGCTATTGATGGGGCAAGCATTATGCTTTGGAATAATGACCCCGTGCACCCCTGCGCACTCGCACACGCGCAAAACGGCACCGAAATTGTGCGGGTCCTCCACGCCATCGAGAATTACCACAAAGGGCTGCTCTCCGCGAGAATCAGCACGGCGGATAATGTCCTCGATTTGGCAGTAGCTATAGTCCTCCATTTCGGCGACAAAGCCCTGATGATGCTCGTCGTGGCAAAGGTTAAACAACTGCATTTTGTCGACATACTCTAGCCTAATATTGCGTTTTTTGCACAGTGCCTCTATCTCGCCCGGCTTGTTGACAAAAGAGTCTTGACAATACACCTTGTACACCGCTTTTTCTGCACGCAACGCCTCGACTACCGCATTTTTACCATAAATAATCATTCTTTCACCTCGTTTTCTCCCCAAATCAGCGCCAAAATCTCATTGAGCCTGTCGATTTTGTTTGACAAATACAAATGCCCGACTAGCGCCTCTAGCCCAGTCGCGCGCTTGTATTCCGCCAGCCCAAAATTCTTGCTCTTGGTCGTAATCGGCGAGTTTTTCGCCCTGCGCACCACGCCCGCCTCTTCTTCGTCTAGGTGTGGCAAAATCCTTGCGAGAGCGTCACTCTGCGCCTGCGCGTTGACTAGTCCACTCGCGAGCCTGTGCAACTGATTGGGCTTGGCAAGGCCTTTTCGCAACTCAAATTCGCGTGCGCATAGCGAATAGACTGCATCCCCTATCCAAGCCAAAGTCGCCACCGAAACATTCTTTAGTTCGGCGTCCGTATATTCTCTAAATGTCCAAAATTCTCTCATATTTTCATTATACCACAACTTGCGAATTTTGGCAATAAATTTGATAATAATTTACTTTTGATGAGAATATACTTTTTTGTGAGCGGCTCCGCCCCCACAATAATAAGGATAATCCCTTTAACATACACAAGGGGTGGCTTCGCCACATTTTATAGATAGAATGATGCGACCATAGAAAAACCATATGACGGAGAGTGTTATACGCACCTCGCAGCGCAGTTGAGCACCTCCACATTTTCTATCAAAAAAATATCGACACAAAGGACTGCAAAATGATATTCACGATAAAATTCCCTATAAAAAGAATGTTGTGCTATATGGCGGTTTTTGCCGTCCTGTTTTCACTCAATGTTTGGGTGGCGAGTGCGAGTAGCGCCGTTTTTAGCAATTCTACCCCTTATCCTAGATTTTGCGTAGTACTAGACGCAGGGCACGGCGGAATAGATTGCGGCTGTATCGGCATCACCACGGGCGCAAATGAGCGCGATATCAACCTCAGCATTACCCAAAAATTGGGTAGTTTGCTCACCGCTCTCGATATCCGAGTCGTGTATACCCGCACCAATATGGACGGGCTATACGGCACTTTTGCTAGCGGCTTTAAAAAACGCGATTTGCAGGCACGCAGGGATATCATCCAGTCCGCGAACCCAAATCTCGTCGTCAGTATCCACCTCAATAGTTATCCATCGCCTACCGCTAGCGGCGCTCAAGTCTTTTACAAAATCGGCAGCGATGTCAGCCGCCAACTCGGGCAGACCCTCCAGCAAATTTTCGTTGACCAAATCCCCGGCTCGCGCAAAGATAGTATGGCGGGCGACTTTTATATGCTAAACTGTACCGCCACCCCAGGAGTGCTGGTCGAATGCGGCTTTTTGTCCAATCCTACTGAAGAAAAACTGCTTACTTCCGCCGATTACCAAGAAAAAATCGCCTACGCCATTGCCTGCGGCATCCTCACCTTTTTCGGCTTGAATTAAAGTCTGCAGGTTCGGAGGCAATCCCATAATGAGGCTTGCCGCTCATTCCCCTGCCGGCGGCTTGCCATAGTGTGAGCTATCGCACACACTATAAAACAAGGATAATTTCTTCAACTGTCATTCAGAGGCTGATGCAATCAGCCGTGGAATCTGTGAGGCTCACCGTGCCGAACCCCCACCCCGCTATTGCTTGCACATAGAACAAGAGGCAGGAAGACTATTCGATTAATAATGTCGCAGGCTTTGCCTTCGACGGGGTTCGCTATCGCTCACGGATTCCACGGCGAACGATGCCCGCATCTGAATGATAATAGAAGGAAATTAACCTTTATAATAAATAATAATTGCAGGTTCGGGGTGAAGTCCTTGCAAGGAGTCTTCCCCGCATTGCGCCCCGCCCCCCAAACGCCAAAAAGGATAGTCTCCTATCCTTTTTATTATAATACTGCATTTTATGCATTCTTACAGGGGCGAGAGCGCGCGGCTATTAGACTGGCTCAAAAACGGCGATTACTACCGAGTCCATTACTTGCGATTTTTGGAAATGCGCCACCGCAGTGGTGCCCAGCGAATTGCCGTCCACATCCGTCCATTTGACGAACTTGTACCCATCCATTGCCACAGCCTCGCAAGTGATCGTGCCAGCGTCGGCAAGGTTGTCTAAATCAGCCCCCAAGATGTACGCAGCGCCGCCCGTGGTCGCCTGCAGAGCCACACCATTTACCGAGCCACTCGACCTCAGCCCCGAATACGCTCCCGAAGCAGTCTGCACATACACAGGAATGCTACCGTCCGCCTCAAAATCGTGCGAAATCACCTCAAAATTGAGCGCAAACGCATTACTCTGCTCGTTCGCAAAATAGGTTACATTGGTAGCGAAATTAGTATTGCCCAATTCCGCCTTGCAATATGTGATCTTTATCCAATTTACATTGTCAAATGACACCTTTGACACGTGGTACCCAGATGCAGGGATGATTTTGATAGTCGCGTTCTGCACTTCAGCATCGGCATACTGTTCGCAAGAAAATTGCGTTGTCGCCCCCGTCATCGTCACACTTGCGCAAGCAATCCAGTACGCGTACAGCGTGAGGTTGGCAGTGTATTTTGACACGGTAATGTTTGGGTCACCGTCTATGTCGTAGATTTTCTGCCCACCGCCATTGGTCTGTGTAAAGTACCCGCGGAAAGAGTACCCTCGTCGAGTCGGCGGCGTGATGCTCAGCAAACTCACGTCGTATGTAGCCGTCACCGAGGTCGTGCCAGCATTCGTCGCCGATTGATTGTCTAGCGTAATCGTCACCGACACCGCCGTCCACACCGCATATAGATCCACCGTAGCGCCATTTGTGGAAGTCAAATTTCGTACGCTCGCCCCGTCAGTATACGACATCGAGCCCGTACTGCTGGTCGCCCAGCCCGAGAATGTATACCCCGTCCGCGAAAACGCATTGCTAGTCAGACTCTTGTACGAATTGTACGTGTGCGTCGAATTACTCATCGACCCGCTACCACCATTTGAGTTATATCTTACATAATAAGTGTTGGCAGTCCATCCAGCATACAGTCTCACAGTACCGCCGTCTACCGCTGTCAAATTGCTGACACTGGCACCGTCGTTGTACTGTTTTGAACCGCTACTACTCGTCGCCCAGCCCGAGAATGTGTACCCTGTACGCGTGAATGAACAAGTACTCAAGTTTTTTGACACGCCATAAGTGTGCGATGTACTGCTCATCGAGCCGCTACCACCATTTGAGTTATAACTCACTGTGTAGGTGTGCGGTATCCATTTTGCATATATAGTGGTGTTTGATGAAAATGCCGATGTGCTGCTGACAGGAGTGCCGCTAGCGGTGTAGACTTGAGTGCCACCGCCATTTGTACTGGTATAATACCCTGCGAAATCATACCCCGTGCGAGTCGGAGTGCTGATATTATATAGGGTGTCGCCCGAATTGGCTAGCATCTTGTCCGTGCCGCCGCTACCGCTTTGCTTGTCAAAAGTCAGCACCGTGCCGTCGTGATGCGCCATCACATCAGTGAGCGATAGCAGTAGACACGGACGCACCGCGAGGCTAGAACATACACTACCACTACCCTCGGTATTGCCTGCTGCAGGCAAAGCGTACACCGACATAGAATAAGATGACTGACTACAACTTGCCGAACGAGTCCAAGTCCTGCAATACGCAGTACCGCTATCGTTGGTTTGACTGGTACCTATGTAACTAGTCGATATCGAAGATGTGCTGCCATTGTATGTAGAGCGTTCTGCTGTGCTCATCTCCCACAGCCCGTCATAATCATCACAGTACCCTACCTCAGCCATACTAGGTAGCCATAGATAATCTTCTCCCCAACTAGTGTAGTAGGTCGAATTTGCTGAGTAAAAATCCTGACTGCTGCTCACCCAAGAACCAGTGTAATTACTACTATTAGTCGAGGTCAAAGCCTCATTCGTTAGCCAATATGTAGACTGGTTTCTATTCGCTGGGTTTTGCAAAGCATTCATCCACGACATATTGTACGGCGTCTTGAGATAATAGGTTAGCCCCTTGCTTGCCACAGTGTATAGAGCGAAAATATGGTCGCTACTACCACTATAAGTATATTGCTCTATAGTGTCATTGTCTGTTGAATATCTCTTGCTATACGGGTTGTTGAGGGTCGCTGTACGAATGTAACTAGTACCGTACATGCTACTAGGGTATGTGCCAGCATACCTGTGGTACCAGTCGGCAGACCAGTCAGAATACAGCCCACCATTGACCAAGCCATAGTGTTCGCCCAAATTGTTGCTAGTAGTGCCCCACTCAGATTGATAGTTGTTGCTCAGCCATAGCGTGGCTACTAGATCGCCATACCTGTCTTTGGAAACAAATGTCACTATCCAGTCTAGCCCGCCGAGCCGCACTACTATACTTTGCCCATTAGTCTTGTTGTATGTTTTGGCACGCAAAGTAGCCGCAGTGCGCGGAGTAGTAGTCGCGCTCATACTGTTCATTTGATCATAAATATTCCCAGCACTGCCGTATATCATATTGACCATAGTCTCCACAGTATCACTATCAAAAGGTTTTTGCCCTGTCGCCGTAGTCTTGTTGACTAGCAGTTCATTCACACGCTTGAATGAACTAGTGTTTGACGAGGTAAACGCGTTTGACGGACGAAAAACCGTGTACCATAGCACCACCCCTGCGCCTATCACAGTGATAATTATCATCAATATGGATATTATGCCACCCGTGGTGCGTACCCACTGCTTTTTCATACCCATTCCCCTCCAGTTGTATTATTTTTTTGTGTCAGGGGCACAGCCCCTGCATTGTAAAAAGGATAGACGGTCAAAATATACCTGTATAATGGCAAGCATCATACGCACCCCCCGCAACGCGGGTGTACGAGCAGCCCCGCCGTGTCACTCGCTAGACATATTGTCGAGGTCGGTATTGATGTTGCCTGAGGTGATTGGGGCAAAGACAGCCACTACCACAGAGTCCATTACTTCAGACTTTTTAAAGCGCACCGAGGCAGCCGTGCTCAATACCGCACCGCTAGAGTCGGTCCAGTGCTTGAATTCATACCCGTATTGCGTGACAAACGCCGCACAAGTGATCGTGTCGTTATCAGCGAGATTTTCGACATCATCGCCCACGATGAATGCCTTACCGCCAAAGGTCGATTGCACCGCCACCCCTTCTAGTTTTGTAGCACCTGCTGTCTTTAGTCCAGAATAGTTGCCTGATACAGTCTTGAGGTAAATTATAATACATCCGTCATCCTCAAAATCGTGCAGCATCATCTCAAATTTGAGCGCGAATACATTACTCTGCTCGTTCGCAAAATAAGTAACATTCATCGCATACGGCGTGTTGCCGATATCCGCCTTGCAGTAGATGACATCTATCCAGTGAGTATTGTCAAAAGAAAGTTGCGATATGTGATAGCCTGTCGCAGGAGTAATTTTGATAGTGGCATTAGGCATATATTTATCAAAGAACATCTCATCTGCAAATTGCGTCGTAGCGCCTGTCACTGTGGCATTTAGATAAGGTGCCCAGTACGCATATAAGGTGACATTTGAGGCAAAGGTCGACTTTGTGACACTCGGAGTGCCGTCCGCATTATAGATTTTTTGCCCTGCGCCATTGGTCTGTGTATAATATCCTGCGAAAACGTGTCTTGATGGACCGCCTGACGGAGGTGTAATATTAGACAATGCCGCATTGTATGTCGCAGAGACTGATGTGCTGCCTGCAGTCGTGGCGGATTGATTGTTGAGAGTGATTGTCACAGTCACCCCTTGCCATACAGCATACAGGTTGACCGTAGCACCGCTCGTGGTAGTCAAGTTTCTGACACTTGCACTATTATTATATACTTTAGCCCCATTACTGCTCGTTGCCCAGCCCGAGAACGTGTAGCCTGTGCGAGTGAAGGCATTAGCAGTTAGATTTTTGTATGTCCCATATTCATGAGTTGAGTTACTCATCGTGCCGCTACCGCCGTTTGCATTGTATTTTATATAATAGGTGAACCCAGTCCATTTTGCATACAGAGTAGTGCTAGATGTAAATGTCGAGGTAGAGTTAACTGGCGTACCATCTGCATTGTAGATTTTCGTTCCCCCACCATTTGTACTAGTGTAATATCCTCCGAATGTATAGTAATCCTTTGTAGGTGGAGTGATATTAGGCAAAGTATTATTCTCTACCGTAACGGATGTAGTACCTGCAGTCGTCGCAGATTGATTGTCAAAAATGAGGGTTGTAGTGTTATCGCCTACTCCTCCTTCCCATACTGCATAAAGGGTAATCGTCGAACCAGCTGATGCAGTCAAATTACTTACGCTTTGCCCATTAGTATAAGCCACTGACCTAATTGGACTAGTCGACCACCCGGCGAAAAAACTGTCAGTTTTGGTAAATGTATTTGTAGTCAAGTTCTTTGCCACATCATAGGTGTGAATAGAATCGCTCATCGTACCTGTGCCACCGTTAGCATCATATTTTACCGTGTATGAGATAGGTGTCCATTGGGCATACAGTGTGGTATTAGATGTGAATGTCTCGGTTGAATAAGTTGAGTAACTACTACTCTTGTAAACTTGCGTACCTCCACCGTTTTGCTGAGTATAATATCCGCCGAATGTATACCCTGTACGGCTAGGCTCCTCAATAGCTCTTAAATTCTTTATTTGCGTGCCAGACGCTACAAAATACTTTTGAGTCCCTGCAAAAGTAGCAGATTGATTGTCAAAGGTTATAGTAATATCGGTAGAATCATTACTCCTCCACACTGCATAAAGATATTCCGAATTACCACTGTTCATATTGATGACACTTTGCCCATCATAATAATCTACCCTTCCATCGTTAGCATAAGAACTATATCGTGCCCAACCTTTGAAAGTATATCCAGAACGAGTAAACGTATTTGAATTCAAGTACGATGCCACGCCGGCAGTATGAGTAGAGTTACTCATAGTACCTGTGCCGCCATTGGCTTTGTAATACACGGTGTATGTTCTAGGTGTCCATTTGGCGTAAAGCGTGATATCGGAGGTGAATGTTTCGTCTGAGGAAGTTGGTGTACCATTTGAATTATAAACTTGCGTACCGCCACCGTTTGGCAGGCTATAATACCCACCAAAAGTGTAGCCAGAGCGCGAAACAGTCTCATTCATTGCAGGTAAATTACCATTTGGCACTATCCAATGAACCTTACACCCAACAGTAGTAGGGACCTGCATATCAAAAGTGATAGATATCATTGTGCCACTGTATGCCTCCCAAACAGCATATAGATTAATCGTAGAATAATCTGATGATGACAAATTGACCACATTCGCTTGATCCGCATAGGCCACGCTACCGCTAGCACTCGTCGCCCAACCTTTAAACAAATATCCCCTTCGAGTATAATTGCATAAAGACAAGTTCTTTGCACTATCATAAGTATGAGTAGTATTACTCATTGAGCCGCTACCACCGTTTGCGTTGTATTTGACATTATAAACAATCGCATCCCATTTCGCATAAAGGACAGTGTTTGAGGTAAATGTAGATGCCGATATACCTGATACACCACTTGACAAATATACCCTTGTTCCCGCTCCATTAGTACTAGTGTAATAACCTCCGAATTTGTATCCCGTACGAGTAGGTGGAGTAATATCGGGTAAAGTATTAGTATCTAGCGTAACAGATGTAGTACCTCCTGTCCCGCCTTGTTTATCAAGAGTGAGGACTATTACATTCCATTTTGCATAAAGAGTAGTGTCCGATGCAAAAGTAGATGTAGAGTTGACTGGCGTACCATCTGCATTATATATTTTCGTTCCTCCACCATTGGTGCTCGTGTAATAACCGTCGAATTTGTATCCCGTACGAGTAGGCGGAGTAATGGATGGCAGGGTATTATTTGACACCGTAATAGATAAAGATCCACCTATACCGCCTTGTCTATCAAGCATGAGCATAACAGCATTGGTATCAGCATCAACGGCATCTGCTGCACTGTCTAGATTAAGTAGCAGGCACGGACGGACGGCGTTAGGATACCAATCAACATCTGGGCCACTATCACCATAAATATCACTTCCACAACCATCGACACTATATGCAGCAGAAGATCCATAGTCCGCAAGCACCGAGCGACTCCATGAATATGGATAAACTTCAGTATTCTCAGTTACATTATCCGAGATATATTCTGAGCACCCATCATATGTAGACCGCTCAGCATTATTTGTCTCCCAAAGTCCATCATTTGTATCATCTAATCCCATTTCTACAATGCTTGGCAAAAATAGATAATCTGTCCCCCAGTTTGTATATCCTGCTATGCTAGTATAATCTAATTCAAGTGAACCATAAACACCATAACTACCCGATGCTGTTGACAAAGAATCGTTACTATGCAAACTTTCCTCACCTATCAAACTAGGGTCTTGCACAGCATTTATCCAAGGCATCTTATTAGGGGTAACCAAATAATTTGTCAGTCCTTTGCTAGCGACGGTATACAACGAGAAAATATGGTCAGAGGATTGGGGGGTACCATTTGTCAATGTTTCACTATCTGTGGCATAAGTTCTGTTGTTAGGATTATTAAGTGTCTCTACTCGAATATAACTAGTACCATACATATCCGCAGGATACGTCGAATTTTCTGTGATTGAGCCTCTATTCTCATAATACCAATCCCCCGACCAAATAGAGTAGAGCCCACCATTTACCAATGCTGTGTCATAGTCATCATTCAATCTTTGCTGTAGACCAATCTCATCACTATAATCTTCACCACCTGTACCGTTCCAGCCCCAAGCCTCTTGGTGATTGTTACTAAGCCACAGGGTAGCAATGAGGTTGCCGTCAGTATCATTTGAGACGTAAGTCACAATCCAGTCTAGTCCGCCGAGGCGCACTACGATACTCTTGTTAGCGGTCTTGTTGTATGTTTTGGCGCGCAAATCCGCCGCGGTCAGAGGAGTGACCGCGGTGCTGGTTTTTAGACTAGACAACTGAGTGCTGACGCTGCCGCTAGCCCCATAAATCATATTAACCAAAGTTTTGAGAGTTGCGCGCCTAAAAGGAGTCGATCCTGTCGCCGTCGTTGGGTTTGTAAGTAATTCATCAATATGTACAAAACTATTCATATTCGATGACGAAAAGGCATCGGGATCCGATACCTTTTTGACTGTGGATAAGTGACTCACCAAGAGCCACGCTGATAGAGAAATTACAACAACAATTATTAGGCTAATTAATGCCCCCCCCCCCCCGGGTCAGAAAGCCTTTATTCATCGCGTTTTTCTCCTTTTTTTGCCTATTTTTTGACCCCAGTTTTGGGGGGCGAAAATGCCCACTTTTTACAACTTTCGCCCGCCGCAAAACTTGAGGTGTTTGTTAATTTTTGGCTGCCGTCCGCTTTAACAAAAGCGCACGGAATATTCCTGTCATCCTGATGACAGTTTTCTTTCAGCCAAACCGACCTTTGCGATTGCTTTACATTATTATTGTAACTACTTTTTTCAAAAATATCAACTAAATTCGACCACTTTTTCAAAAATTTTTAAATTTTTTTGTTTCTTTGCATTTTTTTGGTGAAAAGGATGGTATTTTGACAAAAAACAAAACGACAACGCACTGTCGGCAGTGCTATGTGCAAACAAATGCAATATGGGGTTCGCCTGCGGCTCACAGAGTCCACGGAGTGCCTTGCACTCCTCTGAATGACACTGCGCGGCTGCACCCCGAACCCGCAATAATCAAATTAATTGTGGCGTAGATCCCCATAGCGGCTTGCCGCAAGGCGCCCGCAGGGTGCCTGATGCGCCGAATGGCGCATAGTGCGTGCGACAGCACGCACGCGGCAAGCCGCCCCCGTCTAGAGACACGCACAGTTCAACAGACAGCGCCCCCACTACCACGCTACTGCCACAACCCACGCTCAGTCGAACTTGAGGTGATTGCGCTCGGGGTGAGTCAACGCACTCAATATATGCTCGTGCACATGCGCGATACGCGGATTGAGCGAAGCGATATAATTCTTGATGAACTCGCGCTCAGTCTTTTTGTCGGCAGGGCAATCATTATGGAAAACGGGCAGCCCAGCGGCGAGCGCGGTCGTCTCACTCTCCCAAACCAAAACCATTGGTCTAATGACGGTCATCCCGGTACGGTCAAGGCGCGTCACGGGCGCAAAAGTCGACAATCTGCTCTCAAAAAACATCGACAAAAAGAAAGTCTCAATCAAATCGTTGGCGTGATGCCCCAGTGCGATTTTGTTGCAGCCGAGTGCGGTCGCCTCGGACGCGAGCATTCCGCGTCTCAATCTCGCGCACAGCGAACACGGATTACTCTCTTTGCGCACCTCGAATAGCAACTCATATATGCGCGACGGAATCACCTTGTGCTCTATCCCGAGCGAACGACAGTACTCAGATATTTGAGTAAAATCTGACTCGCCATTGTGCATATCAATAGTGAGCGCGACCAACTCAAACTTGTGTGGATAATAGCGCTGAATATGCGCCAAAAAAGTGAGCAGCGCCAGACTATCCTTTCCGCCGCTCAGCCCGACAGCGATTTTGTCGCCGTCCTCAATCATATTATATCTATCCAAAGCCTTGCGGACTCTGCCCTCAGCCTTACTTCTCATAAACTTCTCCCTAAATAATATAAGATTATTTTATCAAAAAACGGCTAATTTTTCAATAGAAAGAGGAAAATTCGCCATAAATATTTGATTTTTGTGAAAATTTGTCACTTTTTGGATTTTTTGTGCATAGTGTATTAGTAAAATGCGAGGTAAAAATGGCAACACCACATCCACATATTATCAACATAGTAGCCGACTACTATCTGCTGCACAAATCGACGATGCGTGACTGCGCAAAGCATTTTGGGCTAGGCAAAAGCACCATACACAACTATCTGCACATTTATCTAAAAAAAGTCGACCCCGAAAAATACAAAAAAGTGAGTGCTTTATCGCAACTCAACTTTTCTGAAAAACACATTCGCGGCGGAAACGCCACGCGTCAAAAATTTAGACCAGAGTAAGTTTACGCTTGTTCGCAAAGTACCACCAAGCGAACCCACCACCTATCAAGAGGCAACTGCCACCAGCAAAGTATAGCCATAGCATACTAGGATTTTTTTCCCATTTGGCGTACAGTGTCACAGGGGTGGTAAAAATGTAATACTTGCCCACGTGAGAGCCTTCGGCACAATCAGGAGTCGTATACCAGCCCGCAAAAGTGTAGCCCGGGCGAGTGGGATTGAGATCGGTGAGCAAGCCTTTTTGCCCATAGTTGTCATACGCGTAGTCGATATTCGCCCTAAAAGGGATCGGATCATACCCTAGCGACTCGTCGGCAAAGGTGATAGTATAATTGAGCATAGCGAACTTGCCATACAAGTTGATATTGCTAGTCACGCCGCTCAAAGTGGTAATAAGCGTCTGATACAATGGGTCCTGATACCATCCGACGAACTCGTGACCTGCGCACCTCGGGATAAACTCATCCGCGGTCAAGTCGATATTGGTAGCAGCAGTGACGGTATTATTGAGTGCTGTAAAACCAGCCGCAGGGGTGACCGCACCATACTCTACCCCAGTATATGCAAAACTAACTGTATACTCGGTCAACTGCCAAAAGGCGTAGAGTGTAATAATGCCAGCGACAGCCATATCCTGTGCATCAGTCGCGGTCAATACAAAATTGCCGCTACTGTCTACATCCAAAATCGAAGTTTTACTAAATCCCCAATACGCGAATGTATACCCTGCTGCAGCACTAGGCGCCTGCAATGTCAACGGCAAGGCAGACGCTGCCACGGTAGCGGGATTGGCAGTAGTGAGAGCGGGATGCCCCTCTGACGAATCGAGATACTGGATAGTATACATAATATCCCCTGCTGTCTCGCCCTCTGCAAATGCTGAGCGCATATTCAAAAACGCACTCCCCGAAAACACAAAAAACGAGCAGAGCAAAGCACAAATAAAACCTATCAAAACAGACTTTTGCTTGTACATTAATTTTACCTCGACATTATTATAACCTAAAAATGACATAAAATCAATTATTTTGGGGCGTTTGGTCGAGTAAAAATAATTTTTTGCACTTTCAGACGCACTCCGAGCCTCCCCCGCCCACAAAAACGGCAAGCACTACCGCGCGATAGGCAGACACTCACACCCCCGACACGAGACAAAAAAAAGACCGCCTAGGTCTTTCCCTCATCGAGAAAACGCGGCGGTCTAAAATATTAGTTTGTGATAATACTCTTGATTTCGTTGAGTTGCTCAAGGTTGAGAATCTCAATCTTTTTGTGAGCGTCCTGATATGCCAATTTGATAATTTGCGGGTAATCGCCCTCTTCTACCTTCTTTAGCATAATGTCAGCGAGACTGACCAACTCTTCTTTGGTCTGATAATCAATCGAAGTCAAAATCTTCTCAAACACATTGTAACTCATTTCTACTACTTTTGGGTCATCCATAGTCAAATTTTCCATAAAATGTTACCTCTCAAATTATTCAAATTAGAATTTCTCTTGCTCAGTCTGTGCCGAAGATGTGCTCTCTGCGGTATACTCATCCAAAACCTTTTGCCCAGTGACGCGAGTCGTCTCGTGGGTAGCGGTCTGAGTCTTGCGGATAGTCATAGATTCGGCTCTGTCGATAGCAGCACCAGTCAAAGCGCTCTGACGCAAATCCCTAATCTCGCCCGACTCGCTTTCAGGAGGAGTGACGCCATCTAGTATTGCATAAACAGTATCTCTGAGGCTATCCTTGAGCAGCGCCCTACCAGCCTCTTCTCTAGCAGCACGAGTGCTCTTGCCCTCTAGTTGGGTAGCGCCGCTGGTCTCTAGCATCTTGTTTAACTTGCTAGTAGTAACGCTAATCTTTTCGCTGCCAAACTTGTCTTTGTTGACCTCACAGAACTCCTTGACAAGGTTCACAATATAGCCAGTGAGTCTATCAATTTGCTCGACTGCCTGAGTCTCCTCAGGGAAACTCTGTTTGTTATAACTGCTGTTGGTCTGCGTCCTGCCGTGACTGGCTGGGTACATTACCACAGTCGCAACTGCGCCGACCGAAGCGCGCTCTTTGTAATACTTGCGCTCAGCCTCGAGGACATGCTTTTCCTCCTCGCGGCAATCCTCTAGCATCTTGGCACACTCAGCAGTTTGAGTCATTCTCTCACTAGAGTACTCCATCACTAATTCAAACAAAATCTCTCTACACTTGGTCTTTGCCTGAGTGTCGCGCTTTGAAATCGCCTCTGCAGACTCAAAACGCGCTGCGTCGTAGACAAAGTCAACCTGCTTTAGCACAGGAGCCTCCTTTTTGGCTTTGGCAATAGCGGTCTTGACCTCTACTGTGCTCTCTGTATTGGTTCCAAAAGTAGCGCCTTTGTCTATCACGGTGTCGGTGCTTTGGGTAGTGCTTTGGGTGGTTTGACTAGTGGTATCAACCACCTGCTCTGTCCCAAGTCCTTGGGCTTTTGCCTCGGCGTTCTCTTGCGAAGCATTAGTCTCTTGGGTACTACCTGTCACACCACCGAGCAATGCAGGAGACGGTGCTGGCGCGACAGCCTGCTGAGCAAATTCGTCCAAAGACTTTTGCTGCCCGCCCGACTGGCCAGTGCCATACCTATCCAAAGTCATCTGCACCACTCTATCAGCGTTTGTGTTGTGCTGGCTAGTACCTGCTGAATAAGCGTGCCCGCCGTTTTGGGTGAATATCCTCACGCTGTCGGCAATGATGTAGTAAATGATGGTATTAAAATAGTTGTTGTAAGTATTATTAATATTAATATTGATATTACCTGCAGGAGCCTGCTGCCCAGCGTTTTGATTTTGCTGAGCGTGCTCTTTTGCCGCGTCAAAGATCGCCTGCTGCTCAGGAGTAACGGTAGACTCTGCCTCTTGTTCACCAGTCTGCCCTTGCTCGCTGCCCACTCTCAAACCTGTCTGTGCAGACCTGTTAGGTGCGGCTGGCTCTGGCGCTGGCTCTGGATTAGGTGCAACCTCTGTATCGGGGCTCTCACCAGTCTGCTCTTGCGTATTGGCAGAGTCGACAATCTTGCCACGGCTCTTGTCCATACGACGGAAAACATCAGCCATCACACGCTGCTGCTCATCAGTTAATTCTACAACCGTGCTATTAGGCGTCTCAGGAGTAGGTGTAGTCTCAGAAGTCTCGTCTTGGGGAGTACCATTAGTCTCTGTATTTTGCCCAGAGGTCTGCTCGTCGCCCACTCTCAAACCTGTCTGTGTAGACCTGTTAGGAGCGGCTGGCTCTGGCGCTGGCTCTGGATTAGGTGTAACCTCTGTATCGGGGCTCTCACCAGTCTGCTCTTGCTGTGCATCAGGCTTTTGCTTGCTTTCTTCCGCCTCTGCTCGTCTAGCGGCACGCTCTTTACGCCTACGCTCGACCTCCTCGTCGGTTATTTCCTCACCCGGCTCAAAGCCTACAGTGTCTGGCAAATCATCTCTCGTCAAATCCTCCAGAGAAGGAATGATCCTTTGTGGCTTGCCAGCAGTATCGGTTTTATCAGTATTATCTGTATCGCCATTTTCCTCGCCAGAAGTGCCCTCTTGCTCGGACTGCTCTTCTTTCTTTACTCTAGTGATACGGTCAAAAACCCCTTGCATCCTACTCATCTGCTCAGGTGTCAGCCCAGCACCCTGCGGCACTGTAGGCTCTGGGGTGAATTTTGGCTCAGGCGCTGGTGCTGGGACAGTCTCATCCTTATGTTGAGGTTCTGGCGTAACCGTCTCACCACCTGGTGTCATTTCGCGCCCTGCCTCTTGTCCCTCAGGCGACGCCGACTGCTCCTCGGTCTGCTCTCCTGTAGGCTGCCTACCAGCCTCAAATATACGCATCAGAGCCTGCTCGATAGCGGCAGAATTCATATCTGGCTCGAGTCTCAGGCTTGGGTCGGTAATGACATTGTTGGCATAAATCAACCCTTGCATACTAGGGTTGCCGTCCATTTTGGCAGCAATCGCGTCGAGCGAAATCCCCTTTGCCTCTGCATAAGCCTGCATATCAGGATTTAGGTCATAAGCAAAATTGTTTACACCAATCGCGTACATATTAGCGATCAACGGCATAAAGTGTGCCGCATCTTTCTCATCCTCTAGCCCATCCATCACGATGCTAAGGTGCTGCTCAGCCTCTAGCCTAAAGGTGTCGCTCATCAAGCGCGCCTGCTCTACAGGCAAATCAAGCATATAGCACACGTCACTAGCGATAAGACACGTAGCAGCGCTAGTCAGTCTACCTCTCACCCTCAAGGCATTACTATTGCTAAATACCTCAGGAGAAGGCAAATTGGTCGCAGCCTGATTAGCCAAAATCACGCGCTCAGCCAAATTACCTAATTGGTCAGTCTGAAAGCCACATAGGCATTTGATCACGCCGTACAATTTCTCAGTGTTTGTGTTGTCAGCAGGGTACTCAATCTTGTAGCGTTTTGGCCAGCCAGTAGGGCTAATACCGTTTTTGAGCGGCGAAACTCTCCTCTTGATGACGTCGAGCGCACCAAAGAACCTCTTCGGTCTGAATCTAATAGCCTTTTCACTCACCGAACTACCGTCAGCATCACCCATTGCTGCGAACTCAATACCCACTTTGTTTGAGATACTGCGCATCACTTGCTCAAACTTTTCATCATTGCTGTCGAACTCACGAGTAAAAGTCTTGAGCGGCACCCCATTCTCTAAGGTAGGAGTGTAGTAGCCCAAGTTTGGGTCAGCTTTGGCAGGCTTTGTATTAGCGTCGAAATTCTCCGGATGCTTGAGATTGCGCTCAGCACGCAGTACCGCGATGAATTGCTTTACACTCATAGTAGGCTCTCTGTCGGTAATCTTTGCCCACGCGTCCATAAAAGGAGTGTCCACGCTAGCGGCACCCGAATTGAGCTTTATCCTATAAATAGCCTGCTTTATCTCAGAATTGCGAATCTTACCCAACAGCGCACTACTATTGTACCCGTGCGAAAGCAATGAGTACGCAGTCCTCATTTCAGGGCTCACCTTGTGCGCATCCAAATCCGCTAATAAATAAGGATTGTGAAATGCCGCCTCAAAATCAGCGCGCGTGCTCAACTTTGCACTCTCAAAAGAATGCCCATAAAAATCACTCGGAATAACTCGAGTCAAGTCCTCTATCATCCTACGCGAAGAAAAAGGCACACGCCCGACCTTGAGCTTTGCACGGGTAAACCAAAAGACTCTTTTGCGAATGTTGTCTTGAAACTCAAAACCGCTCAAAACGCCATTCTCCGCGGTCAAATCCTCCTCGTATGGTGAAAATCTCTCTCCTTGAGACATATGTAATTCCCTCCTAAGTACACTTACTTATAAGTTTATTATATCACAAACTGAACCAAAAATCAAGATAGATATGTAAGATTTATCATTTTATTTTTAAATTGCTTATTTTGCCATTTTTTGAGCCAAAAATTTGCGAGGAAATAAAGGAAGAAACGGCTTGATAAATAAGAATAAGTGCCTAAAATAGAACTCGTATGGAGGTGAGGGAAAAACAGTTTTTTGCGGGCGGCTCGAATAGTACTGCTTGACACTCTATGCAAATAGTTTCTTTTTTGGGTTCGCTACCACTCTCAGATCCCACGCGGTATTGCATACCGCTCTGGATGGACAAAGGAAGAAAGTAATTAATAAGGAGAAAAGCGCCCCACTTGGTCGCTTTTCTAATTATCGTATTATTCATCTTTTTATTATGTATTATCCACTTCGAGATTGACACTATTATTGGTCGTTGGCTGATATACAGCCACAAGAGTATGCCCAAAAGCCTCTGCTTTGGTTACCCGATAACTAGTATTAGTCGAAATAGCAGTCGTGCGGTCATCGTCGAGGTACCACCCGACAAAATCATACCCCGGTTGACACAAAATAGTAGATACAGTGATAGTGTCGCTATCTTCCAAGTTTTCAAAGTCGTCCCCTACTATATACGCAGTGCCGCCGAGAGTCGCCGTAACTACCACACCACTCACCGAACCGCCCGCCGTTTTGAGTCCAGAATATACTCCGGAGGTGGTTTTGATATAAAGCGGAACTGCGCCATCACAAAAGATGCCTTCAAAAATAAAGTACAAGTAGTTTTTGTTTTCATTTGCCAAGCAAGTCACACGCATTGCAACGGAAGTGTTACCGATTTCGGTCGAACAATACTCGACAGGGTACCATTTATCATTATCAAAAGAAAATTCCGACACTTTGTACCCGCTCGCAGGAGTTAGCATCAAACCCCCGTCCAAATTGTCGTCCGCCACACGCATCAGTTTGGTAAAAGAGGTCGTGCTCCCCACCAAATACACCGCGTACGGATCCTCCAAATAGTGGGCATAAAGTGTAGTATTCGTAGTAAAAGTCGAAACAGTCACCGAGGGGGTTCCGTCAGCATTGTAGATTTTTGTACCCTGACCGTTTTGCTGAGTGTAATACCCCCAAAATTGATAATTAGTCTTGACTGGCACGGTTATATTAGGCAGTGCTCCACCCGCCAAAACATTCATACTAGTAGTACCTGAGGTGGTCGCTCCATTATTATTAAAAGTCAAATTGGCAGAAACAATATTCCACACCGCATACAAGTTAATAGTCGCACCATCATTGTTTGCCCCGACCGCTATCGTGTCGAGTGAGCAAGCGTTTGCGTAAGTAGCAGATGTCGCAGTGTTAGACAATGACCAACCCGCAAAAATAGCACCTTCCCGAGTAAATCCGACCGCAGAAATCTTGTTCCCTTGCCCAAACAACAAACAGCTATCACTCATCGAGCCTCCTGTCGCTCCGTTGCCATTGTATTTTATTGTGTAGGTGTTGGCAGTGTAATGAGGGAAAATTATGTAAGCAGGCTCATCAAAAGCACACATAGTCGAAGGAGTAAAAACCTCGCCCGCATTATGGGTTCCAAATCCCCAATATTCTGGTCTAAGTAATGCCTGATTTTGCGATGTTACGACATCGCTATTAATCCCCCTCTCTTGGATGTCTATCGAATTGCAAAAATTTACAGAATTCTCACTATCTCCACTCTCCTCATCCCATAAATTCACAGCCCATGTGGTACCACTAACTGATTCTCCAAAATTAGCACTTACGCCAGAGCACGTTGAATACGAACAATCATAAATTGTAGTGTTGTTACCAACTCCCGCTAGCGCACCCTTTTTCGTACTACTACTTGACGCAGCAATAGCAGAATTTGTTGCTTCACACCGCGAAAATAACGCACTCGATGCCGTTCCAGCAATAAAGCCCGCATATGCCACACGGCTATACACACTCAAACTACTATCTTCCACCGTATTAGACAAAACAACAGAGTCTTCACTCATAGTGCCTGCTAATATACCAGCACTAACATTACTCCCAGTATTAGAAACTGTTATGGTTAGTTTTAACTTCAAGTTTACAATATAAGCATTAGAAAGAAGCCCAAACAATCCAGCATTATTGTTTGCATCAGGAGTGATAGTTATACTACCCGAAATGGTATATCCATTACCATTGAGATAACCGGAAAATCCAGAAATAGGAGTCCAATTACCAGATAAAGAAATATCGCTACTTAATTTGTACGCATAAGTTCCTGTCATATTGGATAATTGCGTAGCCGAACTCACCGAAGTACAATCGCTGGTACTTATCTCTGACCAGTTGGCAGTATATCCAACCTGTTCAATGTTAGGTACGGTAAATGGGTCACCAATGGAAATACTATACTTTCGCGTCTCCATTGTTTTTCCGTTTGGCACGCAGTAAACAGAAGAGTCAAACTCATATGCCTCAGCAACAGTATCGTTAGGAACTGTGGATAAGTGGCCAACCAAGAGCCACGCTGATAGAGAAATTACAACAACTATTATTAGGCTAATTAAGCCCCCCCCCCCCCGGACAGAAAGCCTTTATTCATCGCGTTTTTCTCCTTTTTTTGCCTATTTTTTAACCACAGTTTTCGGGGGCGGTTTTGCCCTCTTTTTACAACTTTCGCCCGCCACAAAACTTGAGGTGTTTTAAATTTCTTCCTCTTTTTTGTCATTCAGAGCAACCGCAGTTTGCGTGGAATCCGTGAGCGTCAGCGAACCTAAAAAACTTAAACAACAAATTCTCTTCCCGGCCTCTTACACTATGTGCAGACTGTCTCAGTGAGGGTGGGGTCGGCGCGATGCGCCGAATCCCACACCGCGATTACTTTCGCATAGTGCGAAAAGAAGGAATTCTTTTAATTGTTTTTGTTCGCTATCGCGCTCGACTCCCTGCCCCTGCGAGGTGCCCAATAACTACGGAAGACCGACCTTTGCGATTGCTTTACAGTATTATTGTAACTACTTTTTTCAAAAATATCAACTAAAATGGGGCGCTTTTTACAAAAAGTTAAAATTTTTTTTGTTTTTCATCAATTTTTACTCCCTTTCTCTTGTTACTATGCGCAAACAAATGCGATATGGGGTTCGCTATCGCTCACAGAGCCCACGGAGCGCGATGAACTCCTCTGAATGACAAAGGAAGAGAATTGACCTTTATAATAAATAATAATTGCAGGTTCGGGGTGCAACCCCCTTGTTGGGAGAAGAACAAAAAAAATTTTTGAGAAATTTGCAAAAAAACCTTGAAATATTGAAAAAGATATGATATAATAAGGTCGTATTGGTTAGAAAGTCACCGAAATACAGCGAAATATGCCTTCATAGTATAAGGGTTAGTACACCAGCCTCTCACGTTGGACATAGGGGTTCGAATCCCCTTGGAGGTACCATTCAAGCCGCACTTTGTGCGGCTTTTTGTTTTACTATAGCAAAAAGGGCGGCTTGCCGCAGTTTTGGGGTTCGCCCTGCTCACAGATCCCACGCAGTATTGCATACCGCTCTGAATGACAAAAAAGGGGGGCTGCGCCACAATTAATTACTGCGAATTCGGGGTGCATCCCCACCGAGGCGGCTTGCCGCAGGCGCCCTGCGGGGCGCCTAATGCGCCGAATGGCGCATAGTGCGTGCCGTCGGCACGCGCGCGGCAAGCCGCCTCCCCCGTCGGGAGACAACGCGCGGCAAAACAAAAAACGCGACCCAAAAAAGCCGCGCCAGCCTAATCCGCCACTTTTTCGCAAGGTTGCGCGGCGGCAGGCTTTTCTTTGAGCAGATATTCGAGATTGTCTGAGGTAGACAACTTGTTGATAGAGACTTCGTAAGCGGTACGAGTTTCGCTAGTATGCGAATCGACTCGCTTTTGATACTGGCGACTCTGGATACGCCCTGTGAGGTAAACTTTTTCGCCGACGCCCAAGTCGCTGACAAATCTCGCATTTCTCCCCCACGCGATGCACGGGAGATAATCCGACTTGTTGTAAGCGCGGTTGACGGCGACCAGCATATCACAAATTTCGCGTCTAAAGGGGGTCATCCGATAGACGGGTGCCTTGCAAAGATACCCCTCTAGTTCGATAATGTTGCAATTTTGCCCCTCTTTGGGCTCGACGATTTCGCGGACGAAGACGGTGAGCATTAGTTTGCTCTTGCCATCGACCATTTTGTTGTAACTGCGGAACTGCCCCAAGCAGGCTATAGTGACGCCCAAAGCGAACTCGGTGCCTTTCATCAGGCGCTCAGAAATGGTGACTGGGATGATGTCAAACTGCTCTGAGAGGCGATTTACCTCGAGATTTATTTCGTAAAAGCCCTCGCCATAGACCTCGTGGCTAAACTGAGGCTGGCTAGCGATTTTGCCGCACAAGTAGACGCGGTTGTTGTCAAATTCAAAACTCATAATTTTCTCCTGTTTATTAATATTTATGCGGTTGTCAATTTTTGCACACCGGCGCGGTCGATAGTATAATTGTCCTTGTAGACTAGGTCGCCGACACAGCCGACGGTATACCCCTGTTTTTTGAGGCGGTCGAGGACGATAGGCAGGGCGTCGAGAATGTGGTCTGAATTGTTGTGGCAGAGGATAATCGAGCCATTTTTGACGCGATTGAGGATGCGGGTGCTAATTTCTGCGCCGCTAATACCTTTCCAATCCAGACTGTCGACATCCCACTGAATAGTCTGCAGCCCGAGGCTGGTGGCGGTGTCTAGGACGGTATTATTATAAGAGCCGAATGGTGCGCGAAAAAGTTTGATATCAATATCGGCGGCGGCTTTGATTTTTTGGATAGAGGTCTCGAGTTCGCTCTGCACTTGGGGCTGGCTGAGTTTCGCCATATCGGGGTGCGTATTGCTGTGGGTACCGATTTCCATTCCCTTTTCGGCGATCAGCTGGACCATTTGGGGGAATTTTTCCGCCCAAAAGCCTACCAAAAAGAAAGTCGCTTTTACATCGTATTCTAGCAGTAATTCTACGATTTTTTCCGTCTTGTCAGCGCCCCACGCGGCGTCAAAACTGATGGCGACCTGTTTTTTGTCTGTCTCGACATTGTAGATAGGTACTTTTCGCAAATTGTCGCCGAAAAACACTGCCGACATCGTCTGACCGCCGAATGGGACTGAGAGTATCGCACATAGCACTATGCTAGCGAGCGCCATCCAGAGGACGGAGCGCTTTATGATAAGAAACTTCATAACTTCCTCACACAAATATTTTATCAAATTTGAGCAATTTTTTGGTCAAAAAATCTTGTCTAATAAAGTTGCTTTGCTGCCTTTTTTGTAGTTTTTTGTCTGCCACTGCCCCAATTTGATGTTATTGTATGCCTGCTATGTGCCCAAATATGACTACTCTGCCCACTCGTCGCGAGAAATAGATAATAAGAACGGCAGCCGAACCTAAATTAAAAATAATAAATAAATGCAGACAAACTATACCTGTCAACCTGAGCCCGCCTCCCCACAAAAATAAAAAAAGGATAGCAATTCTATCCTTTTGAATTCAGCCAGCACTAAATATCTGCGACTTTTTTGACAGCGTCATTAGCACGGACATAAAAAGTGGTACGCGAATACGGGCTCGCGATAAAGAAACAGCATCCACGTTCGGCAGTGACGATAGTGTCCTGCTCACTCTTGTTGATTTCACCCGCGTTACGGTAAAGGTTGACTAGGTCGGAGATATCGTTTGGCGCGAGGGAGAAAATCATCGAATACTGACTCGCGTTGATGATAGCACTCGCCTGACGCTCGATGTCGGCACTACCGACAAAGTCCTTGATATTCTGTGTAATGATAATCTGCATACCCATATACTTACGGATACGCTTTGCCATTTGCGCCATAAAGTCCAGCGCGACAGGATATTTTGGGTTGATAAACAAGTGCGCCTCGTCGACCGCCACCACGATCTTACGCTGGGTCTTGTATTTTTTGTTAAAGTCCTTGTTTTTGAGGATTTCGTTGTCTAGGTACTTGAATACCAAGAGCATCTGCGCACTGGCTACCGTCCTGTTTCGGTTACTGATGAGCGACTGAAAGTTAAAGCAGACGAAATTTTCATCAGTCTCGATACTGGTAGGGCCGTTCCAAAGTTTTGAGTTACGCCCACCGGTAGCGAATTTTTGGACATAAGCCTGCAAAATCTGCAGATTTCTCTTGATATATGCGTCCTCAGACTCGGCAGACTTTTGTAGTATTAGGTTGTACAAATCGTCAAAAATCGGATAATCCTCAGGCTTGAGTTTTGACAAATCTGTATTGGCGTCGATGCCGCGATTCTTATAAATCTCGACTACTAGCGAGTTTAGTATCTCAAAGGCGTCACCATTCATTCCCTCAAAAATTATCCTAAAATACTCCTCGAGGAACTGCAGGTGCTGGTTGTAAGAGTCGGTCGAGCGTTGCGAATTCTGCATCCGCATCAACTCGATAGCCTCTAATTCTTCATCAGTCTCCTCGCCCGTGAGTTCGATCTCCTCCTCCACTTCATCCGATAGTGTGGTCATCACGTGGAAAGGATTGAGTATCCCGTGCACCGAACTACCTACATCGATATACTTACCATTGAGGTTGCGAGTGAGCGAATCATACTCTTTCTCGGGGTCGAGGATAAAGATACG
The DNA here is from genome assembly GCA_964579205.1 of uncultured Christensenella sp. Lineage (GTDB taxonomy): Bacteria > Bacillota > Clostridia > Christensenellales > UBA1242 > UBA7867. The sequence goes on from CAZOFH010000001.1 coordinate 143,213, forward strand.
CGTGTTGTCAGCGGCGAGGTTGGCTAGCAAGGTACTAGTGGCGTACGACTTACCCGAACCAGACTTACCGATGACTATCATATTCGCGTTTACACGCTCATTGTGCAATGGGTTCTCTTTGTCCGAGTTGACGAAAAAGTCCACGAACACAGGAGCACCGTTGTTACCCAAGTAAAAGCCCTTTTCATCCTGCAAGGTGTTGGAAATAAACGGAAACATCGCAGCGACCGAAGTCGTCTGAATGTTGCGGCTCGCCTCGGTGACGGTGTCTAGTTTGCTTAGGTTTGTACTAATAAATGCGTCCACCTGTCGTCCAAACATCTCGCTGTACTTAAACCCGCTTTGCTTTAGCGTGGTGCGGACATCTTTTTTCATCGCCTCTTGACACATAATGTGGATGCGCACATCATACAGGTCCTCATTACCTACCTTGAGGTCACTCATCAAGTCCTTGAGGGTCTGGTGCTGTGTCTGCAGGTCGATAGCCTTACTCGATTTGAAAGTGCTACTCATACGCGCCTCGAGCTCTACAATAGAGCGGTCAATCACGTGCTCTGCCTTGTCTTTTTGGACAGGAGTCAGGTTGACCACCACCTTGGTATTAGCCATATGAAAGAAAGGCACAGCCCACGCATTCGGCACGTCTAGTGGATAGTCGATGATAGCGAAATTGCGATATGCTACCTTGTCAATGATCGTCCTACCCGTCTTAAACTGCACTTCTTCTGGCATAGTCCACTGGACATATTCGTCCATAGGGATGAGCGAAAGTTCATTTTCGTCGATATCCTGCCCGAAGTTGGCTTTGAGGAAAACTGCCAGTTCTTGGTCCTTGAGCCTGCTGGCGTGCATAGGCACTACACTACGGGCAAATGTATTCATCATATTGTTGGCAGCGGTCACTAGCCCCTCGCGGTCACGGTCATAAATCACTATGTAGTAGTGGTCCATAAAGGTAATCTCTTGATTACTCAAATCGCGCAAATCCTGCATACGCGACTCAAAGATGACACTGCGCGCGTCAAACTCTTCTCTAGTCATTACTTGGTCATTGGCCAACTCCATTACCTCATCGTATTTGCGGTCTTCATTGTATATAAAGCCGTCTAGCACCATAGGCTTGGCTACCTTGACAAGGCTCGCCGACTGCCCCACCGTGAGTGAGCGCAGCGCATTGGCAAATGAATTGATGACCATATTTTGCTTGTCCTCGTTGAGCAGCCAAAATTGAATCGGATTGACCTCTAGTACGACAGCGAAATAATCTTTGTAATCAATCATATCGTTGGAAATGTCGCGATACGGGATGACATTCTCTATCGGCTGATGCTTACGCATAGAATGCTTGCTATATTTTTTCTGCCGCGCAAAAAACTTGAATAATATGCCTAGAGTCTCGTACATACGCTTGTCATCGGCAATCTTGATAAAGAATGAAACGCACACCGCGATCCAAGCCATAGACAGGTACACCTTCATATCGGTGGCAAAACCGCGGCTGAATATCAGCAGTAGCAGCACTCCGATCGCGATCGCTAGATAAATGATATCCGCAAAAGTGATACCCTTGTAAAATTCCATCTTGACTTTTGTTCTGCGTGGAATATACCTCATAATCTACCTCTCTTAGTTATCTTGTGTCTTAATTATAATATAAATACTCTCAAAATCAAAACATTTTGCGCCAATTTTTGTAACTTTTGTAAAAATTGCTACAATTTAATTAACCAAGACACTCCCCGCCTCTTATTGCTATGTGCTGCCAGTTTCGTTTTTTGGGTTCGCTATCGCTCACAGATTCCACGCGGTATTGCATACCCTCTGGATGACACGGCGGAGTTGCGCCCCGTACCCGCATAAATTATTTTAAAAGGCAAACTTTCTTCCTCTGTCATTCAGAGGAGTGCAAGACACTCCGTGGAATCTGTGAGGCGACAGCGAACCCCATACCGCCCCTGCTGGCACTTAGTCTAGCCACACAGCCTCCGCCACATTCCCCTTATTCATCCCCCCACACACAAAAAAGCGACCCACAGGATCGCTTTTTGCCCGAACACACCGCATACATGGTAACAGCGAGAGTTTACTTTGTCTTTTTGAGTTCTTCTTGGATCGCTGCCAGTTGAGCAGTAATGCTCGATAGTGTCGAGTTGAGAGCCTTTGCTGTTTGCTCACCAGTTGCTTTTGCCTGATCGGCAGTAGAGCGTTCTGCTTTTGCGCGATCAGACTTGGCACCAGTGTGCGACACAATTTCTTTTACCTGTCTTGCCAAAGTTGTGTTGCCAGCCTCGATAGTCTCCAATACATCTGCATTGTCCAAAAAGTCCTTGATATCGCTCTTCATACCAGTGACATTAAACACAAACTTGTTGGTATTCTTGATTTGATTGTAGACATTCGTTTCGTCATCTTTTTTACCTGGACCACCATAGAGGAATTTATTAATCGCAGTATCCTTGCTAGCATCGCCCTTGAGAGCGGCTTTTACGCCGATACCGTCATTAAATCCAGTACCTTTGGCAAACCACTTTTTGGCTGTCACATTGGCATAATCAGCAGCGAATGCTGCATCGTGCGCAAAGCCTCGCACCTTGCCTCTGCGAGATATATTGCCAGCGCTCAAGATTTTCCTTTCCTCTTGACTAGCGGCTATTGCGCGCTTGTCATAAATTTCTGCCTGTTGACGAGCAGCCTTAGCCCCCTTAGTGTCGCCCTGTTGTTCTTTCATATCAGCAATCTTGCGCGCTTGTTGAGCACGCATAGTCAAGTCATTTGTTTTTTGAGCAGCCTCAATGTATTCATTATCCTTGCCGACACGTGCTCTACGATTGACTACGCGTCTACCTAGCCAGTGTGTTTTATCTGCAGAACCATCACTGTTTTCGACATATCCTTCCCAAGCATCGCCAGCTTTCTCTCTTAATTTTTGGCTAGCGGGAGAGCCTGCTATTTTCGCCCCTACGCCAGCAACACCGCGGACGCCAGCGGCAGCAAGAGAAGCGCCGTGCAAAGCGGCACCAGTCGCTTGACCAGCCATCTTTTTTGCCTCTTTCATAGTGTCGGCACCGTCTTTGAGCGCATCACCCTGCCCTACCAACTGAGTAATCATTTCGGTCAAACTCTTGATAGAGACGAGCCCGGTCACTATAAATATCAACTGCATAATTGCATTATACAAACCTGTTAAATCCAAAACCAATCACTCCTTTTGTTTAGAATAGGGTCACATTCTGTAGCATTTCGAGCACCATAAAGCACAAGTTCATACCGATAATCGGTCCGTACGCAGAGAATACACGTTTGATAAAATTGTCCTTCCACGTCTTAAACTTGTCTCCACCGTCCAGCGGCATCAACGCCACCACAGCAGGCGACACGACGAACAGCACGCAAATCTCGAATATTCGACGAATAACACCGATGAGCAGGTTGAGTAGCATCCCTATTATCGTCACACCTGCGACATAACCGATAAGGTAGTTGTACGCCATTACATCATAATAGTAGAATACCAAACTATAGTCCTTGACATCAAACTGGTTGAACGAATGGCTCTCTTTGTGCAGCCCTGGGCTACCCCAAACCTGAATAGTGACGGTATTGCGCACGCCATCGCGCGAACTAAAGGTACCATCGGTCACGGGGGTCAGTCCGCGTCTAAACGCGTCATCTACCAGCGCAGCCAACTTTGCCCGCCCTGCGTCCGTCTGTATATCTGACTCGGTCAGTAATGCGGAGCCCGGTATCACCTGCGACTTCCACACCTCCATAGCAAAATCGCTATCCTTGGTGACTCGATTCGCCTCATACGCGGCGGAAACGAACACCTGCGAACTAAATGATATTGCGTCGCGACTGGTAGCACCGTCTAGAGTCTTGAGCACTAGGTTGGATACGATAATACCTAGATAACACACGACTGGCACCATAAAGAAGTACACGATAGACTTTAGCGCGTTGGCAAAAATCGGACCTTTGGCATTGCTCTTTGCATCGGTCTCAGACTTTAGAATGGCTACGACAGTCGCGATAAAGAGCAAGAATACTGCAGCGACGAGTACCGAGATAAACACCGACTGCACGGTGTCACTCTCCAAAAAAGCCATCACGAGGTCGTCATTACTCTCTACCCCGTCGATGGTATAGCCGTACGTACGCTCACCATTGATGCTATACGCTGGCAGACCAACAATCTTACGCACCACCATCTGGACAGTGTCAATGACATAAAACATACCGATCTGCAAGCCGTAAAACAGCATACCGAAAATGTATGTCAAACATCTGATAATAGGGTCTACGATGTAATGTTCAAAAGCATTGACAATGCTATCAACTATGGCTAATGCTGATTGACCTAAACCGATACTCACTTGTGGAGTCCTCCTATTTTCGACAATTTGGAATAAAAGAAATCTAAATAACTGATATTGCAGGGCACCGCCCTGTGTAAAAATGCTGTGAAAAAATGCTCATACTAGCCGTAACTAAAATGCCTTATGGTACTAGTATACCAAATAAATTTGACGAAATCAAGTCTCAAATGTCATTTTTTTTAATTTTCTGCAATTATTTTTGGGGGTTTGAGGGGAAGAATAGAGTGCTTTGGTACCACAAAGAGAATTGCAACGCCACATTCGCTATGCTTTTTGTTGATAAAAACTGTTGTTTTTTTGGGGTTCCCATACCGCAACAACACCAGCACAGCCCAGCAAGCAACGCCCCTGCCTATCCATCTTATTATAAGACAGATACTCTATCATTCGCATACTATCATCCAATTCGCCACGAACCGCACCTGAGATCCTCACGTAAGCCCGTCAAGACGGGAGACTCAGGATGACGGTTCTTTTTTGTTCGTCTTATTTAATTGGATAACATTCCCCCACTCACTCCTCGTCTTGGATATCTTCGCCGAAGAAGTAGCAGTTGAGAATGGAGAATTTGAACGAGTAGTCGTAGTCGGCAGGTTTAGTGTCGTCCTTTTTGACATCAAATATGTATTCGACGAAATTGCAGTCGTCTTGGCACAAAAACCTATCGCTGAGGTCGACAGTTTCGCCATAAAAATTGGTGAAAGTGAGGGTAGCGTCCTGAGCCGCGGCAGAATCGACTGCGACGGTCGAGCCTAGTTTACCTAAAAATAGGTCGTGATAAGTGAGTTTATCTTGAGGGATATTTTCGCCATTTTCGTCCAAAACTTGCTGCTCGTGGAAAAACTGGCGATAATTCGGATTGGTACGGTGCTCGGCACCTACGACAAAGGAATTTTTGACGCCTTGGGTGACCAAAGTATTGTAATTCTCCACATTCATAAGGTCATAGAGGGCTACAAAGCGGGAATTGGTCTTTTGCTCATCAAAATAACTCTCTGGAGAGATATTGCCGTCCTCGTCGGTATATTTTTCATTAAACTCATCATCTTGCGGCGGATAATAATCGTACTGCAGAGTCGGGTCGGTATTCATCCGCGTCAGATGCAGGATATAATCGGTATAAGTATACGAGCCGTCGGGCTGCTGGTCGCCACGGAGGTGCAGACGCAAATACACATCTACAGTAATCTCCTCCTTACTCTCGATACAGATATTGACCGAATCGTACATCCAGCGTTTGCGCGCTGGGTCGTAGTCATACGGGTCATAATTTGGGTCGACATCTTCGCCGTTGAGGATTTTTTGCTCATATTCGTGTATTGCGTCGAGGTTGAGCGAAGCGTCGGGGTACAGCACCATTGACGAATAGTTTTGATAATCCATCGCGGTAATGTATTGGCGCTCGCCGTCGGCTAGAGTCTCGTCAGTATTGTAATAAAACTCAAACGGCTGGCTATCAGTAGCCTCCATACGGGTGTATTGCGGATAAGCCGCCACAAAGCCCGCAGTGGCTATCCTGCCGCTAGAGTCATATGTACCCAATATCGCGTCCACGATCTCGACCACGGTGTCGTGGTAGTCGAATTTGTAAATCTCGCTATTCGTAAATGTGTGTGGGGTGCCTACCCCTAGCATCTGATAATACCCCGTTTGCGGCACATAACCGTACACATCCTCCTCTACTCCGTCGACCATTTGGGTGCCGACTATGCGATAGTCGAACCAAGTGTAACTTGGGTCGGTGTAGCCAATACTCTGCGTTTCGCGCTCGATGAGGTTGGCGCCGATGATGTTATTTTCGATATAATCTATCAAAATATCGCGGAAACCAGCCTTTTGCGGCACGCCTAGGCGGTCGATTAGTTTTGCCAAACGCTGTATCTCGAGGCGGGCTTGGCTATCGCTGAGAGTACTTGGCGAAGTCAGCGTGTATGTATCCCCTGTGGTGTATTCTAGCGCTAATTGCATAATGTTGAGCTGCACTGCCGAGGCAAAAGTAGTGATGTCGCTACCCGTGATTTGCCACGCGAGGTCGGCGTCTGTCACCGCTTCGGCTGGAGGGCAAGTATTTCCCTGCCCCTCTGGCACCTCGGTGTATTGTAGCCTGACATTGACTACAGGGGCATTGATAGCATTCGCCGTGGTCTCAAAGAGTTTCGGCTGCCCCGCCTCTGGAGAGGTAGACGGCAAGGTAATGGTGATGCTCTCTATGTCATCGGCATTGCGGATTTTTTTGTCCGCAAAAAAGGTGCCTGACATGCTATAAGTGGCGTAAAATGAGTAGTTTATCGTCTCGGTACCGACCGCAGCGCCATATTTGCCCTGCAAAACGTGCAGAATGTAGCGGGCAATGATTTCGTACTGATATGCGGCGTTTTCGCGGAATTTGGCGCGGTCTGCAACCAAAATCGTGTCGGTAGTCTCGGCGTCGACATCAGGCATATAGTACGAGCGAACGCCTTGGGTAGCCACTGCCTCATCTTGATAATTCGCCTTGTCATAGCCTGTCACCTCTTCTGCCGGCACTCGGTCGGGCAACGGCACATCGACTACTACATCTTGGGTCGGGTCGTACGGATTGGTACCGCCCGAGCCCCAATCGCTAGTGTTCCACCACGGCAAAGAACAACCACCGAATCCAATGGCTGTGACGCTCAGTACTAATACAAATGCGATTTTTTGTAAAAATTTCATATTTCCTCTATGATTATTTTGTTTTTTTGTGTGTTGATTTTTTGGCTCGTGACGCCGCTATTGATAGCCTATAATCAAAAAGAAGGTTGACATTGTTGATAGCCGCCGCTCCTCATCCGCGCGCACATTCACTATCATACTCTATCAACCATTCTTTTAATTTAGCTAAATTACATATTTTTGTTGCAACTAATTTTATTAGATATGATTATCTAAATATTATGCACCAGTCGAAACCTCAATGTACCAACCTGGAACCCATGTTGGCAACTGAGAACACAACAACTTGAGCAACAAAATCAATGCCACAATACTCACTAGACCGATGATCGCATTGATCATACGCTTTTTTGCCTCTTGCTGCTTGTCCGCGCTGTCAGCACGAGCCAAGTTTACACCGAGGTAAATAGCATAGATCAGACCAGCAGAACCAACCAGAATCAAGATCGGATACAGCAACTGATTGATCGAATCAACGATTTGCTTTACCCAATCAGGCACAGTAGCTGAAGTAGTAGTGGTTGCAGGCGGCGTACTAGGATCAGTACCTTCACCAGCCGCAGACATCAACGGGCTGCTCGTCATAAAATTCATACATGTATTAGCTAGTTGAAACATCGCGCTCATAAAATACCTCCATCTTATTTATCGAGCTAAAATTATGTTTTGCTAGATTACCAAAACTATGCAGTCAAAAACGAGAAATTTGGCAAATTTGAGTAACAAAACACAAATTTATGTAATAATATTATCAAATAAAATTGACAAAAGCAAATTATTTGGGTACAATTTTTAAAGAAATTTGAATTTTTTTTTGCTAATCAAGTTTTTCTAGTCAAATTTTCGAGTTTTTTATCCTTTTTTTGAGACTTGGGAGAGAATAAGGGCTGAGACCGTCGACACCGCTATATACTAGCAGGAGTCGATGCGGAGTTCGCTACCGCTCACAGATTCCACGCAGTTGTGACCAACTGCTCTGAATGACACGCAGAGGCTCTGCCCCTGACCCCGATTGATTAATTAAATAGATGCGGGCACGGGGTACAACCCCGCCGTGTCATTCAGAGGCGGGCACCGTCCGCCGTAGAATATGTGAGGCGGCAGCCGAACCCCAAAAACTAAACAGCCCCCCACTCAGCCCTGCTGACACCCGCATAAAAAAGGATGCAAACACAAATCAATATATAATATAAAGGAGTGGACGAGTGAACAAATTTTTTGGGACGATACTATGGATAGTATTGGGACTAGTGTTGTGCTATGGTGTTTCGGCAGTAGTAGGCTCGCTGATGCAATACGGTACAGTGACTGCTGCCGGACTATACAACACATATACATGGAGTATCTTTGCCCTACTGATAGTAGGTATCATCATTTACGCCCTACTCAAGATGGCAGACGGAAAAAGCGTCTTTGGGCTAGGTGGCAAGGACAAAAAGAAAAACAAGGGCAAAAAGCCTGATGAGCAGTTTTTTGATTCGGAATGGCTCACCGAAAAGGAGATGGACAAAAAATACGACGGATGCCTCTTTCGTGAACTATACCTACACGAGGACGGAGTGCCAATTAGGGCACAATTACAGGGCAACGGCATACACGTCAATATGAAGCACGAAATTTGGCATACTATGGTAGTAGGTACTACTGGTTCGGGTAAATCAGCAGGTTTTATCGACCCTACTATCCAAATATTAGGTCATACCAAGTCAAAGCCAAGTCTAGTCATTATGGACGTAAAAGGCGAACTCTTTATGAAACACTCGATTATGCTACGCAAGCAGGGGTACAATATCGTATCATTCAACCTGCGCGACCCATTCAGCAGTACTCGATGGAACCCGATGAGCAAACCGTACAAGAGTTTTCATCGTGCGCTCCACCTCAGAGAAGAGGTACGTGTACACCGCAACGAGAATCCTGCCGACCTAGGGCTCAGAGTCATCGCACCCGTGTACAACTACGAGTGGTACGAGATTGACGGCATCGCTTTCCCAAATAAAGAAGATCTAGAGAGTTACATCATTGCGACTCAAAAAATGCTCAACGACAGTGCTTATGAAGACCTAAACGACATCGCACACACCCTTTGCCCTGTGTCTGAGGGTAATGACAAGTCGTGGGAAATGGGTGCGAGAGACTTTGTGCTAGGTATAATGCTCGCAATGCTAGAGGACTCGGCAATCCCAGAACTCGGGATGACCGAGGAGCGGTACAACTTCTTTAACCTATACAAAATCTGTAATACCAAGGACCCTGACCCAGACAAGCAATTCGGCACTCTGCAAAAATATCTCCAAGGGCGCAGCAAACTCAGCAATGCGGTCTCACTCGCCGCCCCTATTGTCAACAACTCGCCTGTCACCGCACGTAGTTTCTTCGGTATGATTGCGAATGCGGTCAATGTGTTCGCCGACAGTGGTGTATGTTTTGCTACCAGTGCGGATGAAATGGACTTTCAGCACTTTGCCGACCGTCCGAATGCGCTATTTATCAAAGTGCCAGACGAAAAAGAGACTAGATACCCTATCGCTCAGATGTGTATCGTGCAATTATACAAGACTTTGGTCGAGGTCGCCAACAAAAATGCGCCAAAACTCACCTTGCCTAGACACGTATATTTCCTGCTAGATGAGTTCGCTAATATGCCGAAAATCCCTCGTTTTGAGTCGATTATCACTGTCGGTCGTAGCCGTGGAATTTGCCTAATGCTAGTAGTTCAATCATACCCGCAGGTGGCTATCAAATACGGCGAAGCGGCTGCCGACGTCATCAAAGCAAACTGCAACATTCACGTATATTTGGGTACAATGGACCAAAAGACCAAGGAGGAATTTAGCACACGATGCGGTCAAACAAGTGTCGACTCAAAAAGTTCGAGCGAGAGCAAAAACAAAGGCGACACGACCAAATCGACTAGCACTCAAAAAGTCAGCCGCGCCCTCATCACTCCTGATGAATTGGGCTATCTAAAAGACGGTGAAATGATAGTGAGTATGTTTAAGGAAAAGGCTATCAAGAGTCAATTTACCTTCGCCTACAAGGCAGACCATATCTACGATATGACCCCTGCTAGCGAGGAATTTCGTCCGCCTAGGTATATCAACGAGGAATACGTCCTCTATGACATCAAAGAGCGTAACAGAAAAATCCTCGAGCCTAAGGATGATTTTGACTTTTAGGACACAAAAAAATGCGTAATAAGACACGCATTTTTTTGTTATTTTGCCGCAAACTAAAAAAAGAGGCAATTTTGGTAGAAAAATGTCATCAGTTGTGTGATTTTGTTTGTCTTTTTGGGTGCAATTTGGTACAATACATATAAACTTACTTTTGTTTGTATGGGCAAAAAAGGGAGGATAATTTTTTATGCAGAGCAAAAGAGTAAATAAAATATCAGGACTAGTGCTGCTACTCATCACTATACTGGCTATATGTGCTAGTGGTATCGCGTTTTTGCGGAGTAACACCCCTGCCCCTGCGCAGGCGGCGACCAAATACCTCACGGTAAACAAGGTATTTTTGCCTGACCTCGCTGCTGGGGTGACTCAAGACACTACCGAATTTTGGCACATCGAGGAGACGGCTGTGAGTGTGGCGGAGGGCGATTTTGTACTACTAGACACTACGCAAAAGAATTTTGTCGACTCACAAAACAACTCTCACACTGGACGCGAGGCAATCGCGATTTACTTTGGGGGTACGCCTACTAGCACGGTAATTACGGCGGCATCTATCTACTACAATGACAATTTGCTCAAAATCAACGAGATAAAAGAATCTGATGACGACCCTACCACCTCGGGCGGGCGAAGTGTATTCGGTCAATACCTCTTTGGGCTCACTCCACAAGAAGTGACCGCCGCTGGGCTAAATGACTACTACATTACTAGATATACAGACGGCACGGCGGTGGACCTGCCTGAGGGGCGATACACTGTTTCGCTAGTGTACTTTGACACAATTTTGGGATATCAGACCGAGGAAGTCACCTTTTACATCACTACCCAAAAGACCTTTAACACGGTCAACGAAAATCCGACCTTGTCTGACACTGAAAAAGTGGACGCTGCCTCAGACACCAATCCTGCGACCGACCTATACAATCAGCAGACCGCCATGGTAAACTACTTTAACTTTAACAATGTGGCGACCACCTATTATGATGACGAGCAGCAGAAATTCTCTACTCGCATCAACACGGCGCAACTATATTATCCTACCCTAATATACAACCCTGAGAAATTCGACATATCATTCACTCGCACGCTATACAACTACCGCGAGACGGTGATCACATCATTTAGCATCTACAAAATCACCGAGAATGGCGTAGTCAAGGACAAAGGTTATCTCAGCGTCAGCACCTACACCACCGAGGACCCGACTAGAATAATCAGGCGCACCTATGACATTGAGGCGGACGAAAACAACTCCTACTCTATCAGGCTGCAATTTGACAAAGTCGGCGAATACACCATTACCAAGACGCCAAAACTAAAAATCGGGCTCACTGGGTCGAGAGTGAATTTTGTCACCCCTGCGAACAACATTATCACAGCAAATGCCGAGTATCTCGCGCCACTTAGCCTCATTATCAATGGTTATGTAGCCAATTATTCAAACACTCAGACCACCTATCGCCCACTCTTTGACGACACATACACCTACGACGCGATGAGTGATTATGCTAGCATCAACCGCACAAATGACACAATATATGCACGCGACTTTTTGACTGCGACGCAAACTGACCAAGTAATTGGCGTACAAAAAAGGACTAGGGCGGAGATAATCTATACCGCAGATATGACCTTTGCAAATACCAATTTTGTGTCTAATTCGGGGGCAAGCACGGTGACGATGAGTGCGCTCAAGACCAACATCATCTCGGCTGACCCGACTGCTACTGACTCAGACGCATTCAAGAGGTTCTTTGAATACAACACGACCAACAACTACATTCAGCAATCCAAGACCACGACTATAGCGGGCGTCACGCAATACACCAAAATGACCGTGACCAACCTCGCTCCTGTGACCTTTGAATTTTATGGCAAACTATACACAGGCAGCGCGACGCAATACGCTAGCTGGTACGCTTTTCGCGATACTGCGGGCAATGTGAGCGTCAACAAGTATACTCGCGGGATGGCTTTTGACGATGCTGGTGAGTATCTGGTATATTTGACTTATGAAAACCCAATATTCAGCAATAGTAACCAAAATGGCAGCCGCAAGCACCAATATATGCATCAGATATTCTGCTTTGTTATCACCAATAGCACCCCTACTATCCAAGTGTTTGCTCAAGAGGACAGCACTACCCCTACCATACTATCTAGCGAGACTGCTGAGACTATCGGCATAGATGGGTACACCAATGGGTATGTTTATGCAGCGTGGGAAAAGCAAGGACCTTTTGACGCGGGCATCTACTGCACCTACAATGTATACGATTGGGACGGCAATGCCAAAATAAGCGGGCGCTCGCTCAATGGGCTAGTATATCAAAAGAACGCTATCACTGGCGCAAAATACAGCGCTACCACTACGGCTACCCTGCTGTATGGTACCAAAAAGAACATCGGCACCACATTCGGCACGGACGGATATTATCAAATACAGGTATTCAGGACGAACAATACCAAAGCGTTTGTAAACTACACATTCAACATCGACACCGCGCCAATTAGCGGTATCAAAGCGCTGCAAGTCATCGGCAACAACCTTTATCGTGAAAACGGCAGCACTCAGCCAAATGTCCTATCCTCGCTAGACGAAAACAACCCGTCAGCATTCCACCTAATCACAAACTCTGCCTTTGGATACACATGGCAAGACAAACAGAGTGGTGCGCCAATCACTGCGCAATACATTTACGCTAGCATCAACAAGACGACTAATTTTGACCTAGCGAGCGCTATTACTGGTACCACCTCGGCTACCGAGACTGAGGCGGTGACCAAACTGCAGAATATGGCGGGTTCGGGCAAAATCTATATGCCTACCAATGCTAGTATTGGGTTGTTCACTCCTGCGATGAATTATCAAAAAATCAAGACGGACACGCTAACCGACATCACTGCCACCCTACTCGATTCGCAAATCATCAACACGCCGCAACTAGCGTTCCTACTACTGCGCGACGCGGCTGGCAACACGGCGATATTCGTCACCCTGCTCGACAACACCAATACCCAAGTATTGCAGGTAGAAAAGCAGGCAAGTTATGTAAATGTAATCACCAAAAATACCAATTTTTATTGGGGTACGCACAAATCGCTAAAAGCGGCTAGTGCTACATCTACAGCCACCCCGGGCGTCATCCGCGACATTTATGACTTTGTCGGCACGTACGACTCTGATGCAGAGAATTATTCGTGGATGCTCAATGGCAAGACTTTCACCACTACGGCGGCTATCACAAATGCTATCACTGCACTCGACATCACTGCCAACAACGCGCTCAACATCCCTCTAGGCGAAGTGAGCATCGCAGCAGACAGCACCGAGAGCCAAGGCAGCAGCATTACACCTACCCCATCGACCTCGGGCTCAAACCCTACCAACTGGTACGCGACTATCCACGTAATCCGTGGCGCGACTGAGCAAGACCCATACAAGACTGGAGTCACCCTAGATGGCGACACTCAGGCACCTAGCACGCTATACACCCTAGTGAATGGCGAATTTAGGTACCAAATCACCGTTTGGGACGAGGCGACCAACAGCAATGCTGGCGGACTAATGGTAGAGGTCAACCTAGACAAGTCACTGGGCTCACTGCGCAGTTATTGGGACTATGACGGGACTGGGCTAGAATACAACCGAAACCCTGACAAAGGCGCTATCACAGACAGGCAATATGTAGCCAACACTTATTCTACCGACAGGCGCTATGTTGCATTCAGCTGGACTGAACCCGGAGAGAGTTTCCAAATCGAGAGCATTGTGCTCAACTATTATGCATTCTCAAACAAACTCGATTCGCCAAACTATCCATACAGCGACACCGCTACCAAGACTGTGACGCTATACCACATCGACAATGGGTACAATTTTACCTATGATGACGGCGGATTGAACGAAATAACCTACAATTCTGGCAGCGTAGAGGCAAAGTATTATCAGACAGGGATTTTGCGCAAACTCATATATTCGCAAGAATTCGAGAACGCTGGCGCTAGTGAAGCGGGCAAGTACGTCATCACCCGTACTTACAAAGACCCTGACACCCAAATCAGCCTAGACGGCGATCAAATGGTCAAATCTTATACATACTATATCGACCGCAATACCATATTGCCTACTGGCAGCAGTTATGACTATGGCGATGAGAAGATACAATTCGGCTACAATAAGGGCGATTATCCAAACTACCCTGACTACCCAGAAGATGGACAAATCATCTTTGACAACTACGGGCTACTCACCAATGGTGAGAATTTTGAAAAACTGAGTTTTGACACTATCAATCTAAACACTTCTAGTCCAAACAATGTCATCGTCAAGAGTAATATTTTGCCCGCTAGTGTGACTATGACAACGTGGACAAGTGGCAATGAAACTGTGTATGACAAGTATTATAGCACTCAGACAGGCACAACCAATGCGGAGGAGGCTATCGCGCGTATTCAGCAAATCCTAGAGGTATACAAAAACTCTACTAGGCTACAGGTGGCGGTACAATTCTTCGCCAACAACTCAACCTCGCAATACGCGCTGACTAGTCAGACATTTTATTCGACCAAGACTAGCACCCCTACCGCATCTGGCGACACAAACTACTCTCGCCCACTCAGCGACCTACAGTATGCTTTCCGCGAGGTCGGCAGATACCGTGTAGTGCTATTCGACCTATCCAACTTTGACGGATTGCTGACTGGCAAGCCGTACACCGATTTTAAGAAAATTTCGTACTCGCTATCGACTGACCCAAATATTAGCAAAAACAACCTGTATCCAAACTGCTCTGTAGTCAATTTTGAACTAACTGGCGTGTCTCCGTCATTTGACTATCAATCTGGGCAGACCGGCTCAGAATACGGACCTATGAGCACGCAGAGCGGCGAGCAACTGACCAATTTTGACAAAACGCGCATTACGTGGTCAGACCCAAGCGACTATTACACCGCTCACAATGCTTATAACGAGGTGCAAATTACCAAGACTATTCTGCCGAAAGGAAACAATACCAGCACCACGACTACGGCACCACAAGAATACAGAAAGTACTTTAACCAAGTTTCGCAAACTACTAGCAGCATCTTTGGCAACCCTATAGAGATAACCTGCGATGCTACCGTGGCTAGCGGGCTAGTATCAGAGGGACTGGTAAAAGTCGAGTTAAACAGCGCACAGATAGCCGAACTAAAGACCAACGGACTGGCGAGCCTGACCGAATATATCGAGTCACTCACCCGTACCGACACTACTCCTGTCACCTATCGTGCATACTTTATCAAGGTAAGTACATCAGACCAAGTCAAACAAATCGTCAACAACGGCATCGCTAGCACTTCGCTACAGCAGATGGAGTATTACAAAGTACGCATCAACAATAGCGAAAAACTGTACAACTACTACCTGCTATTGCCTCAGGCAGAAATCGAGGACGCTACCAAAAACTCGACCAAGCGTGTAGACACTAGATATTCTGTAACTGTACACTACATCTCAAAATCTGCTAGTGATTATACCCAAGGCGGCGACACGACCTATTATAGTACTACCAAAGAACTGTACCAAGACTACACCGCCCCTTATTACAACCTAGTCGACCTCATTGAGCAAGATTCGTACATAAACTCTCTAGGCACGAGTTTTAAACAAGAATTGATAGCCAATATCGACAATCCAGACTCGACTTTCCTCAAATCATTCGCTTTTGCAGTAACCCCCGGCTTTAGCATAAATTATCGCAACAAGTACGAGTCTAGCACATACTACTATTATTACAAGCACACAAATTACACTGGTAACAAGAATGAGCAAATCATTACGCAACACGACCCTAATTACTCAGGTGCGCCAATGTTCGTCAAAAATGACCCAAAATTCGTCCGCGCAAACTACTCTGGGCTAACAGGGTACACAGGGTTTCAGTTCACCGAAACGGGCTACTACGACATTATCGAGCAGGATACTGCGGGCAATATGCGCGTATATACCATTTTTGTGACGGATAATGCCTACGCTATGACTGCTACCAACAATGGTATCACTATTACTGCCGACAACACAAACATTATGGGCAAAATATACAATAGTGCGCCGTATACCACTACCCAAAATCTCGGCTTTACTATTACCGACTTTACCAGCGCCGACCAGTGGCTGCACTTTGAACTCACCAACTTTATGAACACTAGCGAAACGCTTGAGTGCTACCTCGTGCCACAAGATGCGTATTCTGATGTAGCAGGGATATTCGATGCCGAAAAAGTATTCATCGGCAGTACTATGGATGCACTGCTAGCCAAAATCAACGCATTCTTGACCGAGGTGGCTATCAACAACGACGCGGCACACGACAAATTCGGTAGTCAGATACGAATGTTTGTAGACAATAGGACGAACAATGACACTCGATACTTTAGCATCAATACCCCGGGTAAAATGCTAATCAATAGCGAACAGGATTTCCTCAGCCTAATCTCTACCAATGCGAGCGGCACAAGATTTACTCTCAAGATGCCGAACACTATCAGCATTCTATCGACCAAACTCACCACACTCGAGACATTCCTCATCGAGAGTGACAAGAGTACTATCCCTATTACCTCGGACGCAAACTACATTTCTCTCCCTACTACATCTAGCGAGTTTGAAAGTAATTGGGCTATCAACACAGGCTATACCTTCTCTATTGCCAACAACACTGTATACAAGTTTACCTTTGTAGACAACTTCGGCAGGACGGCTACCTACTCATACCCTATTGATAGCAGCCTAATCAAGGAGTTGCACTTTGCAGGCAATACCAAAGAATACACTTTGCCAAACAATCAGACCTACACATTCACCTCAAATGATGTCGACTTTGTGTACCAAGCGACCGGACTAAATATCAGCATTTCTATCACCGACCTCGCGACTGGGCGCTCATTGTACTCAAAGGATTTTGGAGAAAATATCGACACCGAGAGTGATTACTTTACCTACATTCGCGATTCACTCAGCAGCAATATTATCACGCTGAGATTTGTGGCGAAAAGGTCACTAAACAACCTAGTAAACATTGAGGTAAATAGTGGCACCGATGTCTCGACAAAATTTAGTTTTGTAATGTACACCATCTTCCCACAAGTCATCCTGTCAGACAAAAATGGTAGCCCTATCCAAAACAACATCACTAGCAAGGCTGTGATGCTCACATGGCAAAATGTAGATGCGCTATTCAATCCTTTTGTACAGATAATACTGCCTAATGGCACAGTACAGACTATCGAATCAGGCTACACCGTGAGTGCCGAAGGCGTATACACAGTACGTTGTGTAAACGACATCGGTCCATATGTATCCAACCAAATCGTCTTTACTATTCAAGAATATCTCATCTCTATTTACGGAGTATATCAGATCACTGCATCAGGGCAAACAGTACAACTGCTACCTTTCACCAATAGTTACGCATACACCACTATGGGCGGTCAAGAACTACGCATTTCGCAATATATGTTCTTGAGCAATGACTCTAGTTGGGAGCGAAACATTTCGGTCATCTGCAATGAGGACAAAGACCTAGAATACTCAATAGTAGAAGAATTCGGCAATACCCGTATCTACTATGTACACGGCAAGGACAAAGGGCTGTATCAGATAGAGATTTACTTCGCTGTGACGCGTATCCCATCACTCAACGTTTCTACATTCACCAATTTCCGCATAAATGGAGACAGCACCAATCAATCTGCAGCATTTTATACCGATGAAACGACTGTCACTTGGAACACAAACTTTGCCGATACTTCTAGTATGGGGCACGACATAGTTTATCCAAACTTCTTTGCATTAGACCTTACCTTTAATGGCACCTATGTCGGTAGATACACCACAGGTTTGCTCAAACTCATCAATTCAGGTATCTACACTATCACTATTGTCGACCCTGTGGGGCAAAAGCACTACTTTGGCTCTACCGCGAATGCTACCGCCTTTAGCCTGACCATACTCACCAATGTCATCTACAATGTCAATGGCAATGCGGCTATACCTTATGCGACGTATTCTGACCCAGTAGACTTTTATGTACCGATGCTAGCATCGTACGACTACACCCCTGTAGTCACCATTTACCGAAACAACGCGCTATACTCTATCTCGCCAAATTCTAATGGTCACTACACTATCTCTACCCCGGGCTCGTACAAGATCGTGATGAAGACATCTATCGAACGTGTCTTGGGTACTACGCCAAAGGCGCAACTAGAGGCTGTGTACCAGTTTAACATAGTTTCGCCGAATGAGGCTATCCCGTCATTTGACTTTGCCCCTATCGCAGGCTATGAGATCATCAGCATCATCCGCCTCGATAGCGACACCGATATTACCGCAGATGTACGCGGAGAAAATGCGAGAATTACCTCGCTGCATATCGACCCAGAAGGTTTGGGCGTGGGCAAATATCAGATCACTGTCCAGACTCAAGCCAACGGCTACAACCCTAGCCAGACATACACATTCGCTATTTGGGTAAACAATGAGACTGTCATCATCACGCCTTCTCGCGAATGGGGGTCGAATAGCACTGCAGGCTTTACCCTGACCATCAACACCGCGAGCGTATACGAGCGTATCGGAGAATGTCAAATCGTAGTCAACGGCACGACTATGCTATCTATCAATGCGAGCAACAAAGACCTAGTCGAGCCTACCGTACTCAACAACTTTACAGCACAAGGCGACTACATCGTGCAACTGGTATCTGCCAGTGGTACCGTGCTACAGAGTTATCGCCTGACTATTGATGAGCCGCTCAACACCGCCGCTATCATCCTCATCTGCGTAGCAGTGGGCGTGGTGGTAGTGCTGACCGTAGTATTCATCATTATGCGTAGACGCGTAAAAGTAAGATAATGAATGAGAGTCCGCCTCATCCCCTTTAGTTTGGGAGAAAAAGCGGCTCTTTTTCTTATCCCTCGCAAATCATACCTAAAAATCTGCTATGTATTACCCCCCATTCCCCTAGCCTAACCCAAATACCACACGAGAGATCTGCCCCACCACCGTCATATTCGCAAAACGAACAAGGTGGCCAACTTGACCCTAGTGCTATCACAACACAGCGAAACAAAAAATTATGCTACATTTTTGTAACATTTTTAAAAATACTATTTACAAAGTTTCAAAAATGTGCTAGACTATATTTGTAAAATTCAACAAAAGGGGACTCAAAATTATGAAAGAATATGAGGTAGATATTAGGAAATTAGCCAATCTGTCTATTTATCAGCTGCGCGAGGTGGGCGCCAAAGTCGGCGTGCGCAACCCTACTACCCTACGCAGTGCAGAATTGCGCAAGTGCATTTGCGACGTGGTCACTGGCAAGGTAAAGCCGTATCTCAAGTCAAAAAGTGGTCGCCCGCACAAAGAGATAATTAGCGATGCTGATTGGGATGCTCTCGTAGGCTTTGACAATTCATTCGAATTCGGCGGGCGTGACGATATGCTGTCACTTTACTCGACCAGCAGTTGCCTATACCCTGACGATGAGAATGAGATCTACACAGGTTATGTGATGCAGATCCACGGCGAGTTTATTATGGCGGTCGGCACACCAGGGCAAATAAAACTCAACCGATACGCTCGTATCAACCGCAATACAGCCAATTACCGCCTACTCCGCATAGGAGACATCATCACAGCGACTCTCAGCACTATAGACAAGGTCACTACCGACCCATATGTTACCGAAATAAAGTCTATCAATGGCTACACAGATTTTGATGCCATTGCCAAGGGGTTGCCTAGAGCTAGCCACACCGAGGTACGCCAATCAGAGCAAAAAATGCTCGCTCTCAAAAATCAACAATTTTTGTTTAAGTATCCGCAACTACAGTTCTTGAATAACGACTATCCTGTCAAATTGGGGCAGCGCGCCCTATTCCTCGGCGAGGACAAGATGGCTGGTCAAGACTTTTTGGCGAATTCTATCGCCAAGGACGCATCGAGAGAGTACCACATCATCCACTTTTCTTGCAACAAGATGCCCGAGGACAAAATCCAGTCATACGACACCAATGTAGAGTACTTTTTCTCGACATTCGATGTCACCCCTCGCGACCTAGTCTTTACCTTTGAGATTGCGGTAGAGAGAGCCAAAAAGTTGTCTCAACATATGCACACCGTCATCATCATCGACGACATTTACGATGTAATGAATGCATATGTCAGCCTCTTTGAGAGCAAGCGCCCAGATGACAAAGATATCCCTTACACCAGCATCTGGCAGCAGCTCAAGTCGCTATTTGCTAGCACGGGTATCTACGCCAATGGTAGCCTGTCGCTATTCGCGTTCTGCAGCACCCCGAGAGAGACCGTATTTGCCGACTATGTTCATATGCTCGATTCACTCGCGAATAGTCACTTTGTACTAGACAAAGCCGCTTTTGTATCAGGCAAAGAGGACTACCTAGTCCACGACCGTTGTTATATCAACACTCCCAAACGCAGCATTGTCTAATATAGTATAACTGCACTTACCATTCCCCTGACTGGTAAACTGGAATAAAAAACACCAAGTGTAATAGCCTTGGTGTTTTTTTGTCGCATTATTGCAAAAATGCGCTCAACTATTCTAACAGATATTGTAGATACTCTACAGTCTGCCGCCCATTAGGTTACCTGAATTGTACCGCCTGAGTCCCCGCCCAAAGGCAAAGAATGCTAGAGCCACCCAAAGAGCAGTGACGGCTAGCATACCGAGTATCCACCACAAGTTGGGAGTCAAAAAGAAGTACTGCACAGGGACAAATGAGAAGAAAAACGTAGGTATCAGGGTAAATAATAGCCCTTTTACTACAATATTAAATATCGCGGGAGGGTAATTGGACGCCGTGTTGAGAGTATTTTCTACCGCGCTGGCTACTGCATCGCCGCGCTTGACATAAAAGCACAGACTGACATACACGACATAGACCGCCACATACAATAGCCCTGAGCAGATTATCACAGGGATAATGAGCAAAAACCAGTACCATGGCGCACCGATTATCGCCAAAACGACGAATGCGTACAGCACATCCCCCATACACGCCACTTCAGTCGTAGAGCAACATACATTGAGCAAAACATTCTTTGGCTGAGTCAAGTATACATCGAGTTTGCCCGAATATACAATGTCTCGTATATTCCACGCCCCTGCAAAAAATGTGTGCGCAAAGCCATATCCCCCTGCAGCGACAGCCCACAATAGCATTACCTCATCAAAGCCGTAGCCGCCGATATTGTCTACCAACTGAAAGATGATGACCCATTGGATGATAAAGAATAAATCATTGAGAATCATCGTCGATATTTGCATAAAAAATGCAGGCTTGTATTTCCATTCTTTTTTGATATTTAGTTTGAAATAACTAAATATCAACTTTAAATTATTCTTAACCCCCATTAATATTCACCGTCTTTGTTCCTAATCTGTAGAGCAGGCTGCAT
The DNA here is from genome assembly GCA_964579205.1 of uncultured Christensenella sp. Taxonomy (GTDB): domain Bacteria; phylum Bacillota; class Clostridia; order Christensenellales; family UBA1242; genus UBA7867. Next base: position 164,938 of record CAZOFH010000001.1, read on the forward strand.
AGCCCCATAAATAGCACAATGTAGACAATCTGAGATATGCTCACTCTCAAAAACAAGTCCCACGAAAAATTCGCCACCAATTTGCACGGACCGCTGATCATCGCATACACTGGGCTATACTCGATCATTGGCTGCAGCCATGTAGGGAAAAATTCTGGCGGGAAAAACAGCCCAAAAATCATCTGGAATTTTTGGATAATCCATGCGAACGGTGTCGCCTCCTCTATCCAAAAGCACAGCAGCCCCACCATACCATAAATAATACAGGTGAGGAAAACCGCCGCCAATAGGCTCACTAGCATTGGCACGACAAAACTTATGCTAAAATTGGGCATAGGTCCGAACAAACGCATCTATTTTTGTACTCGGAACATAAGCATAACAACAGTATAACAAAAGCCCGCTGCAAATGTCAACCCAAATTGCAAATTTGCGATTTTGAGAGCAATTTTGCCGACTGTGTTATTACCAAAGATATGACTACATCATTTCCCCGTATATTGAGTAAAACAAAAAAGCCCCAAAAAAGAGGCTTTTTTGTGATTGCATCAAATTATCTCAAACAGAGCATTGTTAGGCTTGATTGAGGCACCGCCGACCTCTTGCCTATCTATCGGAGTGACTCCTCTGAGATAGAGCATTGAGCCATTGTACCCTGCACCATAAGTGTTGCGCACCCATAGCGAGGTGTTGCCCCAGCCTTGATAAATACCTTGTCCGATGATATAACTACGCAAACCGTTTTCTACCGTGCTACCCGGTCTAGTGAGTGTCGCTACATCGTCCTCAGTCGTACTCTCTCTGTACGAATCATTGTTGTCGTACGGAGTACCTACGCCTGCTACATAGTACGCCACTGCCAAACTGCTAGAATTGTCGCTAGTGTCTAGCGCTTGCTGATTACCTACTAGCCCTAGGTTTAGGTAATTGCCCACAGGCTTGTTGGCTGCATTAGGAGTGGTATCGGTAGCCACGTATGCGTATGTGCGATAGGTATTCAAAACATTCATATCGTTTGAATCGCGAGAATCATTGTATCCTATCAGCGCGCCGACATTGAGCCCTGCTACTGACGCACCGATACGCGCACCGTATACATAGCAATCTCTCACTACATAGCCATTGGTTAGATAAGAGACATTCTTACCGACCAATCCACCTGCGCTAGTAGTTTCGCTACCAGCAGTCACGGTAGTATTGAGGTAAATCGAGCCTGATGCAAAACTATTGACGATGCTAGACTGCCTAATGCTAATGACACTGCCGTCTTGGGCAACGGTCTCATTGACACCTTGCAACCCTAATACGCCACCAAAGTGCCCCTCGCATCCTACAAAGTTTACATCACACCAAGAATTGGAGATTTCACCATAGTTTTGCGAAACCAACCCACCGACATAACTATTAGCCTGCGACGAGGTAAACTCTATAGTGCCGCTGTGATATGAGTTGTCCGCATTGTTGCAGATGACGTAACAATTCGAGATATTACCGTAGTTGCGTACTGCTAGCCCACCAAAGTTTACCTTGAGTGGAGTGTCAATAGTGATGCTATCGACTATTGCGATACCAAGGTTGCGTACCTGAGTACCGTATTTTATCTCTCTAAACAATCCTATATCCGCCTCGCCCTCTGCAGGAGTATTGAGGTCGGCAGGCAAATCGTAGATGACTATGCTGTGTCCCATACCGTTGATTTCGGTGATTTGCAGCACAATCTGGCTAATCTCGGCATAGTTTTGAGGAGATATCACCATATCGCGGGTCAGACAATAACTCACCTCACCCTGCGCATTCACGAGGTCGAGCAACTGCGCGGTTTCGGCGAATTGGTAAGGATTGTCCTGCGAACCGTCCCCCGTGCCAAAGTCGATATTGGTAATAGTATTTAGCACTGGATAACCGTAGTAGACTTTGTCATCCTGAGACCAGATATCCGCCCTAAATCCATTGTCTGTAGGGATGAGCACGCCCTCCTCATTGCGAGGCGCGATATAATTCATCACCTCAGGGCTACTCATCTCTAGTGTGGTAAATCCGCGCGAATATAGCGAATTGTCAGCAAAATAGTCTGTATCGGTCGCACTGATATTAGTGTTGACTATGATGCCCTTGTACACGCCGCCAGTGAATGAGCCAAACGCAAACCCTGCGTGAGTGAGTGTATCATCTGGTACAAAGATGCCCAAATTGGTATTGCTGATAGCACCCAAAACGGTAGCATCGGTAGCCGTACCCACTAGTCCGCCGACAGTACTATTGACAGATAGGTTGAGCCTTCCGTTGGTCATAATATTGTCTAGTGTCCCGCACTCTAGTTTACCTACCATTCCACCAGTGTTGAGATAACTAGCACTGCTGCCACAAATGCTCAAGTCCATACTCACGATGCTATTGGTAATAGTACCAGCGCTGTAGCCAAACATTCCTCCTATTGTGCTATTGCCTGCGCCGATAGTCACTGCTAGAGTCGCAATCTCTTGGCTATCGATTACCGAACTTAGGTACCTATCCGCCACGCCATTACTGAATGTCGCCACAGTCTTTTGCTGAGCGGCGCTAGCGCCCATATACCCTAAGTCAATCGCTGGTAATGCGCCGATAGACACATTGAATACTGCACCATAATTCGAGCCAGCCAGCACACCTATAGTTGCGTCACCATTGGTCTGCAGTCTGATTTCGTCGAATTTTATCCCGAGGCTCGAGATGAGCGCGTTATTCGGGATTGACTCAAACAGCCCAAAGTCGCCAGAAATCGCACTGTTTGCATAAGGGGTATTGAGTACGAAACTATACGAATTACCCACTATCCTACGCACAGCGTTAAATTCCTTTGCAATTTGGGTATTAGCGACACTGAGGTCCGAGGCTAGCAAAATAGTCTTGTGCGGATAAGTGCCGTCCGCCATTCCATTTAGCAGGTCTGAGTATTCATTCACTAGCATTGGCACAATTTCGCCACCTATCGAATAGTCTACCATACTCGAGATAGCCTCAGGGATGACTATTGCCAAAGTGGTAGTCTCCGTGTCGATAGTGTACTCTACCTCGCGGTAGAACCAATTATTCAAGTTGGCAGTGATGAGTTGCGCTGTGGTCACATCGAATGCTTGGGCAGCGGTCAATACTGACCCATATTTGTTGTACACGCCGTTGAGTTGTGGACTGCAGTATGCCTTGTCTACTAGGATATTCACCTTGTTGTCCTCACTCACTAGCGTGGTAGCCACGGTAGCGATTGGGTCAACGAAGGAGTTTTGCGTATCATCATACGCCCTGGATAAGTTGAGCACCGAGAAGGATACTGCACCAAAAATGTGATTGTCCGCCAGCCCAACAATACCGCCCATATACGCAGGACCATTGCCTTGAGTAGTGTATGCAATCGCACCGTTGGAATACAGGTCCTGCATCAAGAGTTCGCTCTCACCTACGATTCCACCTAGGTAGTTTGCGCCGCCGTCCATCATAGAGTTTTGTACAATCAAGTCGCCCACGTATCCACTATTAGCAATACGCAAGACTACATTAGGTCTCGTAAACTGGGTGTAATTGTACTGACCCTCGCTACTAGTATCTGGTGTCATAATGCCTTGGGTTGATTTTCCGAAAAGCCCACCAGCGTAGATATAACTTGCGCTGACATTGAGGCGAATGTCGGCATTTGAATACAGCCCGCTATATACATTCACGCTATCGCCCACTGGCTCGGTACTGCTGCCGCTCATAGTGATTTGCTCAGTAGTCAGACCATATATTCCGCCGACATACAGGTGAGTATAATCCCTCGTACCGCCTATCACAATATCGCTGTAGACGCTACTATTCTGAGTCACATAACCTGAGTACCTATTGCCGAAAGTGTGCGGTGTGGTGTATGTACCAGCGATACCACCAACATACAGTGAGCCATTACCGCCGGTGATAGTGATATCACCTAGCACGCAGGCGCCGCTGATATTTGAGTGCACAATAGTACCCGTGATGCCACCGACATAGTCAATACTCGAGTTGAAACTATCCGAGTTGTCTCTATTGAGGATGATATCTACATTTGAAGTAAAGTTTTTGAGGTTGAGAGTATTGCTACACAGACCTATCACACCACCGATATGGCTAGCCTGAGTGCCGCCGCAATTTACCTTGACAGTACCGCGAATATTACCCGTCTTGTTGACTACGCCTGATAGCGTCACCGCTCCAGAGGCTTTGCCGACTAGCGCGCCGACATTGACCTGATAGTTTTGGAGAGAAGCATACTCTACCGCCACCCTGCCTTGGTCTACGCCACCTATTGCCAAAGTACCAGTAGCAGTACCGACTAGCGCACCCATACTAAATTCTGGGATAGATAGGCTCATATTCTTGGCAGAAATGCCTGCGTCAAAGTACACATTGTTGAATACGCTATTGAATGACCTTGCAGTCACTATAGCCATATTCTGGATGCCGCAATCAGCACCACTAGTATCTAGCGAAAGAGTGTGTTTGGTCACATTTGTCTCGGCGATTTGCTCACGCAAATATATACCGATGTTGGTCATACTGGTGGCGTTGGTCGAGAGCGCTAGTAATGCAAATTCGTTTAGGTCATTACTCAATACCGACGCGTCAAAGTCAAACTCGTAGACAAAGTTTAGATTGCTGAGTTTGAGACTGTTGGTATACCCAAAGAGGCTGTGATAATAGCGCATTTGGGTAGTATTAAAGTTGGTAAAGGTGATATTCGCCGCACGAGTAGTATACTTGCCATCGGCGATAATGCTCACCGCACCTTCTACCCTACCACGTACTGCATCACTATCACTACCTAGGCTATATCTACCTGTCGTGGTATAAAACTCTTGCCACCTATCTCCTGTGATGACTAAGTCATTGATAATCCTATAATGACTAGTAGACCTAGTGTGGGTCAACTCCTCAAAGAATTCATCCACATTGGTGATGTCCTTGACTGGTGAATCGTACCCTATTTTGTGATATGGGAATCTGTGCTCTAGTTTGTCATTGTCCAGATTCCATATTTCGCTATCAAAGTTTGCAAAAGGCTTGTCCTCGCTCGAGGTCGCAGCCGATATAAAGGTAGTAGTCACAGTGTCGCTTTGTGCACCTGCAATATTACCGATAGGAGATAGCGTGCCTCCAGCGACCTGCTTGGTCACCTTGATATTTTGTGCCGCTGTACCCGCGGTCAGATTGCTCACATATGCGATAATCTGCCCCGCACTAGGAGTAGACACATAATTTAGCCCCAAGTACCCAGTAGCGCTACCGAACAGAGTAGTACTATCGGTGACTTTTGCTACAAAACTAGCATTACTCTCGTCATACGCATTCGCCCCGACCACCTGTATAGAGGTAGAAGCATAGGTGTATATCGGAGCATTCAGTTGCGCTCCCACTAGCCCACCTATTACTTCGCTAGCATTGACCATAGCGGTAGTGTATACCTCTTGGAGCAATGCTCCAGCCTTGAGACTGCCGCTCTCAGGTAGCATCGAGCCACTACCAAAGTTGTACCTTACTCCACTAGAAACAGGCGATAGTAGATTAGCCGAATTTGTATTGATAGACCGCAAGTACCCGAGCACAGGGTCTACCGTGCTAAAGGTATCAAATGTCTGTGGCGCATTGATAGCGAGGCCGATGAGACCGCCTGCCACCCTAGCCTTGGTATTGACTACCGCCACACGGTTGTAACTATACCTTATCAGACCACCGACATTCAGCCCTACTAGACCGCCGACAGCATTTGAATTCCCCTCACTCACAAAGAGCGTCTGGATACCAGCGTATTTGGTCGGGCTATCGCTAGCTAAAATCTGGCTGTCAGTCTCAATTTGTTCTTTGAGCGGCACAGATACTCTAGCATTTAGCACAGCACCTCTATTCTCGCCGACTATGCCACCTGTAAAGTTTCTACCACGAATGTGTGCTGCATTTGAGTCTGATTTTACCTCAAAGTACACTTTGTAAATCTCTGAGTCAGTCCCCACTAGTCCTACTACACCACCGACGATTTCACCAGAAAGGTCGATATTGGTATTGCGCACTGTGATGCCCTCATACATACTGTTCTTTACACCCAAGTTGCGCACACGAGGTGAGGCAGTATTATCTCCGTCCTCAAATTTGGCTAAGTCCAGCACTCCGATTATTCCACCAGCATATGAGACGTTGGCTGAATAGCGCACTGTGTCGGTGTAGTATGTGTAAGGTCGATTTTGAATAGTCGCAGCGTTGGCAGAAATCGACAGATTTGACTTGATATTGTATACGCTACTGTCCCCTGATACAAATCCTGCCAAAGCACCTACCATATTGGTACCAGTCACTTTTGCCGCGGTCACCTCACCAGTCAGCACGATATTTTCTACCAAACTATCTGTAATAGACCCTGCCAACACGCCTACGTGGCTAGCGAGACTGGTGAGAGCCTGCTCAATGCTGAGGGTCAGATTTGACACGGTAGCATTGTTTAGCGAAGCAAACAAGCCAAAGTCATTCGGTGCGGTCATATCATTGACAGACTGAGTAAAGTTTATACCACTAATAATATGCCCGTTGCCATACAGGTGCCCACCGAAACGCGTTTTTGAGGTAATCGAGTCGATCGCCCCGCCAAAGTCGATATCAGCAAGCAACATAATGTATGCATCGGCGTATTCGTAATTTGGCTCCTTGGCCGCGCCGATATTCAATTCTTTGATATATGAAGATTTGTGCGTTGAGTCCTTGTAATTGAATACCTTGTCTGACCACGCAGCCATATTGGTGATGAGCAGAGGATTGATGCTAGAGCCACGGACATAATCAGCATTTTCGCCCAATGTCGTACGACTAGAGACAAACACTTTGTCCGCTAGATATAGTTGAGGGCCGAGATAAGTGCGTGCCGTATCCATATACCAAGTACTCTCACCGTCGATGTCTAGCGAAATCGAGAAGCCCTCGAATAGCGAGCCTGCTGGGTCTTGCCAACTCTCTTTGGCTAACGGTATAGCGCGCTCGGCAGAATCTACTATTGTACCCTCTTCGGTAAGGTAAAAGCAGTTTTCTACCACAGAATTTGCGCTATCTAGCAGGTTACCCTCGTTATCCACTCCGATAAACATACCATTGATCAAGCCTTGCGTCTTGACAGTAGATAGCGAGTATGATTGGGTAATCCTAGCACCAGTCAAGTTTTCGTATGCAAAGCCACCCATTCCACTAGCACTAGATAAATTTAGGTTGCTATACGAATCAGTGATGACACCATTATTTGAGTGAACCAATCCACCTACCGTACCGTATGCGATGACGCCACCTAGGCTAGACCTAGCGTTGTCCTCGTCTAGTTGACCTCGAGCGAACGAACCGAATATCCTACCCGTATTAGTCTGCACCGCTACCAATCCACCAGTGCGAGCGCCGCTAGTATTATTAGCAGTGTAGATATCCATTAGCGAGTTGACTACATAGCCATTAGCAAAGTAACTATTGCTGATCACACCGCTATTCTCTCCGACCAAGCCACCTACATTACCACTGGCAAAGAGGTTTAGCCCTTGACGAGCGTATATCGCGCCGCCTACACTACTCAGGTGTGTAGTACCTAGTGGTGACTGGGCATCCACCCTACCTACACGACAGTTTGTGATAGACCCAGTGCTAGCATTCTCCCCGACTAGCCCACCGATAACAGAGGAAACTGCAGTCGAATTGACAGTTTTGCTCGTCATTACGAAGGTACTAGCCAGCGAGCGATACCCGCGGTATTCCTCGGCGTTGTTGATGATTTTGTCGAATATATTTCTACCGAACTGCTCGTCTGCGTTGTCGTTATTTATCCTAGGAGTGTTGTCATAGATAGTCTGCCACTCTGACTTGTCCTTGGTCACCACGATATCACAGTTGTAAATAATTCCCTTGTTGACACCTGCGATGTATCCAAAGCGGACTTTTGCAATGTCCTTTAGGTTGATGTACAGGTTGTGACTGACGTCTACAATCAAGTTTTTGAGGACGCTACCTTCGCTCACCGTGCCGAATAGCCCCATATTGGTCGAGGTGGCATCGGTCGATTTTGCGAAACTACGCAGGTAGATAATATGCCCGTTGCCATCTAGCGAAGCGATAGCCGTGTCGATAGGCTGCCAATTATAGAGCTCGATGTCGGCAGTAAGCATATAGTTGCCCCCTGCTACCATAGAGGTACGGAAAGCCTCTGCTGAGTCAATCGCATAAGGGTTCTCTTCGTCCGATTGCTCGGTCAAGTCTGCCAAAAAGTCCTGCTCGAGTTTGCGGATGTAGTCATCTAGCATCAGACTCCTATTATCCTCTGTTATCTCGTCTAGCAGCACGAATTCGTAGCAGCCCTTGCTCTCATTGTATACATAAGTGGTCTCATATGACAATCTCAGTGCAAAGTCAGTCTTTAGGTCTCTACCTCTCAATTTGTAGCAGTCCTGCCCGACAGTTTCGTCATATACTACCAAAAAGTCTAGGTAATGCCTGATAGTATTGATTTGGGCAAATCCTGTGCCGTCGTCAAACCACCACACACCGCCATTACCGTCACCCAAAGCATTGATGTACTTGATCTTTTGCTGCCTAATAGCATTGAGTGCCTCTACCCCCTCGGCGAATGCCGCTCGCTCTGCCTCTGCAGTAGCAGCATCCGTGCTAAAGCCTATATACTTTTGAAAATCGGCGAGCCTTGGGTCATTGACGACGAATAGCGCGATGAGTGGCATATAACTATTGACGCTTATCTCAAAATTGCCAGTCTGTGTGCCACGAGTATAGGTCTTGTCTACTATGTAGTCTACTACATTGATTACACAAGTGACTACTAGCGGGTTGAGCCTACCGCCGAGATTGGTATAACTATTGATAGTGACGCTAATAATGATCTTGCCATTGTCAGGCTGAGCGAGCAGCCCTACATAGAATGGTATCAGCATATTCACATTCTCTCGCTGACCTGAGGTAAAGTTGTACTGGATGTTTTGGTCATAAAAGGCACAATTTGTGAGTCTGCTGCCGCCCTCGGTACCGTAATAACTAGCCGATAGCGTGAGACTACTATTGAGCAGCGTACCCGTCAGGCGCAAGTTGACTAGACTACCACGCGCTACAATGTTGCCAGCGTAGCTAGAGTCCATTGTCAAGGTAGCGAATGGCGCAAATGCAGTCGTCAATCTGATAGTCTGCGGCTCAAAGATTGGGCTACTCTCGCCATTGCGTTTTGGCGCAACAGTGATAGAGTATCCACTCCCCTCAGGTGTGCCTGAGGTAATGAGCGTAGATACGAATATTCTGCCGTCAAAGTACTCATTGCCGTCTGCATCAATACCTGTGACGTTGCGCAAAATCAGGTTACCCGCACCGTCATACTCATTGCTATTAGATACATATCTATATAGACCGTTTTTGTACACCATTTGGCGTAACATCATAGCACCAGTACCGTTTAGCGCGCTCGAATTGATAGTTACATAGTCAAAGTGCGCATAATATGGCATTAGGTCGATGCGCAGTATCCCTGTGGTACCCGGAGAAATGCTATTGCCGGCAGTTTCCCCTGCCTCCATAGAGTCGGCACCATAGGTAAAGTGCTTGAGTTCCATTTTGGTAATGCTAGCAGGAATAAAGGTAACTTGGTCATTGACAGTGTACCTATCGCCGCTTTCGGTGTCGCGAATGGTGTACTCTAGCCCAAACACCACATTTTGAGTAATCTGCCTATCAGTCCCTTTGAGCGATAGCATAAAGGTAAATCTGACGCAATCGGTGATCAAGTAGTCCTCGATAGCAGCGATATCAGCCGCACTCGAATACGTCGTACCATCGACTGAAATGTATGCATTGATGCTGTCGCCGCGTTTTAGACCCAACACAATGTCAGCAATAGCGCGTCTATCGGTAATTTGCACTCCGTCGAGATAGCATTCAAAACGGTTTTGAGTGGCGATCTTACCTTGCTTTGTCTCTACGAGGTTCATAAACCTGTCGATAGCGATATCCCCTCTTAGTTTACCCGCGAGCATTGACAAATCTACATCCTCTAGGCTAACGGTAGCGATATTATCCGTCACTACATCCACCCCGAGCAATACCTCAGAGCCGCTAGGCATATTCGCCTCGACACCTGTGTATACCTCTACCGAGGTGATACCTTGATAAACTTTGATATCAAAACTCTTTTGGAGCGAGGCAAACACATTGCGATATGTCTGCGTACCAAAAGTCAACTCGATATATGGAGCGACGCTCACTGCCACTAGGTCAGCACTAGGCGTTACACCCGAGATAATGGTAGCCTCGTTGGCACCCATGTATGCTGAATATCCGTCAAAAGCCACCCCGTCAAAACGGATGTAGTCTATACCCATAGTGGTATATACTAGCCCTTTTGGCGTAATGTATTCTTGGTTATTCTTTTGGTCAAAACGCGTGTGAACCGAATATCCCATTTCGCGCCCGACCTTGACATACATTACATAATCACTAGCCGTCATCAACCTGCCTTGGCTATCTCTAATAGAGAATTCTTCAAAGCCGCCGACGACATTAATCTCAATTCGTGCCACGACATTAGCATTTAATAGCGAGGTAAACTCGATCGTCACCACGCCACAATCCTTGAAAATGAGGTATGCATCGATTAGGTTTTGTCTAGGCTGCACCACCTCGACTATTCCAAAGTCGCTACTCTCTACCGAGATTTTCCACTCGCTAGGGCTCAAGTTTTGCGGAGCGACTGTAATATTGAATAGGTCGCTAATGGCTATACTGCGCTGATTTCGCGAGTCAAGAGTAATATTGTCTAATAGCACTACCGCCCCCAGCACCGCGCCGCTAGTCGCGTCGCTGTATGCAAAATATGTAGGCAGCGTCGCTCCGTCAGCAGTATACTCTCGTGGAGTCACTGTGATGCTACTAGTGATTTGATTGTATAGCATTTTGCCGTCTTTGTCATACAAAATCGGCAAGTTGTGGTTTACCCCACTGATTGTACTGTCCCAAGCCACCCATTCTTGCTTTGCTCCAGTAGCGTTCTGCTGCGTAAAGCCCCAATGAGCGTCGCCCTGCTGATAAATAATTGTGTCGCCATTGTTGAGCGTCATCTGTAGATAAGTGTATCCATTCGTCATAGGAGTAGTACTTTCATTGACAAAGAAGCATTGAGAAACGGTAGCCTCGGCAGCACTAGCAGCTGCAAAATTGTAGACTTTGTCATCTTGTGCAGTGATATCCACATATGCATAAGCCTGATGAATAGCCCCATTGCCACCCGAATAATATCCTACATATTCACCACACTGAGCGGTGGCTGCAGTATTACTAGACAGAATAGCACCGATAGCGAATGAAAAGTTGATAGTTGCCGTATCCAAGGCTGCCACTCCAACAAAGCCGCCGGTGTATCTATCTAGGCTAATAGTAGTACCCTCTGGATAGGTAATATCTACCTGCTGAATCTGAGTATTGGCAAAACTGTGACTAATCGCACCAGCAGTAAACCCTACCAAGCCGCCGACTTGGGAGCCGCCCAATATATCACCGTAAAACTTGGTCGCATCGCCCGACGCAAGACCAAATGTCTGCATTGCTCTATCTACATAACTCATCGCAAAGGCGTAATCCATATACGCCCCATTAGCGTGATATCCTGCGAAACCACCCACACGATATAGCCCGCGCACCCAGATTAGGTCGGTGTACTCGGTAGATTTGACATTGTCATAGATTTCTGCAGTACCGTATAGGATAGTGCCGTAGTTTGCCCCGACGAACCCGCCGACATTGGCACCACCATTCACTCGTACGCTAGCCAAGTTTCGGTACAAGGTAGGCGTACCTGATACTCCATTGTCCGCACCTAGGTTGATACGGTTTTTGCCGACCAATCCGCCGACATTGGTACTACCTGCAGCAGAAATAATACCGGTCACTTGCATTGAGCGAATAGTACCTTTTTGCAGAGTAGCGGTAGCCCCCTCTCCATCTGGGGTAAAGGCATAAGGCAAGGTGACCCCCACCAGCCCACCGATACCCTCAGCACTCTCTTGACCATTCAAAATCTGCCCAATTTTGCTCCAAACTTGCGCATTGGTATTGGCTGAATATGTAGCCGAAATATTGACATTACACATCAGGCTCTCGTTTTGCCCAAAGGATACACCAGCGAATTGCCCAAATACTCCACCTACGATGAGCGCCGTGCTCACTGGCACGCTAGCGAGCCTCAGAGACAAGTTTGCATACACTCCACTCACCGAGCCGTCGGCATAATCACCAGCCACCGCACCAAAGTAGAAATTTTGCACGCTACTAGGCATATTGGCCACCACTACCTCATTTGTGCGGTAGTTTGAGTAGTTTACGAATACATTATTTAGGTCGCCAGTTATCCTACCTGCTAGCAGCCCTGCGTAGACATTTTCGCTCAAATCGCTGCCCAAAAAGTCTATTGAGCCGCTATCAAAGTAAAAGTCGATATTGCTTATCGCACCACCCGCAGCAGTAGAAGTTATCTGAGAGAACACGCCTAGATAGGTATTATCCCCTACAGTCACCGCATTGCTGACTACTGGTAGCCCTGATATACTCAATCTGCTGTATGTATCAGTCTCAGCATCATAGCACGCTCTGAGAGTACCGCTGAATGGCTCTTCGCCCCCCAATGGGAATAGACTCCTGCTGTATGCTGACAGGTCGATGCTATTCATCAAAATATAGTTTTTGGTCATAGCAAGCGGTGAGACACCTATTGCCAGAAACTCAGCAGGCTCGTAGATAGTATACGGCGCATCATCACCATTTTCTACCACTATATATATATCCTTGTACAGCGGCACATCGGCAAAAGTAAGTTCTCTATTCCAGAGCGCATCCTCAGGATAAAGTCTCAGGTAGCAGCTACCCGATTTGCCCTCTACCGCACGGATAATATTAGGATTATCCGGATCAAGAGTAATGATAGCATCTTCACTACTTACCTCAGCCGATTTGTCTGTCGTGAGGAGCACATATTTTAGTTTTTTGTTAAATGCATCACTAGGGGTCACTTCTGGTACAATCTCATATTGCGTCCTATCCCTACTACCTAGGTCGCTCAATCTGATACCGTAGTAGTCGTCGTAATAGTTACGCAAATTGATGCCGTCTACCTTGACAGGGTTTTCAATAGTCAATACACATTTGAGGAGATATGTCACATTGTATTCATCCACACGCGCAGTGATATTGACTGTATAATACCTCGCAGTATCGGTGACAGACAGGTTACCAGTGACCAGTATTTCCCCCTCTGTCTCAGTCTCGGCTATTATTACCCTAGTCGAGTCATCCACTGTCCAAACTATCTCGCCACCATTAGCAAAATATGATGCCGTAGGATCATATCTGACGGCTAGCGTGATAGTACCCTTTGGATTATCTATATAGTTTAGTTTGTTGGCATTGTACACATTGCGCGTAATAGTCTTTTGACTAGCGGTGCCCTGCCAATATAGATTACTGAGAGGTTTGTATACCTTGATAGCGACCTCGCGGCTGCTAGTCACTTTTTGCACAATTCCCTCACTATTGACATAATGCTCAAACACTATGGTCAGAGTCACGTGATTTTCCCCTGTAGGGTTGAGCCCACTAACATGCAATTTGCCACCAGCAAAAGCACTAGCGATAGACACATAATGCTTCTCTGGGTCATCAGTCCCCACCGAACTAATACGGAATGAATCACTCCCCGTAGTGACAGGATTGAGCACATACCCTAGGTCCACCTCGCTACCCACAGTAATAGTAATCTCGGCAATACCAGTGTTGGCTACTAGCGCATCAGCCTCTTCTGCAGCCATTGTGCTAGACAGCACCCCTTGGGTAGAATGTGTGATGATACCCATAGAATTTAGCACAGTGCGCACCTGCAATTCTATCTCGGCACGCGCACCGCTCTCTGCGGTAATCACAATGGTCGTATCACCCTCGCGATTAGCCACAACAGAGTAGTCATAATCCCCTTTGGGGCTTATTGTAAAGATGTCGCTAGTGCTGAATGAGAATTTTGGCGCACCTGTCATAGCGTTGTTTTGATTGTCATAATATGTCAAACCAAAATCACTGCTCATCCCCACACCTAGCAAAATCCTACTACTAGACGCGTCGATGCGCGTCACGCCGACAGCCACATCAAAATCAATATGATTGGATACTTGCGGCAGGCTAGCATCCATAGTATTGGCTAATAGCGTCAACCTAAAGTTTTGCGAAATCAAATCAGTCTGCCCGAGACTAACAAAAATATCCTTGTCATTTGGGATAGTCTCGCCCCAGACATATTCTTGCCCATCTACCATTACCACCACGTCGTCAAAACCATTGACAGACGAATATTCCCCATCCGCACCGTCGATACGAGTGACTGCTAGTTTGATATTGGTGTCAGCGATTGCACCGCTGTGTTCATCATTATCTGGGTACACATTGTAGTGGACTTTTTTACCTGCCACACCATTTACATACACATCTTGGACAGTCATTCTCACAGGCTCAGCCGTCGGCGACACATCGTCGCTATACACCCTGATTTCGGTGACAATACGGTCGATTTGGACATCGTAAGTCTTGGTAAACGATTGATATATTACCCCAGTGAATGGGTCGATAATATTCGCCACAACATCGAGTTTTGTCCTACCGCTATTACATACGGCGGCGCTGACTTGACCCGAGGCATTTGGCTCCCCAACTAACAAGACATCGTTATCTCTGCTAGTGACAGCCAACTGATAATTTTGTCTAGTATCGGTAATCTGCGGTATCAGCACCATACGGTTGCCATTAGCCTCAACTGGGTTGATAATTGACTTTACCGCGCCAGTCACTAGCGCCTCATTTTGATAAAGGGTAATCACCTCTTGCGCATTGATATCGCTATACACCATCACATAGCAGACCGTGCTCAATGCCCCACGAGTAGCCAACACTTGTACAATCCCTAGGCTCGCATTATTAGCGGCAGATAGCACATTATCTTGGATAGAGACACCATTAGGAATAGATGTACCATAGGCTGCGTTCCAGCGCGGGTCAGACGGCTCTAATAGGCTAAACTCAGCCTCTGAGGGATAAATCTTGGCTGACTCGCCACCGATAGAGAAGTTTATCAATTCGCTAGTATCTAGCACAATGCTAGTACCTGCCTTGACACTAGGTTTTTTGGTCGTGTCAAAAACCATCGATTCAGCATCGCGGTACACAGTGACAGTGATTGGGTCACTGACGACCGAACCGTGCTCATTGGACACTAGATACATTTTGGTCGTACCTGCGGTAGTAGCGGTCAGGCTGACCACATTCATATCGCCATAATTATTGACAATCTGGGCAGTGACTATGCTGGTATCATCAAATCGAAAACTCATCCCACGAGTCATCTCTGCACTAGCCCCCACAAGAGTAGCCTGCAGCGTGGCGGTGAGAGGCGTATCATCTGGAGCATCGGCATTCCCTCCGAGCCTGAGCGAAATCTCTGTCCTATCCACCTCTATACCTAGCCCTGCGTATTTGTCTCCACACGCGGATAGCAAAAATCCAGCACACAGCACCATTACGCATATCAGCATAATTGCAAAAGACTTTTTCTCCACAGACTTTAATCTCATTATTTTTCCCTCGTTACTTTATTTTGCGTCAATTTTGAATAAATATTTACATTTTGCCCTAAAATTCACTAAAAAATTATAGCAAATTTTACCGCCAAAAGTCAAAAGAAATGCTATATAAAACCAAAAATTTTTTATATTTTCTGCGAAAAAAGATTTTTGTCAAAAAAACTCAAAATTTGCCACAATTTGCTTGCTAAAAAATGCCATAAAAGTTATACTTTTATTGTAGAAAATTAAAATGGAGATATGATATGATTAATGATAAAATACTCTACGAATTGGAAAATGATTTTGGCGACTGGTGGCAAAAGGGCTACACCACTCCCAAAATGACCAATTCACTCTACCCTTACACTAGTATGTTTAGCCCAATCAACATCAATCGGCTCACTGTCAAGAATAGGCTAGTGATGGGACCTATGGGTAATATTGATATGGCTGAGGAGACTGGTAGACCTAGTCAAAAGATGATTAGTTACTTCGCGGAGCGCGCACGAGGCGGCGTAGGGCTGATTACCTCAGGACTGGTGCCAGTGAGCTACGGCATCGACTCTACTGTCAAAGAGGTCGGTGATTTGAGTTATTTCCCGCGAATTGACCGCACGAGGACAGTTTTTTCTGGATGGCGCGAAATCGCTAGCGGCGTGCATGCATTCGGCGCTCACTTCTTTATCCAGCTCACCGCGGGGCTCGGTAGAGTGGGCAATCCTCAATGTCTGCTCACCCAATTCAAACTACCTGTGAGCGCATCTTGGAACCCAAACTTTTATATTCCGCAAATCCCTTGCAAACGCTTGAGCGGCAGAAAACTAAATAAACTGGTCAAAAACTTTGGTCAGGCAGCCGCTGATGCCAAAGCCTGCAATATTGACGGCGTGTACCTGCACGGTCACGAAGGATATCTATTAGAGCAACTCACAAACCCAGCATTCAACCGCCGCGTAATGGGCAAATATAGCGACTGGCAAAGATTTGGGATAGATGTAGTAAAGCAAATCCGCAAACGCGTAGGTGCTGATTACCCTATTATGTATAGGATCGACCTTTCTCTCGCTCTCAACGCCACATATCAAGACAAAATGAACCAAAAACCTTTCAAAAAATTCCGCAAAGAGCGTACCATTCAGCAAACCTTGGAATATATGGTCAACCTAGTGCGCGCGGGTGTAGATGTATTTGACGTGGATTTGGGATGCTATGACAACTGGTGGCTCCCTCACCCACCTGCTAGTATGCCTAGCGGATGTTTCCTCGAAATCGCCAAGATTGTCAAGGATTATTTTAGAGCAAATCAAATTATGTCCAATGCAAACCAGCCCGTACCTATCGTCGGCGTAGGCAAACTCGGGTACCCTGACCTAGCCGAGCAGGCTCTACGCGATGAAAAGTGCGATATGATAATGCTCGCCCGTCCTCTACTCGCCGACCCTGAGTGGCCAAACAAAGCCTTTAGAGGAGAATGTGAAAAAATCCGCCCTTGCATCGGCTGTCACGAGGGCTGCATCCGCGAATTCGTCGAGGGTGGGCATCCACAATGTGCTGTCAACCCACGCGCCGCATTTGAAGAGGTATTTTCTCGCGAATTGCCCAAAGCGCCTGACCAAAAGCATGTGGCTGTCATCGGAGCAGGTCCCGCAGGTATTGTTGCCTGCAAGTGTTTATTAGAGCGCGGGCATAGAGTAGAACTATACGAGGCTACCGACCACATCGGCGGCAACCTAATACCTGCTAGCGTGCCAGCATTCAAGTACGAGGTCAAGAATTATGTAGATTACCTCAATGACGTAGTCGAGGACCTCAAAAAGTACTCAGACTTTACTCTCAAACTCAACCGCCGCGCGGATACTCCTTATCTCAAGGGTAGATTTGACGCCGTGGTGGTAGCGACTGGGAGCAAGATAAATATTCCGCAAATCAAAGGCTCTGAGCAATCTCACGTAGTTACCGTTACCGAAGCGCTAAACAACCCAGAGTTAGTCAAAAAGGCAAAAGAAATCGTCATCTTGGGCGGAGGCGATTCGGGCTGTGAATGCGCCTACTGGGCGTCTATCGAACTAGGCAAAAAGGTCACTATTATCGAGCAAAAAGCGACTCTGATGACAGACAGTTGTACCGCAAACCGCGGACACATACTGCACTACCTAGACAAGGCAGGGGTCGTCACTCACAACCTCAGCACGCTGAGCGAAATCAAAGACAAGAGCGTACTAATAAGCAAAAACGCACACAGTTCTGTCCCTGACCCAT
Source organism: uncultured Christensenella sp. (assembly GCA_964579205.1). Taxonomy (GTDB): domain Bacteria; phylum Bacillota; class Clostridia; order Christensenellales; family UBA1242; genus UBA7867. Next base: position 182,850 of record CAZOFH010000001.1, read on the forward strand.
ACAACACTTGGCAACCTGTGCTACCTGAAAACATCTCCAACCCACTCGCTCCCAAAATTCAGACCAAAATGCAAGAATTGGAGATACCTGCCGACCTAGTAATCGTCGCTATAGGCACCAAACCACAGAACGAACTATATTTTGACCTAGTAAAGCAAAACGCTGTCGACCAAGTCGTATTTGTCGGAGATGCAATCCGTCCCGGCAAGGTATTCAACGCCGTAAAAGGCGCTTATCGTAGATGTCGAGAAATATAAAAAGGAGAAAATAATGGAACACAATATGACTTTGACACCGCAAGAAGAGGCAATACTCAATGGCTCGCAAGGTGAAGTTTTGGCAAAAATGATGCAGACGCTGGTAAAAATCGGAGAGATTTTCGGCGCAAAAAGAATGGTAGCAGTAACTCACGAGGGACATATCGTCACCTCGATGGGTATCCCCTTGCTCAAGCCACTTTATCGCACAATGCAGCAAATCATCGACGCTGGCATTACGGCAAAATGGAAATTTAGCGCTGACCCACGCCCTATCGACTACAAAAATGTAAAGTGTAACATTCTAGATAAAATCGTATTTAGCAAGGTAATGTATGGCAAACAAGCAGAATATGAGGAGCAACTCAAAAAAGTCGGTCTCATTTCCCCTGACGCTTTTAGTTGTGCATGCTATCACAAAGAAATGGGCAATATACCCAAGTTTGGCGACATCCTCTCTTGGGCTGAGAGTAGCGCTGTGGTATACGCAAACTCTGTCTTGGGCGCTAGGTGCAACCGTAATAGTGGGATGATCGACCTTTTTGGATGCATACTAGGCGTAGTGCCAGAATTCGGCTTACTACTGGATGAAAACAGGCAGGCAAATTGGGTAATCAAAATCGAGACTACCCAAATTCCTGAGGCGCAAATCTTGGGTAGCGCTATCGGACTAGCAGTCGGCGACGGTGTGCCATACATTATAGGGCTAGACAAGTATTTGGGCAAAATGCTCAATGACCAAGCCACCTCTTACCTCAAGGATATGGGTGCTGCGAGCGCTAGTAATGGTGCAGTTGGATTGTATCACGTAGAAAACCTCACACCTGAGGCAAAGCAGAGCGGTACCAAATTAATCCGCAAGGATGCGCAGACTCTGGTGATTGACGATGATTACCTGCAGAAAACTTATGATTCCTACCCTATCCTTTGGGAGGACAAGGATGCAAAGCCAAAAATGTGCTTTATCGGATGCCCTCACCTCTCTATGGAGCAACTCAACGACTGGACAAACAAGATTTTTGACCAACTAATCAAAAACGGACACACCAAGGTAGCGTGCCGTACCATATTGACTACCTCGCCTCAAATTGCGCAAGAATTCAGCAAAACTACCAATTACCTAAAACTTATGGCGACAGGGGCAAAGTTGTCTAGCATTTGTCCATTGATGTATCTCAATAACCCGCTCACGCACAAACGCCCTATCATCACCTGCTCAAACAAATTGCGCACATACACTAGAGCGAGATTTTATTCCGAAGAGGAATTGCTCAATATAATTACTCACAAGGAGGAAAAATAATGGCAAACAAGACTTTTTCTGGCAGAGTGATTTGCTCAGGAGAACTGGAGGGCGAAGCGCTCGTCTCTCACTCTGGGCTAAACACCCTAGCGACTTTTCAAAAAAGCGCTCTCAAAAACGCAAAACAAATCATAGGTAGCGACCAAAATAACCCCGACCTATATAATAAAGTCATCACTGGCAAAATCTTATGTCTCCCGAATACTATTGGCTCGACTACTGGCGGTATGGTATTGCAGACAGTTTGCTCAATGGGTATCGCCCCAGCAGCAATGCTCTTTGCCAATACTATCGACTCTCTAGCAGCCAGCGGTGTGATTTTGGCAAAATTTTGGGAGGATAGCCCTATCATCGCCATAGACAACCTAGGTAATGAGTTTCTCGAATATGTCAAATCTGGCGACAAAATTAAAATCAGTGCGGACGGCACAGTCTGTGTGATGAGATAATTTTGATTTACCCTATTTACATTTTTGATTTTTTGTGATACAATTTGCAAAATAGATTTTAGGAGGAGTTTATGTCTTACGCATCAGACAAGTACGGCAAAGATGTCAAGGAATTGTGGCACGACCGCAAGCGTTGGTGTGGTATGCCCCTGTCTTTTACTAGATACAGCATTATCCAAAAGCCTGGCAAGTGGTGCAAATTGATCGTCGACCGCGGTTTCTTCACTAGCAAAATCGACGAGGTCAACGTATTCCGTGTCGATGATACTTCTATTTTTGAGTCTTTTACCAACAAGTTTTGGGGTACCGGCACGCTCAAAGTTTATTGCAAGGATGCCTCTGACGATGTGGTCAACTTGGTGAGAATTCGCAACCCTAGCCAAGTGCGCAACCTTATCAATGAGCTGATAGAAGAAGACCGCAAATCACGCGATGTCAAGTACGGCGAAATGCAAATGTAATATTATTACAATCCCCTTTTCTGCATAGAAAAGGGTTTTTTATGCAGAAAATACTCTGATTTTGTGAATATTATGCAAAATTTTGCAATTTTATGCGAAAATACTTATATTTTCAAAAATTAGTATTGACAACTAGCCCCTTTTGTGATATAATACAGGTATAAATAAAGATATGGGAGAGATTATTATGGAAGGTAAGAGAAACAACGGAATGTTTGGGATGGACTACATTGATTTGGACAACCCTACACGCGAGACAAAAGCCGCAAAAACTCAAAAGCGCGGCTTGCTCAGCAGATTGCGTAAATCTAGTCAGCCTGCATACACCAGTTCTGCTTTTGACGCCGCTACTCGCGAGTACGAAAAGGCTACCAAGGGTGCCAAGGCTAGGATTAGCAATGCAGCCGCTATCATCCTTGGTGTGGCTACCGCTGGTATCGCTGGCTTTGCCTACGCGACCAAGTCTATCGCGTACAAAAAGGCTTTGGCTACTGCACAATACAATGAGCAGATTATCGAGGCGCAAAAGGACGCTGTCGAGGCTATCCACCAGAGCGCTGTCAACGCACTCAACACTGGTAACCCTCTATTCGACTACAACGCGTACGGCTCAACTATTTTCCCTGATATGAATGGTAAGTTTAGCCAATTCGCACAGGAGCACCCTGAGCTCGCGCAAAAAATCGTAGAGAGGACTCACGCCCACAGCAACTCTGACGTGCTCAACCAGTATGCTCAAGATCGTGGCTTTGCAGATTACGATGCATTTTGGGAGTGGACTAACACCAACTTTGCTGACCTCTTCACTCAGGCTGGGACTATCAACCCAAACGCTAATATGCAGGCTCTCGACGCATACTACTACACATTCGTAGATATGTACAACTACTTGGGCGATGAGGCTGTGCATTTTTACGCTGACGATATCCTCAAGGCTGGTATCGACCCTAGCACTTTGCAAAATGTGCAGATTATCACCGACCCATTCACCGACGCAAGTGGCAACATTGTCAACGAGTGGACTATGGAGTTGGCGCCTGACGCAGTAGACGCTATGTCAAATGTCAACCTTGACTCGACCGAGATTGTCGGCGCTATCGGTATCGCTGCAATGGCTGGCTTGGGTGGCTACTTTGTCGCTAGCAAAATCGGCGACAAGTTGGCAAGCAAATCTGCCGAATCTCAAAACAAATAATTTATAACAAAACCAAAAATGACCCACTTGGGGTCATTCTTTTATCTATAGTAGTATGTAAAACAAATTTTTTAACTAGTGAAAGCCATTGCCTAAGCGAGCCTAGACCTTACTCAGCAAAGTAACTAGCCACAAATTCGGCAATCAATTTTGCCAATCTCTCAGCAGTCGCCGCATCTATGGCACCTACCACGACCGCCCCCAGCACGTCACCGTCACACAAAATCGGCTGAAAGCAACACTTGCCCGCGACAGTCTTTTTGGTAGATATGCGCAAGTCATCTACGATTTGAGATTTTCTCTGCTCCATCATCTCCAGCATATCATCGCCACAAGTCCCGAGTTCTCCTGTAGTCTCACCATTCCAACAAACCAATTTTTCTGAATCGAGTATGGCAATATCGCACTCATTCCCCGCACGCGCCACATCGACGATTTGTTTTGCCAACGGCACGATTTCTCTAATCAGGTGAAATTTCCTAATCACGACCTGCTTGTTGCTGCACGCGCAAAATTCCATCAAATCTCCGCAATTTATCTTGAGCGCCTTGCGCACCTCGCGCGGGATAACCACCCGCCCCAGCACATCCACGCGCCTCAACGCTCCCTTTTTGTTATCCGACATAATCAATCTCCTTGTCCTTTTGTTATTATTATAAATCTTTTGTTACTTTTTATACACAAAAAGCCTCTCGGGATTTGCGAGAGAACTTTTTAATTCTTGGGGCTTTATGCGATAAGCTCCAAGAGGCGGGGCATCACTTTAGCGCGGACTGCCTCTGCCTCGTGGCTAAATTTGACAAAATTGTCGTCTTCGATGAGAGGCTTTTTGGCAATATCTAGCAGTTCGACGCCGCCCATTTGGCAAAAGAGGATGGAAAAATTCTGCGCGATAAACTCGGCGATATTGTCTGAATTGAGCCCATTCTTGCTCACAATGTCATCCACCTTGTCACTCTTGAGGACATACTCATACACAGGGTCAAAGAATAGCCTCATACGCTCGACAGAGAGTTTGCTACCATAACTAGTAGCAATCAGCCCCCAGTAGTGGGCGCGTACCAAATTTCGCGGCAGCACCCCGGGGATACCCTTTTTGTAAGTGTAGCACAAGTAATCTTGTGCAGGCACGATACCACCCGCCGCCATCTCAACAATATCCATCAGTTTTTGCTCATAGAGGTCGGCAAAGACTCTCTCAGGCAACTGGTCCTCTTGCAAATTGAGGGTCGCCACCTCCTCCTTGATTACATTAAAAAACAGCACTTGGGTATCATAGTCCACATGACTAATATCCGACGCCTGAAAGTCTTGGGGGTCAAAATCCATTGACATAAATCTCCTCCTAAATTCCAAAATCGCGTTTTAGCGAACGCACCGAGCGCTTGAACCTAAACATAAACATCAAGACGAATTCGCTCAATGCCACCAAAAGCGCTACCAATGTTGGCCATAGTATAGCACATTTCAAGAAAAATAACAACAAAAATGAGGTTAATGACAAAATCAAAATCAAAATCAACGGTTTGAACATCTCAAAATTGACATAGCCTTGGATAATAATGGTCAATCCGAACGATAGACACACTGCCATCCAAATAAATGGGATAGCGTACATTACGCCCCACCCCCATGTATGGGTGTACAACTCGATAAACACCAAAAATCCTGTCATCCAAAATGAAAATCTCGAGAGTACTTGAGCGACACCATCTTTTTTGATAATCGCGCGCGTCACGACAGCCAAAGTGAGCATTACACCAGCCAGCACATACAGCGACCAGCCCAGAGTCTCGGTCACGAATAGGTCGACCACGATACAAATAAGGAGCGCCAAAATCGACAATTTTTGCAATATCGAGGCGACAGGCTCTCGCTTGTCGAGCAGAGGCTGATACTCTGGATAATAGAGGTTTTTTGTCACTTCGTCTTTGTTGACAGCCTTGCCACATAGCGGGCAATTTGATTTTTGGTCGACCAACTCGACCTTGCAATTCTCGCACTTGTCCATAGCGCCTCCTAATAATTCGAGAAAATCTTGGGTTCTAGCCCCAACTCAACCAATTTTTGAAAGAAATTGCGTATAATCGCCGTTTCTTGGAGCCTTGTGCTAAACGTAATAGCACACTCATCGCCATAACTCACCGCGGTCAAGTTGATTTTGTTTAACTTTGTCGCACCCAACACGACAAAATAATGCTCGATATACTCTCTAGCCTTGGCAGGCAGGCTGACTAGCCCCAAGTTAGTCAGCGTGGTAGTAAACTGCCGCTCACCCACGCAACTGTAGGCAATCTTGAGAGCAAAATTTTTGACCACAAGAGGCATAATCCGCACAAAAAAATTCCGCTCACTCTTGACATTGGCATTGATCGAGCCTTGCAAATAGTCGATATTAAAATTCTTTGACTCTTGGCGCACCCTTTCCAAAATCTGCTCAAAATCCGCCCCTTCCTGTTCGGTCGGCAACTCCATATTGACAAATTGCGAAAAATTCCTGAGCGTCACACTCGGGAAGAATTTTCGCATATTGACTGGCACGCTGATTTTGATAGGTAGGTCGCGCTGAGTGTTTTTGTATTTTTTGTCCATCACTAGCGCCTGAAAGTACACCGCGGTCAAGATTTGGTTGATAGTCGCGCCGTACTGGTGTGCGACATTCTTGAGCATTGCCGTATCGACTAGTCCTGTCACCGTGCGTAATTTTTGCACAGGCTCGACATTACCCTTGACCTGATAAGCCTTTTTCTCACCACGCCCACGCGACTTTTGCTTGGTCGCAACGCGCTTGAAAGCATCCTCATTCTCCTCTAGTCTAGGTTTGTCACGAGTATTGCAATCAAAACTATTCAAGTCGTCAAAATCAGCACCGCACAACTCAAAGTATCTAATAATCAAAGTATTAAAAAACTTGGTCGCGCCGCCCCCGTCGGTGAGTGAATGAAAGGTCTCAAAAGAGATTTTGTTGTCCATATATAGCACTCTGAATATTTGAGTGCGATTGTTAAAGCAGAACGCTTGGCACGGATAATTAGTCTCGCGCTCTATGAGCAATTTTTTGTCCAGCACCTGAAAATAGTGCCAAAACACCCCCTCGCGCAACGCGACATTAAAGAATGGGTATCTCTCGAGCGTGTCGTCAAGCGCAGTCTGTAATTTGTCAGGGTCGACGGTCTGCTTTGTGATGACAGAGAGCCTATATACGCTATTCCAGTTGGTCGAACTGATAGCAGGATAAATCAACGCCGCGTTGTCTAGTTTGAACCAATTTTCGCGGATATCACGGTCGTGCATACGGCGTAATTGCTCAGCCTGCTTTGCACGCTCTTTGATATCTTTTTTGAGATTTTTTTGCGCCAACTTGGTATTTTTTTTGTTCTTTTTTGCTTCCGCTTTTTCTAGCGATTGACTACTCATATGATAACTACTTTCCTTTACTAAACCATTTTTTGCCACAAAGAACTGCTATTCACTACCCTCCCCCTCAGGAGCATCTCCCCCTTCTGCTGGGTCACCTCCTGCTGAGGATTCACCACCCTCAGGAGTGTCGCCACCTGTCGGGTCACCGCCGCTTTCGTCTACTGGTTGCTTGACAATAAAGCGTAGCGACTCAGTCTCGAGCGTACATTCGACGAGAGAGTTTGAATTTTCCAAAAGGCTAAGAGAAGCAGGATCATCTATTACGTCCCCTACGGCGTTTTGCTTGATCGATTGCCAATCGGCATCACTCATCACAGAGAAGTAAATCTTGCGCCCTATCGACACGGTAATCTGAGTTTCCTCAGCCAAGTCATCTTGCACAAGCGTAAATACCAACAATTCGTTGTTACCAAACTCGCCATCGCTAGTAGTGATATTCATCGTCAGATAATTGGTCGACGGCAGAGTGATGCTACGAGTGACATAGACAGTTTGAATATTCAAATTGCCTGCAGGGTCGTAATAACTCATTTGAGAAGTGCTAAACGATTGTCCATCAAATTTACGTGTCTTGTTTGCATCATCGTAATAGATATGATATGCTACACCATACTCATCTATGGTTTGGGCTGTATTAGGGATATCGCATCCTACAACACCACTAGTGAATGTCGGCCACTGATACTGAATTTGCACCGCAATAGGAGCCACCGATGCGAACGAAGTCTGATAATCAGCCTCTGCTCCAGAATAGTAGAATAGATATAACGAATGATTGCGCGGCAATGCCTTTTTGACGAACAACTTTGCATTAGCGCCGCCACTACTAATGTATGCGTAATCATTAGCCTTGGCTGTATACTCGTTATCCTCCATAATTTTGGCGACTTTTTGCCACAAACTTTGCTTCATCTCGGCAGTAACATCAGCCTCGGTAGAATTTAGGGTAATCATTATCTGGTCAATAGAATTGTATGTCGCCTCACCTATTGTAATAGGATTGTCTTCGAGAGCATTGTTATTAAACAGGAATAACGTCCTCTGAATAGTATCATTCGACGGCACTTTGATTAACCCAGTATCGGTATATGTCTCACTCGCCACACTCTTGCACGCGGGCAAAATCAAGTCGCCCGCACCACTGGTCTGACTGACAAATTTTAGCCTATAATATGTCTTGGTCTCGATAGTAGTCGTAGCACCTACTGTACTAGTAGTTTCGTGTTTGAGGCTATCTGAGATATCTGGGTAAAGTTGCCACTTGTAATAACCTTCAGTACTCGTGATGCCAAAACTAGACGGATCGTAATTGCTATCGGTAGTGTCAGATATAGTGATATAATCGACAGGCACATCTATAGTAGTGACATTTAGCGTCTTTGAGTAGCTAGCAGAATTATCTGCACTTTTCCATTTAAACATCAAAGTCCTTTGCGCGACTGATGTATCACTAGAAGCCCGATCGGTGTGCAGTTTAAACTTGAACCAACGTTTGTACTCTGATGTATATTTGTTGTCACCAGAGTTACCATAACAATCACCTGTATTGGTAATATTGCTCTGCAAATCATCAAGGTCAAAAATCCTAGCGACACCCTCGCTCACTATTTCCTCCAATTCGACAGGAGAATAAGCACTACCGCTACCGTGGAATGCTAACGTATTCTCAGGAATTGCTAATGTAGAATTTGGCTTTGCATATAGGGTCAACTCATTACCCAATTTTGTACCCATAGTAAACTCATTGATTTTCTTGCTTTCGGAGAATGAGGTGTCCGAATAGACGGTTAATTGAGTGAGTTTTTCGCGCACGGTGACAGTGAATTGCGAGAACTCCTGATGCACGATATACTGCCCCTCGAGAGCGAACTCGATATCCGCCACCTTGCAAAACCCTGATGCCAAAATGTATCCATTCTGAGAGGCTTGAGCAGGGTCGGTAGTGATAATATCATAGTTTTTATCGACTGGCTGACCCGCCTTATTAGTCCTCACCAAATATGAGCAAATCCCTACTTGTCCTGCACCTTTTGGCGAAATAACAAAACCTCTGCTAATGGCGTTAGTCAACTGCAATGTCCCTGTATCGGCAGCGATAATTTTGCTATCAACCTCATTTTGATTGATATGCTCGTCAGAATTCGACCCGTTTGCTTTTGTGACAAAATGCACCACTTTCTTAAACGACGAACCCTCGCTATCAAAATTATAATTAATCTGAGTTGAGCCGTAATCTTCGTCCTCTGCGTCATCATCATTTTTGACAATATCTAGGTTGATACTATTGATTTGCACACCCGAAGTAGCATTTGTGTATTCAAAAGTATTCTTGTTGACTTGCACTTCAGAAATCACGACTTCGCGCTTGATTGCGTAACTCTCTGCCTTGTCTTGCAAATTCATACTGAGATAAACTTTCTCATTGCCTGATAGCAGACGATTTGGCTCGATTGTCCAATAACTCACATTCTTGCCTCTATACTCAAGTATCTGAGGAATAACATCTAGCGCTGTCTGCACATCAGTCATCGGATTTTCAAAACTAGCCCTGACCTCAAACTTGGTCAAATCTGACAGAGGATTGTATTCCTCCCCGCGATTTTCCTTTACAATAGTCGGCTGCAGATAGATATTTAGATTGATGATATCAGCACGCCCAGTCTCTTCTGCAGAAATTTTGAGCACATCGGTCGTGCTAAACAATTTAGTCTCAAAATGAGCCCCCTCCGACTCAAAATCGTCGTTTTTGATCAAAATCTCGCCCAACTGCAGAGGATACAGCCCCAAAGTCTTTTCGGTCGAAACCGTATTCGAGATGGCTGGGTCGGTAATGCTGTATTTTTGGACCTTGGCAGTAATCACCGCGGTATCAGCAGGGGCAGTCAAAGGGTCGTCAGTAGTCCACACAGGGTTGTATAGTATATCTACCGTACCCGACTCACGACCGACAGAAACGGCACTTTGCTGTGCGCTCGAGGTATAAGTAATCGCTTTTTTACGCGTTGTGTCGCCAAAAATGTATAACGAGCGAGCAGGCTCTACCGTCACCGACAACTGGGCTTTGTCTTGGTAAATAAACTGAGTACTCTCCAAGTCCAAATCCTCATTGGTGTAGGCATCTTTGGCTAACAGGGTCACCTCTTTGACAGGCACATCCACCCTCACCTCAATAGGGGCAGCCACGCGGTACATCATATCGCTAGTCTCGGCGTTTATATAGCAAATACCACCTACATTAGAGCCGTCGGCAGCGAGTTTTGCCTTTATCTCAAAAGGCTCACCTTTTTTGACCACCCTAGGTACTTCGATAATTGAATTGTCGATGACATCCTTGCCATTGCGGACGGTCAAGACAATATCGGTATCCATAGTTTCATCTACTATAGTGCCGTCATATATCTCCGCCGTATTGGCAGTGACGACCAGCGTCACCGTCCCCTCATTCTCTAATATCACCTGTGCATCAGTCTTGTTGAACTTTAGTCCCACTAGAGGCTCATAATGCTTATTGAAAACGCCGGCGGCGAGCATTATACCGAGAGCCACGCAGACTACCAGTATAAAACCGACCAAGACCATACCTAGTATGGTCATAGCGTTCAAAAAGGTCTCCATTTTTTCTGACATATTTCCCCCAATTTTATTTTTGAATTTAGCCCGAATATTTATTTATTAATTATACCCAAAAAGAGACTACTTTGTCAAAGATTTTTCATCATAAACATAGATAAAGATGACATCTGAGTAGTACTCATTGCCCACAGATTTGAGTAACAGAGTGTATTTGCCCGTGCAAACAAACTCAACCACTAGAGTCGGATATGACGCATCGTAATAACGCACCTTGTTTTTGCCAATATACACAGGCTGACTATCCGAGTCGACAAAGACAAACTCTAGGTCTTGATTCTTGAGCAAATCACCGTCTTCATTGTGCACAGCATAATTGGCGGTAAACAGCGCCTCACCGTCTACAAGGTAGATGATATTCTTGTCTATTTGAGTGGTGATGGTCACAGCCATTTTGTATACATAAAAGCCTATCGTTGTGCAAGCATTGCTACCATCAAGCGCCCAAATCGTCAAAGTCGCCACGCCGCCAGTGGCGCCAGCAGAGACCTTGAGCAAGCCATTCTCCTCAGCCTCTACCGTTAGATTGTTGCTCTCATATGCCAATTTACCCTCACAGTACCTATTGACTATGATGTCGACATACACAAAATTTGTTAGGTTCCCCTCTGCGTCATCATACAGGCAATAGTCATTATTGAGGTCAACATTTCCGTACGGGCTCAGGTCGGCATTTAACACTCGCACAGAGATATCAGATTCGGTCGTAAGTTTGTACACATTGAGCCAAATCTTTTCGCTATACGAACTATAATAAAAATTGTACCCAGCGTCCAGAATATGCTTTTCTATAGCGTCAATACCGCTATCCACTAAATAAAAACTCTGGTATACGACGCGTTCATCTTGCGACTTTTGATACAAATCACTCTGCCGCACCAGCCGCTGATTATCCGAATCCAACACTAGATTTAGACAGTCAAAATACGTGGTATTTTCGGTAAACAGACAGTTGCTGAGGCTCTGGTCACTACTAATCTTGAGATAGTAATTTAGGCTGCCATTGGTGGTAGAATAGACGGTGTAATTCTTTGCCCCGCTCGCATCTAGCACATAATCTAGTTCATTCATATTCTTGTCTAATACCGTCAGTTCGAGTGTCATCCTCTGCTCTACTACGGTGACGCAGATCGTCCTAAAGACGATGTCGTAGCCTGACGGCGTGTTGGGATTGACACCGACTTTGGCAGCGACCTTGATTATCCCCTGCCCGCACGAATTGGCAGTGATCACGCCCAAAGCATCTACACTGAGCACCTCAGGAGTCAGGCTCTCAAAGGTGTAGCCCATATTATAGCCGCTATTTGCTATCAAATAGTTTCTATTATACGCGAGGAGGTCGGCAGGCTTGCCATACTCCATCACAAAGTCAATCACGCGCAAATCATTGCAGTACACCGCATCAGTGACATTGACCTGCACAGATTTTGTCACGCCATTGAGCGTGGTCTTGATTTTGGTAGACCCGGCACGCAGCGCCACAATGCGCCCTGTCGCCACACTATAACTTATCACAGTGTCGTCATACTCTATAGCAATATTTTGGATAAGCGTATTGGTGAGCAAGGGTGCACAAGCCACTGCATCATTGGGGTCAGCAGTGCCGAGTTTGAGATTGATGACGCTGTCACAATCAAACTCGCACATTGCATCAGCATCCCCGCTAGCCGCACATCCGCAAAACAGGCAGATGACTAGCATTAGCGGGAAAACCATCAAATTAAATTTGCGCATATTCTCTCCCGAATTATATTGCTTTTAGTATAAAAAACTCTACCCCAAAAGTCAAGAAAAAAGTCGAATTTTGTGCATAAAAAAGCAGGAATATTCACTCCTGCTCTTATTATTTGAAATTTTTGCAAAAATATTTATCACTTGCCGCGCAATTTACGCAAAAATGGCGGAATATCTGAGTCGTCAATCTCTACGCTCATCCTACTGCTCTTGTTTGGCATTTGCCCGAAACTCTGCTCTTGTGGCTGGCGCATATCCATACTTTCCTCTTCCTCAGGCTCGTCAAAATCGTCAGGCTCGTCTTCTACCACTGGTCTATCGTAGGTAGATTTGTCGATTAATCCGTGGTGGTCGCCCTGAAAACCTGTGGCAATGACGGTGATTTCTACCGCGTCATCTAGAGACTCATCAATGCTCGCACCAAAAATAATGTTGCAATTCGGGTCGACGATTTCGCGCATTAGGTCAGCCGCCTCGTGTACCTGATCAATAGGCAGACTAGAGCCACCTTTTACATTAAAGATGATACCAGTAGCACCCTCAATAGTAGTCTCGAGGAGCGGGCTAGATACCGCTTGACTCAGCGCCTCAAAAATCCTCCTATCGCCGCGCGCCTTACCGATACCCATATGAGCGAGTCCTCTATTCTTCATCGTAGTACGAACGTCGGCAAAGTCGAGATTGATGAGAGAGTTTTCGATAATCAAGTTTGAGATACCCTGCACGCCTTGACGCAATACATCATCAGCATACCTAAAAGTATCTACAATACTGGTACCCTTCGGCACGATTTTAAAGAGTTTTTCATTCGGAATAACAACTAGAGAATCCACCGTCTTGCGCAATGCCTCTAGCCCTTTTTCCGCATTCTCCATACGCTTGCGCCCCTCAAATGCAAAAGGCTTTGTCACGACTGCGATGGTGAGTATCTCTTTTTCGCGAGTCAGAGCGGCTATCATTGGGGCAGCACCTGTACCTGTACCACCACCCATACCTGCGGTAATAAATACCAAATCAGCATCACTAACTGCCTGATTGAGTTCTTCATAATTCTCTTCTGCCGCCTTGCACCCGATTTCTGGGTCTGCACCAGCACCCCAACCGCGAGTCAGTTTTGTACCGATTTGAATTCTGTAGTCAGCCTTGCTGATTTGCAAAGCCTGCTTGTCCGTGTTGACCGTGATAAACTCTACCCCGCTGACACCAGCGTCTATCATGCGGTTGACCGCATTGCTACCACCGCCGCCGACACCGATGACCTTGATTTTTACCACCGGATTGTTGTTACCTTGACCGTAACCATTTGTAAAAGTATCCATTATTTACCCCCGTTATTTTTTAAAAATTTTGCTAAAAATAGAACTATTTGCATCATTTTGTTTGAGTGCCATATCCATTAGCCCAAGTATCGCACTGTTTTTCGGCTCATTCATCAGCGGCACTTTTGGCTCTCTAATGGTCACCGCTTTGCCCAAGATTTCAAAGAGTTTTTCGCGAATGCCCTTTATGTAGGCAATCCCGCCCCCAGTTAGGTTAATTCTGATTTTTTCCGGTCGCTCATAAGTGCAGGTGTCTAGACTCTTGACCACCATTTTGGCAATTTGCCGCACTTTGCGCTCGATGATTTCGTACACGGCTAGGGCGTTTACCGAATAGTTTTTACCCCCGACCGATACTGCAATCTCCTCCAATTCGCTTGGTCGCCCAGCGAGTATCGCCCGATTTTTGATTTCTTGTGCCACACCAAAAGGCACTCTCAGCATCTCGCATAAATCCGCTACAATGTGCCCGCCACCTAGCGCAAAACTCTTCATACAGACCATACCGTCGCCCACGATTACTGACACATCGGTACTCAAATATCCGCAATCTATCAGCACGGCGCTACTATCTCTCTCCTCAGGCGTCAGCAAAAACATACTCTCCGCTAGCGGCTCTGACAAAAACTCGACATACCCTAGATGCATAATTTCCACCGCTTGGAGCACTGCACCGACAAAAGCCCTCTCCGCCAGCACAAATCCCAGCGTCGCGCCCAGCATTGTTGTGTTGAGCCCTTTGGGGTCAATGACCCGCTCACCATTATCCAGTTCAAAACAAATCGGGCTGCGATTGATCACAATGTGCGTCGGACTACTACCAAAGTCGTCCGCCATCAAAAACAACTCATCCACCTCGCGAGAGCCGACTTTTTTGGGTTTGCCATAGTCCTTGCTCACACTTTTTACCTCGTTGAGACTGAATTGCCCCGGCACGCCGACATACAGGTGTGAAATTTTGGCTCGAGCGTTATTTTGCGCAGTCTTTATCGCTGTACAAAGGGCTTCACTGAGGTTTTGCGGCTCGAGTATCTCGCCATTGAGATAGCCAGCATACCCTACTTCTGAGTACCCACGCACCTCAAAAGTGCCGTTTATGCCACGGTCGCCAATCAAAACAGTGATGTGGCTAGACCCAAAGTCCATAACGGCAATATTTTTCTTTGCCATAACCCATCACCTCCTATTTTTGATACACTATGGCATTTTCATACATAATTATAGTAACAAAAATTCTTAAAGTCAAATAAAAATAACAAATTTTTGAATAATTATAAATAATTTTTATTTATAAATCGTCAAAAATCGAATATTTTTGTGCATAAAAAAGTTTTTTGACGAATTTTTATCACATTTTTTAGGTACTATGCAGGTACTATGCAAAATATTTTGCGCATAGTTGTGCCCTAACCTACGCACAAAACAAAAATCTCTGTCCGCGCACATTGACGCAAACAGAGATTTTGATGTTGGTTTTAGACCTTTTCCCAGTCGATAATTTTGATTTTCCCAAGTAACGGAATAGTGAATATCCTGCCGTGCAACGCGGTACTCACCCCGGTAATGATGCCCATTACGTGCAGCATTATGACGAATGGGAGCGCGACAATGTTTACGCCCGGGATAAAGCCAAAACCCAAATATAGCACCGCGGCGACTATCCACAGCCAAAGCGCCTGATTGTGATGATACCGCTCAAAAGGCTCGTGCCGACACGCGCAAAACCCCACAAAAAACACTAGATAATTCATCGCTGCGACGAATTTGATAGTCGAGCGAGATAACTGCCTCGCGGGAGCGGTAGGCGCGGCTGCCCTCTTTGTTTTGTCTGTAGCCACCTGCGCGGCTGCGACGGTGATATCACTTTTGCCCCTGTTCTTGGGCTTGAGACTGACATTTTTGGCGGGTTGCAAATGATTTTGCGCAGTCTTCTCGCGATTTTTGGCGGTCGGCTGCACTGTTCTATTGGCTTGCTTTGGCATAACTATTCACTCCTTTGATTAATTATACTAAATTATAACCAATATAGCAATCATTTTACACCAATTTTACCACGCTCAAAATGACATTCGAGATATTGATAGGGTCACTCGCAGTATTGACTAGGCTCAGCACCGCATCGGCAGCAACATTGATGATAGCGTTACCGCTGAGTGGGATGATTTGATTTTGCGCCACAGATGCTACACTCTCCACACCTGTCAATACTTCGGCATCTAGTGCTAGCGAAAAGGTGGCAGTACGGGGCTGCGCCTCGTCATTGCGCGCACTCAGGCTATATATTACTAGATATGTCCCTCGCGGCAGTGCAATATTGGCATCTCCTACCGCGATATTTATATTGGTGCCGTTTTGGGTGACGATTTGGGTAAAAGGCACCGCCCCGCCAGCCGTCACGCCGATAGTCTGAGGCTCGGCTACAGTGATGCTATTCTCGATAATTCCATCTAGCCCTCGCGGTCCTTGTGGTCCTTGCGCACCTGTAGCGCCTTTGGGGCCGCGCACGATATAAGCCTGCATTCTTGGGCAATAAAATGGCTCATTTACAGGCGGATACCCAGTCTGACAATTACAATTTTTCATTTTAAACTCCTTCGCACAAGAGGCGCCCACTACCCCTCACACCATTGTATGCCGAGTATCCTATTTTTGGGAACGCATAAAACCAAAACTTTGTCAAATTAAATCTTACATTTTGTTTTATTTTAGAAAATCAACGTCAATAACCTATACTATTTATTTGTCCAAATAGCTGGCTTATTGTCCGTATCATAGTACCAAAAGTTCTTTGCGGTTTCGGTCGCTGTTGGCTGGGTTTCGCTATAAAAGTACACTTTATCCTTATCCCCAAGTCCAATACTGATTTTCTCAAAATCATCCGCAGACCACGCTAATTGATCGCCATAGTAATATAAGTGCTGCAAATTATCGCACCCGTTAAACGCATTCCTGCCAATGTACTTTATACCACTAGGCATTACCAAATCGGTAAATTGAGCCCACTCAAATGCCTCAGCAGCGATTTTTACACAATCTTTGTGTATTTTAATATCATTCTGCGAATTAACCATATCCATCAGCCACAAATACGAATTGTCCGAATTGCCTAGATATTTACCATTTTCGTAGGTGGTATATGATAGACTATTACAGCCATAAAACACGTCCGCTTCTATATGTCTAACACTGTCAGGGATAGAAATTGTCGCCAAATTATTGCACCCCCAAAAAGCACCGTTCTCGATAATCTGTAAACCGTCATTCAAGGCAACGCTAGTCAATTCTGTGCAACTAAAGAATGCACTACCCGCTATCAATCTACATCCGAGAGGCAAGGAGCAAGAAGTAATATTCTTTGATTTTGCTTTTATCAAGTACCAATATTTATTCTGATCACCATCACCCAAATAGCAGGCATTATTATGCTCATTATATTGCAATTTTGCACAACCTTCAAAGACATCACCGTACGGTATTCTTACATTAGCATCACTAAAAGTTACCGTCGTGAGATTGCTACAATTTTTGAACGCTTTAGATTGAATTTCTGTTACATTGCCACTTATCGCCACGCTCGTGATGTCTCTTCCGTAGAATGCATAAGCATAAATCGCATAGTTCACACCACTTCTATAATCACTAGGCAAAGTCAATGCAGTATTCGTCCCAGAGTATCCTACGAGGTAACTAATGTTTGTACCACTCACATCGTAGAAAAGGTATCCGTTGTGAGTGCTAATACTAGTCGTGCCATCTGTCTTTACTGTTAATGCCCTGTATGCTATCGAACCATTTCCGTTATCGCCGACATTTATCTCCAAGTTGCTTAGGTTGATGACTTCTACGAGTTTATAGCAATAACTGAACGCGCCACTCTTGATTTCGGTTACATTTTTGCCCACAGTCACACTCACCAGATTGTTTTTGTCACCGAACAAATCACTTCCGACACTAGTCACGCCATCACTCATCACTAGGTGGGTCACATTTTTGCAATTTTGAAAAGCGTAATTGCTTATCACATAATTTTGATTGTTGTATTTTTGCGGCAAATTCAGCAAGGTATTGCTACCTACGTAGTCAATAAGGTAATTTGTATTATCACTATCAGTAATAAACACATAATCATTCTCATTTTGGATACTACTCGTAGCAGTCGTCTTGACAATCAATGCGTATTTGCCGACACAACCATGAGTATTAGCGCCCTTTGTGATAGTCAAACTGCTGAGATTTATCACTTCTACGAGTTTTACACAATCAGTGAACGCATTATCACCTATGCTGGTCACACCACTACCTATCGTAACACTCGTCAAGCCACTACAACCACGGAATGCCGAAATCCCAATACTAGTCACATTATTAGGTATCACTACATTAGTCAGGTTCTTACACTCATAAAACACTTTTTGCCCGATAGTCAGTATACCAGTTCCGATTGTCAGAGTCTTTATTCCACATTGCTCAAAAGCGTTAACCCCTATCGAAGTCACACTATCAGGAATAGCTACACTTTCTAGGCTTCGACACCCTACGAATGCATAATCTCCGATAGTCTCTACACTACTCCCGATTGTCAGAGTCTTCAAGGCATCACACATTGCAAAAGCCCACGCCTCGATTGTCGTCACGCTATCAGGAATAGTCACACTAGTTAGGCTCTTGCACTGCCCAAATGCATTTTCACAAATCGTTTCGACATTGCTACCGATAGTCAGCTCATTGAGGCTAGAGCAATCCATGAACGCCCAACGATAGATTGAAGTTACACCAGTACCCATTGTGACAGTAGTCAGAGCAGTACATTTCTCAAATGCATACGCCTCTATGTGCTCGACACTATTACCCAAAGTCACTGTTTTCAAAGTGGTACAGCGGTAAAATGCCCTACTAGCCACATATCTTGCCGTAGTCAGATTGACATCTGTCACTGGTTTGTTATTCAAAGTCAAAGTCCTGCCTTCGCTCCCGCCTTCGTCAAGATCTATTTTCATAAAAATATCGCAAGAGAGAAATTCAACCCAGTCGTTGATATCGCCAGTGTAATTCACATTGACGAACGTATTACAGTTTTGGAACGCACTACTAGATACACCAGCCCCCTCTTTCAGACCAATATTTACCGTAGTCAAGGCAGAACAATCACTGAATGCACGCTCGTCGATACGTGTCACGCTAGCAGGGATAGTGGCACTTGTTAATGCCGTACAACCTGCAAAAGCCTCTTGGCTAATAGTCTGCACGCTACTGCCTATCGTGACATTTTTTAGAGTCGTACACCCATAGAATGCTTTCCCTCCTATAGTCTCAACCCCACTACCGAATGTGACGGTTGACAAAGTGGTACAGCCTAAGAATGCCTGCTCAGATATAGTAGATAGCCCTGTGCCGAATGTGACAGTTTCGAGACTGGCACAATTTGCAAACGCACCTTTGCCAAGACTTGTCACACTGTTCGGCATCGTCAAGGTCGTGATACCAGTGTTTTTGAATGCAGACTCACCGATTGAAGCAACATTTTCGCCAAAAGTCACAGTCGCCAAGGCGGTACAATCAAAGAATGCCTCTTTGCTAACGGTCTCTACACCACTGCCTATCGTGACATTATTTAGAGTCGTGCACCCAGAGAATGCTTGCACTCCTATCGTCTCTACCTTACTATCGAATGTGACACTCGACAGAGCGATACAGCCTGAGAATGCCTGCTCAGGTATAGTAGATAGCCCTGTGCCAAATGTGACAGTCGTGAGACTGGCACAATTTGCAAACGCACCTTTGCCAAGACTTGTCACGGTATTCGGCATCGTCAGAGTGGTGATACCAGTGTTTTTGAATGCAAATTCGCCGATTGAAGCAACTTTTTCGCCAAAAGTCACAGTCGCCAAGGCGGTACAATCCAAGAATGCCTCTTTACTAATAGTCTCTACACCACTGCCTATTGTAACATTATTTAGAGTCGTGCACTCAGAGAATGCTTGCACGCCTATCGTCTCAACCCCACTACCGAATGTGACAGTTGACAGAGTGGTACAGCCTGAGAATGCCTGCTCAGATATAGTAGATAGCCCTGCGCCAAATGTGACAGTCGTGAGACTGGCACAATTTGCAAACGCGCCTTTGCCAAGACTTGTCACGGTATTCGGCATCGTCAAAGTAGTGATACCACTGTTTTTGAACGCAGATTCGCCGATTGAAGCAACTTTTTCGCCCAAAGTCACAGTCGCCAAACTTGCACAATTTTCAAAAGCACTTGCCTCAATCTTTGTGACACTATAAGGGATATATACACTCTCAATAGCAGCACTTTTGAGTGCATTTTGTCCAATATGCGTCACAGGCAAATCGTTGTACTCATCAGGGATGATAATGTCTTTATCCTCGCACGACCCAATGCCGCTGAGAATGTAATATTTGCCGTTGGTGCTGAGCGTAAACGCTAGCCCCGTGCTAAATGTCGGAATCTCACATACACTACACTTCCCTGAGGCGGTGTAAGAGTGTGCGAGTTTTGCGCCGTATTCCGAGTTACAAGCGATACAAATCGCCCTACTCGTACAGGTAGCAGTCCCACCAGCACAATTTTCGGTCACTTTGTGTGAATCGTTGTGTTGACAAGTCTTGATATGGTGCCCATTACCATCACTCACCCAGTTGCCATAGTTGTGCCCAAGTTTAGAATTTGTTTTAGTTCTCGTATCCGTCTCAGTACAGCCGGCAAATCTACAAGTAGCAGTCTCTGTACCGTCCTGTTCGCAAGTCGCATCGCCGTTTGAGGAGTAATAACCAAATTTGTGCCCACAAGACTCGCCATATGGAAAACTATCCTCTCCTGTTGCCCCACAGTATTGACACGAATAATAATACTGTGCTGACGCTTGGCAAGTCGCTTCACTTTTTAGATACTGTGGGGTCGTCTTTTGGCTCACAAAACTATGCTCGATGGAGTAACCAAAATAGTTATTGCAAAACTCACAACAAGCTCGCTCGTAACACGTCGCCGTCCCAGTACATTGCTCAACGTGATAATGGGACGGGTCATTCATACATATTTTTTCGTGCACCCCATCACCTAGGCTATTATACATATAGTCGTGCCCCATAGGGTCACCGAACCCAAAAGTTTCCTCACTTCTTTCACCTCAACTACACGACTTGTAATAAATAGCACTCTCAGTACATGTCGCCTGTGTCTTGATAAAGCGGTCATCAGGATTTTCGCTGAATGTATGCGTGTGCCCACTACCCCCAGCACTACACGCAGACAACACAAAAACCGCAGGGACAATACAACACAGCAACAGTACCAAGTTCAAAATTTTCGTCTTCATAATCCTCTCCTTTTATTGTTTTGTGCGAATATCAAAAAAGACACCAAAAAACTAGCAGGCATTTAGCCTACCGATTTTGGTGTCCTTGATACACGATATTCAATTTTTGGATTTGAAAAAATCGCAAGGCAAAGATTAGCCTTGCTGCTTGCTGCTTGCTGCTTGCTGCTTGCTGCTTGCTGCTTGCTGCTTGCTGCTTGCTGCTTGCT
>CAZOFH010000001.1:204257-231716 GCA_964579205.1 uncultured Christensenella sp.
CTTGCTGCTTGCTGCTTGCTGCTTGCTGCTTGCTGCTTGCTGCTTGCTGCTTGCTTAAAAAGTGTCGCTGAATTACTATTCATTGTCAACTCTTTTTGCTCCTTTTCTCAAATTCCATAATTAGTATATCACAATTTGCATAATTTGTATATGATTTTTCGACTAAATTTTGCTTTTTTGTGTAAGGGGTCGCCAATGCCCGCTCTGAGGCTGATTTTGTATAACAAAAGGACAAAAAAGACGACCTCTTCGGTCGCTTTTTTGTATTATTTATTTAGGTTAGTTCGTCCAAGCGGTTGGCACGCCGTTGACATAGTGCCAAAAGTTCCCATTCAGCACTTGTGGCTGCGTGGCGCTGTGGTAGTAAAGGACAGCAGACGCAGGGAATGTCGCGGTGACGGTCATTTCAGCCCAATCGTCAGAATCGCCCCTATAAAAGATGCTAGTCAGATTAGCACAGTCTGTGAAAGCCCCCGTATTAATGCTCGTCACACGGGTTGGGATCACAATGCTAGCCAAGTTTGTGCATCCTTTGAATGCATTTCCCTCAATAGTGGCCAATGTACCGTCAGGGATGATAATACTCGTCAAACTCGTACAATTCATAAAAATCCCATTACGGAGCGAGGTCAAGCCTGTAGATATAGTGACAGATGATAGACTTGAGCAATTTGCGAATGCATTTGTGCCGATACTTATCACGCTATTTGGCATTAGAATACTCGTTAGACTGGTGCAATTATCAAATGCGTTTTGCCCTATTGTGCTTAGATTGCTAGAAAGGGTAATATTAGTCAATGATGTGCAGTCCTTAAAAGCATTGCCACTGACAGTAGTCACACTGTTTGACATCATAATAGTCGTCAAAGATGTACAGTCTTCTAGCAAACATATATCCACAGTAACCAAATTGCTAGGTAGAGTGATGCTAGTCAACCCCGCGGCTGCGAATGCACCCTCGCCTATAGTGGTCACGCTATTCGGGATAGATATGCTAGCCAAACTACCACACCCGCGAAAGGCGTTTTTGCCGATTTCTGTCAAGGCGGTAGAAAGCGTTACATCAGACAGATTGCCACAGTTAGCGAATGATGCTTCTTTAATTTTTGTTACGCTATTCGGAATAATAATTTTCTCTAGGTTGGTCGCATTCAAAAATACATTATTCCCAATAGATGCTACTGGATGCTCACCATTTGTGCCGTCATTATATACCTCTGGGATACGGATATATTTTGCAGAACTGACGCTACCTATTCCAGACACCTCATAATACGGTGTCGTGACTGTCGCGTCCGTCGCGCTAGACACATAAGTGTAGGTTAGCCCAGTAGCAGTCAGTATATAGTCACAGGCAGAACACTTGCCTTGTGCATTTGTGTGTGCTGTATGCTCAGAAACCGTTTCACAAGTAGTACATATCTGCCAGTGGTTAGTATCGTCATAGCAATACTCGCCGTATGTGTGCGGTGCTGTCCTGACTGCGCTGCAAGTATTGCAGTCTGTATCGCAATCATTGTCATAAACGTGTGCGGTGTGCGCTGGCCAAGCGGTTGGCACGCCGCCGACATAGTGCCAAAAGTTCCCATTCAGCACTTGTGGCTGCGTGGCGCTGAAGTAGTAGCGGATTGCAGAAATCAAATAATCATTACCAGTACTCTCGACTACACTGTCCCACTGCTCTGGGGCCGTTCCGCCATAGTATACCGTAGTCAATCCTGAGCATACTCTGAATGCGTATGCCTCTATTAGGGTTAGCCCTGCAGGGAGTTCTACCGATACGATACTAGTACAATTATCAAATGCACTTTCCTTTATTTTGGTAATATTGTCAGGAATTTTTAGATTGGTCACTCCAATCTGCCCAGCAAAGGCACCATATCCAATAGCCGTCACTTCAGTGCTATCGGTAGGAATATTCGCCATATCTGCCCCTGCTACTATTTCCTTGGTGGCGGTATTGATTAGACAATTATTCGTCGCACGAAAAATCGCATTTTCTCTATCAGCAGTTATTGTAGTCAAACTCTCACAAAACATAAATGGCTGAATTTCTGCGATAACTGATACATTCTTTGGGATATTAATGCTAGTCAATCCACCAAACGAAAATACCATATTCCCAAGTTCTGTCAAACTATCAGGCAAGGTAATATTCGTGAGTGCGGAGCAAGTCATAAATACACCATCTCCGATTTTGGTAATAGTGTCGGAGAATTGGACACTTGTTAGATTTGAGCAAGCACCAAAAGCAAAATCCTCAATAACTTCCATATTTTCTGAGAATGTTATACTATAAATACCTTCATCAGACGACTCTCGTACAACGAATGCATATGACCCCACGCTCTTTACTGGATACGAGTCATTGGTGCCGTCATCGTAGGTCGCAGGAATGCGAATATGTTTTGCTAGTGAGGTGCCGATACTAACCACTTTGTAATATGACTCGGCAGGTGTTTCCCCTGCCACAAACTCATATTCTAGACCTTGTGTTATTTCGACAAAACCACACACCGAGCACTTGCCGTCGACACAAGAGTGTGCGACACCCGTGCTTGGAGCGCTACAGATAGTACATACTTTCCAGTGATTTGTTTCGTCACTTTGATATGTGGTGCCATATTGGTGAGTCGTCGTACGCGTTAGCCCACAGATATTGCAGGCTGTGTCGCAAGCGTTGTCATAAACGTGTGCGGTGTGCACATCCCAAAGAGTCGGCAAGCCGCCGGCATAGTGCCAGAATGTTTCATTGAGTATTTGCGGCTGAGCATCGCTATAGCAATATACGGTGATTGATTCCATTTTTGCAGTATTGCTCTTGTCCGACCTCATCGCACCCCACTGAGTCGATGTGCCGCCATAATAAATGGTCGTCAAGTTTTCACAATCATCAAAAACATCTTCGTACAAGGCGGTAATGTGAGCAGGGATGACGACACTCTCCAAATTAGAGCACCCCAAAAACATCGAATTATCTACAAAAGACATCCCGCTAGACAGTTCTACCGATACCAAGCCTTCACATTTTCCGAATGCCTCTTGACCAATCGAGGTAATATTATTCGGTACTACCAATCTCTGTAGCCCAGCGCGCGCCGCGAATGCGTAATCCCCAATAGTCGTTACCTGTGTACTGTCGGTCGGAATAGTAGATAGATTTAGCCCTGTGATGATATTTTTGCTTGCGATATCTATCAAATTGTTATCTAGCATTTTGAATTTTGTATTCGCGCTGTCTACCGTAATAGTAGTCAAGTCCGCGCAAAGAGCAAAAGGATTTGCGCCGATTGTCTCTACACTAGCAGGAATATTTACGCTCGTCAAGCCTGTTTGGCTAAATGCCAACATTTCGATTTCTTTCAACCCGCTAGGTAGTGTAATACTAGTCAGCAAAGGACAAGCACCGAATGCGCCTGTTTCGATTTTGGTAATCGTGCCAGACAGCGTTACGCTAGAGAGGCTCGAGCAGCCCGCGAACGCGCCCAATCCAATAGTCTTCATATTCTCTGAGAATGTAACGCTGGTGATAGTGGTATTCTCTATAAATGCTCCCCAATCCACACTTGTGACAGGTTTTAAGCCATTTGATGTGCCGTCGTCATAAGTCGCAGGGATTACAATATCCGTCCCCTTGAATCTACCAATACCAGTGACCGCATATGACCCCGTACCAGAATAATAGCTAAAGGCAAGTTCTTCACGAGCGTAATCACAGTCATCACAAATACCACTTTTGAAAGAGTGCTCCAAGTGGCTAGATTCGGCACCACATTTTGTGCACAGATGATAGTGTCCGTCAACTATGCCTATCCATTCTGTACCAAAGGTATGCTCTGCCGAAACTGTACGCGTAGCATCACAGACATTGCAAATCGCATCACAATCCGAACTATACGAGTGCGCTACAGCAGCAGTCGGAGAGTGACAAACAGTACATTCCTGCCAGTGGTTTGTAGCGTCGTCGCGATATGCTGCGTCATAACTATGCGGCGCCGTCCTGAGCGCCCCACAAACATTACAGTCTGCGTCACAATTATCGTCATAAGTATGATTTGCCTTGTCTTTTATATCCTGACAGCCGGAGCATTTGTGCCAATGGGCGTTATCATCCGTCGTCCAAACTTCGCTGAATGTATGAGTGTGCGGCTTTTGAACCGAATGTACGACATAATATGTCCCACCCGAAAGCAGCAGCAACAACAGTAAAATCAAAATACCGAAAACGAATATTTTCTTGCTTTTGGCTCTTCTTTTCATTTTCTTTACAAAAGCATCGCGCCTTTCATAATAGTCGTCAGTATGCTCAAAAGTATTTGCGCCAATACTTTCATTTGTGTTTTGTGCCATTTGATTTTGAGCTGATTTGGTGTCAGCCTCCTCGCGAATATTCGCCTGCGCGTTTGCTACAGCATCGGCTCTTGTGACTGAATTCGCAGTTTTGTTATTTGCGCTTGTTGATTTCCCTATTTTTTTGTCCAAACTAGTTGTCTCTTTCGTGCTTTTTGATTGAATTTCATCATTTTCGCTCATAAATAGACACCATCCTACAAAAATAAATATAACATAATTCTTGACAAAACACAAATAAATGAAAATATTTTTTAAAAAATTTTTATCCTGCCATACAATTCCCTTGCAAAATTAGCAGTAAATACCCCATTGTATCGCACAAAAAGGCTGGATTTGTTCGTTCAAACAATCAAAGGGAAGCCGACATTTTAATAGCACAAAAAAAGAAAAACGCAGCCCTTGACAAGGGAAAACTGCGATTTTTACTCATTATTCAGAGAGTCAAACTCTCCTAGTATTGGAGCTGATGGTGGGACTCGGACCCACGACCCGCGCATTACGAATGCGCTGCTCTACCAACTGAGCCACATCAGCACAAAAAATAAATCTTTTACTTACTCAGTTGTTAGAGCAAGCTCTTCCGTTGCAGAAATCGTCGCCTCGGTGCGCTGGCGCTTGCGACGCTCGTTTCTTTACCGTGTCCGTTTCGCTGTTTCCCCCAATGGGGGCGCTCAACTCCCACGCCAACTGAGCCACATCAGCACAAAAAATAAATCTTTTACTTACTCAGTTGTTAGAGCAAGCTCTTCCGTTGCAGAAATCGTCGCCTCGGTGCGCTGGCGCTTGCGACGCTCGTTTCTTTACCGTGTCCGTTTCGCTGTTTCCCCCAATGGGGGCGCTCAACTCCCACCATAACTAAAGCCACATCAGCGTACTGGCGTGTACAAGAGTTATTTTATCACAATATCAAAAAAAATTCAACTCTTTTACAATAAAAAATGAGGGAAATTTTTTTTACCCTCACAAATAATATTACATTTTACACAAAAAACTGCTCAAAAACCGCGATTTTTTGACCATTTCGGCGTTTTGACGCCCCAAAAATACCGAATAGCAGTCGAGCCCAGAATAGACCGCTATGCAAGCACGCCTTACCCAGACAGTTGTTTGGCGTGTTTTTTTGCGAGTGCTTTTTGCTCTTTTGCTTCGATTTTTTGCAATTTTTTCAAGACGCGCTGACGCTTTTTCGGCTTGAGTGAATTGATATAGTCGAGGCGCAAATTTTTCATTTTTTCTAGGACTTCGTCGGCGATAGCGGCGTATATTTCACGCGTCAATTTCTGATCCTTGTACGCCGACAAATCAATCGGGTCGCCGACTATGAGTTTGTTGCAGCGAAACATCTTCGGCTTGTACAGCAGCATCATCGGGATAATCGGCGCATCAGCCTTGAGGGCAAACATCGCCATACCATTCTTGAGCGCATTCGCCTCGTCGAGCGTAGTTTTGCGAGTACCTTCAGGAAAAATCAGCACCTGCTTGTCTTGCTTGAGAATGTCGAGAACAGTGCGCACCGTGCTGACCCCGACCTCTTGGCGATTGACAGGCACCCCGCCGAAACCTTTTAGCACGCCGCCAAAAAACTTGTTGGTAAAAAGAGTGTGCTTTGCCAAAACAAACTGCTTGTAATGCTGATGTGACTTGATGACCACGATATCCATATTCGACATATGGTTGCACACGACTACTGCACGATTTTTTTGCCGAAAAACTTTTTTGTTGATAACGGTAGTGGGGTAGCAAATCCTGATAGGCAGGTAGACTATCACCCACGCCAAAAAGTAACCAATGTTCAAGACTTTTCTCCCAATTTTAGAATATAATTAACCTCATCTTCGGTAAGATTGCGACACTCACCGACTGCCAAATTGCCCAACTTGATTTTGCCTATTGCCACACGTTTGAGCCCGATGACATTACTCCCCACCGCGGTAAACATCCGCCTAATCTGACGATTTTTGCCCTCGTGGATAATGACCTCATAGACAAAATCGCCATCGACAGCCCCCTTGGCTGCCACTTTTGCAGGCGATGTAAAAAAGTCGCCGATGTTGACACCTTTTTTGAGAGTGCTAATTTGGTGCTCATTGAGCCTATGCTTGACCGTCACCAAATACACTTTGTCGAGATTGAAACTTGGGTGGATAACCTTTTGCGCAGTGTCGCCGTCATTGGTCAACAGCAAAAGCCCGCTACTATTGTAGTCGAGCCTACCGATCGGATAGATACGCTTTTTGCTCTTGGGCAAAAGGTCGATCACCGTACATCTGCCGTAAGGGTCGCGGACAGTCGTCACCACCCCTGTCGGCTTGTTTATCATCATATAGACAAAGTCGTTTTTGAGACGCACAGGCTTGTTGTCCACCGTTACCAAATCTCTATCGGGGTCAATCACGACGCCCAATTTTTTGACGACTTGGGCATTGACACGCACTCGCCCTGCCTCGATAATTTCATCACATTTTCTCCTGCTAGCCACGCCGGCTGCTGCCATAAATTTGTTTAATCTCATTTGTATAATTACCTCTTAGTCCAAAACTCTCCATTTCTTGAGAATATCTTTCATCTTGTCTTTTAGCAGTTTTGAATCTACCTCATCTATTGTATATATTTTTTCACTAAAAATCAAGTGTTTACCGTAATAAACTTGCACTTTCCCTACAGGTTCGTCAATTTTTACTGGTGCAGAGAGCATTTGCGGCAAATCGTACTCGACAAAAATTTGCGAATGCTCCTCTTCGGTCAAGGGTAATTTTAGCCCAAGTTTGGAATAAACAGGGATGCTAGGCACCTCACCGTTGGCTAGAGGGATGTTCGCGACGAAGTGGTACGGCTCCAAAATCTCATAACTTTTGTACTTTGCAAAGACCGCCTCGAGAATATCCGCGCTCTCCTCAAACATCGGTCCGCAGTTGAGCACGACGCACACCACGCGCAAGCCGTCACGCTCGCACGCACTGACTAGGCACCTGCCCGCCTTACTCGTGTACCCAGTTTTGACGCCGATGCAGCCGTCCAAACTATTGAGCAGCCGATTTTTGTTGGACAAAAACCTATACGCGTCATCGCCGTTCCCTTTTATTTTTATGCTTTTTGTGCTGACAATTCCCCTAAAATCGTCATTTTCGAGTGCAAAAGCGGTGATTTTTGCCAAATCGCTCGCCGTCGTGTAGTGATTTGGGTCATCTAGCCCGTGCGGATTGGTAAAATTTGTGTTCAGAGCCCCCGCCAAAACCGCAGTTTCGTTCATCATCTCGGCGAATTTGTCAATACTGCCCGCGCAATGATAAGCCAAGGCGGTCGCAGCATCATTACCGCTGCGCAACATCAACCCGTAGAGCAATTCTCGCACGGTCAGCACCTCGCCCTCGCGCAGATAAATACTCGTGCCCTCAATCCCCACCGACTCCGCGCCGATACTCACCTCAGCGTCGAGGTCGGCGCAATGCCTAATCGCAGTAATCGCGGTCGCAATTTTTGTGGTACTCGCCATCGCGCGCTTTGTGTCAGCATTTTTTTGATAAAACACACGTCCAGTTTCGGCATCAAAAGCAAACGCACTTTGCGCACTGCTGCCCGCGCTAATGGTTGCTCGAGGCAGCACCTCCTCCCCGACTGCCACCGCAGGTTGCAACTCGACGCCCACAATTACGCACAAAAAAGCAGCCAAAATGACCAAAAATGCAAATTTTTTCATTTATTTTTCCTTTTTTTCTTTATTTTGCTTGTTTTTTGAGATATTTTTGAGGTAATTACTCAGCCCGTCGCCCAATTTGCTAATCGTCTCAGACCACGCATTCTCATTCTGAATAGTCACCAACTCCTGCTTGCCCTTGTTGACTATCAAAAATCCGATGGGCTCCGCGCTAAAGCCAGCCCCCGTCCCGCCGACGAAAGGATAGACAGAGCGCCCCTTTTTGACAATCAATTTGTTGGAATACTGCCCACCGCCAGCGACGATGCCCACCGAAACTTTGATAATCGGGTACGCCAGCACCCCTTCGCCCATAGTGAGCGGCTCACCGATGAGGGTATCCATATCGACATAATTTTTGATGCTGCCTAAAGCATTCTCGATGAGCCCCTTGATACTACTCGAGCCATTGTTTTCATCTTGAAAATTTTTCATACTTTCCAATCCCCTTTTTTGTTCTCAAAAGCGCGCGCACCACGCACACCAGCAGTATCGCGGGCGCAAGCATCACACTGACGCTATTGGTAATGCTGCATTTATTCTCGCCGATATCGTTGCCGACACTCATAAAGGTAACAAAATTCCCTTTCAGCCCATACAGCACAGCAAATGCTGCGTACAAAAACTGCATCACCACGCCATTCATCATCGCCGTTGCAAACGCGTCATTCTTTTTACTCAAATCGACAAAGAGGCTTATCTCGCGGATAATCAAATACCGAAAAACCGCCTGCAAAAAATGATGCGCAAAAATCGCCCCAAAACTCAACGCCTGCAACTGTATCTGTCTATCCTTTTTCTTTGACTTGATTATGTTGATTGCAGTTTGCGTGATTTCGATTTGCATACTACTCACCCCAATACCCCACACATCGATAGCCAAAACGCCTAGATTTTTGCCAATGTTCCAGTACATTCGCATACCGATTTTGACAGGTACAAGGCTAATGACTACCAGCCCGACAATGGCTATCGCACCCCAAAAATACCACTCCATACGCATTTAATATTTGTAATTTGTGAGAAAAAATACCCCCAAAAACAAAAAATAATGCCGATTTGGCATTATTGTGAATAAAAAACAAAAACAGCCCAGTTTTTTGGCCTGCCCCAAAACTAGGACTGTATTTGTATTAGTTGTTATTTGCGTTAATCTTGATGCCGGGGCCCATTGTTACAGCCATAACGACACTCTTGAGATAAGTACCCTTGCTAGCAGCAGGTTTTGCTCTAACAATAGCATCCATCAAAGCGGTGTAGTTTTGCAGCAACTTCTCCTCGCCAAAACTTACCTTACCCATAGGGCAGTGGATAATGTTCTCTTTGTCAAGACGGTATTCTACTTTACCAGCCTTTACATCGTTGATAGCTTTTACAACATCGGTGGTCACAGTACCACTCTTTGGGTTAGGCATCAAGCCCTTTGGACCCAAAATCTTTGCAACTCTACCTACGACACCCATCATATCAGGGGTAGTAATACACACATCAAAGTCCAACCAACCTTGACCAGCGATTTTTGCGACAATCTCTTCTGCGCCGACATAGTCAGCACCAGCCTTGGTAGCCTCATCAGCCTTGTCACCCTTTGCAATTACCAATACACGCAATTTTTTACCAGTACCAGCAGGCAAAACAACAGTACCACGCACTTGTTGGTCTGCTTGTTGCCCATTGACACCTAACTTAATGTGCAATTCTACAGTTTCGTCAAATTTTGCAGTAGCAGTCTTGATTGCCAAAGCGATAGCCTCAGCAGGACTGTACATTTTTGATGCATCCACCAATGCAAGAGCAGATTTATACTTTTTACTTTGTTTCATTTATAAACCTCCATTAGCAACTTACGCTGCTTGCTCCTCATCATCAACGACTTTGACACCCATACTACGAGCGCTACCTGCTATCATAGACATAGCAGCCTCGATAGAAGCAGCATTCAAATCTTTCATCTTGGTCTCTGCAATTTGACGAACTTGAGACTTTTTGATTTCTCCTGCGCAAACTTTTGGGGTCTTTGCGCTACCCTTGTCGATACCGATTGCTTTTTTGATCAATACGGCTGCAGGCGGAGTCTTGTAAATAATTTCAAAACTACGGTCTGCAAAAATGTTGATTATTACAGGAATAATCAAACCGGCTTGGCTAGCGGTGGCATCATTGAACTGCTTGATAAAAGCACCAATGTTGACACCGTGAGGACCAAGCGCACCACCGAGTTGTTGACCCGGAGTCGCCTTACCAGCAGGCAACTGAGCCTTTACTACGGCTACAGGCTTTCTTTCTGCCATAATTCTTTCCTCCAATGTGGTGATAGCGAATGAGCCAGTGCAAAATTATTTAGCCCATTCTCCCACGTGCCCCTTATCCTAATCTAATAAGGGAAAATATTCGTGCCTAACAAACATAAGATTAGTTTACGCTGACCAGCAGGTCAAGAGCCAAGCCCCCGACTTTGTTAAGCACCTAAAATGCGTCAAACTAAATTTTGCTCACTTCTGCATAAGCGAGTTCGAGAGGAGTCTCTCGACCAAACATATTCACCAAAACGCTGCAACGCTGATTTTCCGCATCGACCTTGGTAACCTTGCAAACTGTGTCGCGGAGCGCTCCGCTCACAATCCTCACATCGTCACCCACATCTAGGGTAAAGTCGACCTTGACCTGCTCTAGCCTCATCTTGCGGATTTCTTCCTCAGTCAAAGGTAGCGGACGCCCCTTTGGACCGACGAAACCAGTGATACCACGAGTGTGAGTGATCGTGTGCCAAATGTCGTCTCCATAAATCATCTTGATGAAAATGTAGCACGGCATTGACTTGCGAGTGACAAGTTTCTTCTTGCCATCGTTCTCTTCAATAACATCTTCTGTCGGAATAATAATCTCAAAAATTCTATTCTGCAAATTACCATTTTCTACGACCTGCTCCAAGTTTTGCTTGGCGACAGCCTCATAACCTGAAAAAGTGTGCAATACATACCACTTTGGCTCAGTGCTCATAAAATTGGACATACTTGTTTTCCCCTTCACTATTAACTAATAAACAATTTGTATAGCAGCGACATCAAAAAGTCGAATGCCAGCAAAATCACTGCGAAGAAAATCACGACTGCAAAGACTATACCAGTCTTTTTGACGACCTCTTTGAAACTTGGCCAAGTAACCTTTTTTAGTTCGCTAGCGGTGTCTTTGACCTTTTTGCCCAAGCCCTCGCGCTGCTTTTTGTTCTTTTTGCCCTTTTTCTTGTCTTTGTCGTCTTTTTTGCCGTCTTTTTTCTCGCCCTTGCCCGCGTCAGCATTGACCATAGCCTCTGGCTGGTCTGCCACAGTGGTGTCTACGATCACCTCGTCAGCCTCAGCAGTAGCGAT
Organism: uncultured Christensenella sp.; assembly: GCA_964579205.1. Classification (GTDB taxonomy): domain Bacteria; phylum Bacillota; class Clostridia; order Christensenellales; family UBA1242; genus UBA7867. The sequence goes on from CAZOFH010000001.1 coordinate 215,673, forward strand.
CGGCTCCTCTCTAGCAGCCGCATTCTCAGCCTCAGCCTGCTGCTGCGCCTTTGCCTCTTTTTCAGCCTCGCGTGCTAGCCTCTTTTCCTCAGCCTCACGCATAGCCTCGGCATTCTGATTCTCAATCATCTTGTTTTGAGCGATCAGCGCCTTGATATTCTTTGCACTAGAATTGTTACTATTCCCGTTTTTCTTTGACTTTGATTTTGATTTAGCCATTTTGCCTCCCGACAATTATAGAGTTATAAAATAAATAGACTACTTGCTCTCTTTGTGCACTGTGTGCTTTTTGCAGAAAGGACAGTACATCTTCATCTCCATACGGTCAGGATTGTTCTTTTTGTTCTTTTCAGAAGTGTGAGTGTATCTCTTGCACTCTGTACAAGCAAACTTTACATTAATACGCATTTTCTTACCTCAAAATTTAATAAAAAACTACACTACTTACGCAGTGTGTCAATAATTATAGCACACATTTTACCAAATTGCAAGGGTTTTTGTCAAAGTTTTTGCCAAAGTTTTTTGCGCAGATTGAATAGGACGACTTGGCACTGTCGGCAGCGCTATGTGCAGACTGGTTCGTTTGTGGGTTCGCCTGCAGCTCACAGAACCCACGCGGTATTGCATACCGCTCCGGATGACAGGCAGGGGCGAGCCCCTGACCCCATTTATTAAAATGATGCAGGGTCACCCCTGCATCGTAGTCAAATAACTCCCTCCTCTCGTCATTCAAAGGACATACGCTAGTATGTCCGTGGAATCTGTGAGCCGCAGGCGAACCCAAAACAAAAAGACCCAGTGGGTCTTTTGGGTTTCTCTTTTTATCGGATTGCTCTATCCTTTTTTATTATGTATTATCCGTCTCGAGATTGACATTGCTTGAGTTTACAGGTGCGAATACTGCAGTGATGGCGGAGTCCATCACGACGGATTTGAGAAAGCGCTCTGACTCTCGAGTGCTCAGCACTCTGCCGTCGGCATCAGCCCAGTGCAAGAATTCGTACCCGTCGGCAGTGACAAAAGCCGCGCAAGTTATCGTGTCATCGTCCTCGAGCGCCTCGAGATTATCCCCCACTATATAGGCTGAGCCGCCAAAAGTCGCCTGAACGGCGACTCCACTGATTGTGCCGCCCGCACTCGGCTTTGCGAGTTCTTGATAACCTGTACCCGTGGCAAATTGTAAGTACAGAGGGATGACGCTAGGATTATTATATTCGTAGAATAATGTATTAAACTCTAGCACCAGCATATTACTCTGTGTACTGCCCCAATACACCACCGACATCGCTACGCCCGTGTCAAAGATTTCGTCACGATATCGCTCTACCACGATCCACGTATTATTGTTGAATGAAAACGCGCTCACGTAATACCCCGACTGTGGGTACACGATTAGTTTTGCATCCTCAGAGTCTTGCTCATATTTGAGTTTGGTATTGAATGATACCGTACTGCCACTCGCGGTCGCATTGATACATTTTGTCCACTTTGCATACAGCGTAGTGTTGGATGTAAAGGTAGATGACGCAATCGCAGGCTGCCCGTTTTGGTCAAAAATTTTCGAGCCGCCTCCAGAGGCGGCAGTATAGTAGCCCCCGAAAATGTAACCATTTTTTACGGGGGCGAAAACGGCAGGAATAACGTCGCCTTTGGCGACAACTATTTGATTTGTACCGCCACTTCCGCCTTCTGAATCGAGCGTCACGGTGATTGGGCGCCCGGCCGCGTGAGACGCGGCAGAGTTAAGAGATATGAGAAGCGAGGGGCGTACCGCTTGGCTATTGTATACATAAGAGTTACCATAAGAGGAACCTGAGGGGTAGAGATAAGAGCTACTATACGCATCCTTACGGTACGCAGAGCGCCCCCACGTGTAAACAGAAGCTGTACCTGATCCATTTGACTGAGTAGAGCCTATGTAGCTAGTTGAGAATGAAGTACTACTCCCGTTATACGTCATACGCTCTTCTACACTGGTCTCCCAAAGCCCGTCGTAGCCGTCGTTGTATCCCATCTCTGCCATACTAGGCAACCACAGGTAGTCATATTGCCAGTTTTTGTAGCCTGTAAAGGCTGTGTAGTTGTAACTTGTGCTGCTAGTACTATGCCATCCAGAAGACGCCTCATAGCCATATAGATTTTCTGTCGTGATAGACTCGTTGTTGAGCCAGTATGCCACTTCGTTTCGATTCGCAGGATTCTGCATATTGATCATCCAAGGCATTTGGCTAGGCGTAGCCAAATACTGGGTCAACCCCTTGCTAGCCACAGTGTATAGCGAGAAAATATGGTCGGTGGATTGAGTCTTTTCGCTGCTCAAGCCGCTTGTGCTGGTAGCATATTTTCGATTGGTCGGGTTGTTGAGAGTCTCTACTCTTATATAACTGGTACCGTACATATTGCTAGGGTATGAGCCTAATGATGAATTATACCAGTCGTCAGACCAGTCACTGTACAAACCTCCATTCGCGATACCGTAGTGGTCGCCGAGGTTTTGGTTCTTGCCAGACCAAGCATCTTGGTGATTATTGGTGAGCCAAAGAGTAGCGATGAGGTCGCCATTGACATCATTCGACACATATGTCACTATCCAATCGAGTCCGCCGAGGCGAACGACTATGCTATTGCCAGCAGATTTGTTGCATGATTTTGAGCGCAAGTTCGCCGCGCTCAACGCGGTGCCACGAGTCGACAAATCCTTGATTTGCTCATCAATATTGCCCTCTTGCCCATATATCATATTGACTAACGTCGTCAACTTTGCATAAGAGAACGGTGCGTCGCCAGTCGCCGAGGTCGGGTCGACGAGTATCTCACCCACTGAGGTAAATAGACTGGTATTCGACGACGAAAATGCGTTCGACGGACGGAAAACTGTATACCACAGCGTCACCCCCGCCCCGATCGCAAAAATTATAGTCGTCACGATGGCGATAATCCCGCCACGCGTGCGCGCCCATTGTTTGTTCATATCGTAAACCTCCTGTTTTTACCGATATTTGTCTTTAGTTTACCACTTTTCGACACTTTTAGTCAAATGTTTTTGACCACTTGCGGGAATTTTTTTTGACTGGGGGGTCGGGGCGGAGCCCCGCCGTGGTGACAAGCCGCATTGAGGGGACCAAAAACAGGAGTGGCACTCCTGTTTTTGGTATAAAATATTAGATATAATTATCTGGCAAATCGTTCTCCCAGAGGACGACGTCACGAGCGAGCAAGAGCGACTGGACGATTTTTTCGGCATCTTTGGCATTGGGTGCCTCATAGATTTTGTCCTCATCAAAGCCAGCATCCAAGAGGCCTTGCTTTATAGCGAAAAGGTGGACTTTGTTGACGATGACGACGATATCGGCGACTTTGGCTACACGCTCGCCAAAGCGGTAATTCTCGAGCCGCTCCATAGTGCCGAGTTCGACGAGCCCTGGGCTGACGACTACTTTTCTCCGCCCCTCAAAGAGCGCCAGCACCTCGAGAGCGCGTTTGCTGCCCTCGATGCTCGAATTGTAGGTGTCGTCCAGAATAGCGACATCATTGGGCGCGTTGATAAGCTGCAGGCGGTGCTCGACAGGCTCGACCTTGTCAATACCTTTGACAATCTGCTCGGCGGTCAGCCCGAGCCTAGTAGCCAAGCCGACGCAGCACAGCAGATTACTCACGCTATGCGTGCCAAATAGTTTGGTAAAACACTCATACTCTGCCCCGCCCATATGCAGGCGAAAACGCGTGCCGCTGGGGGTAGTGATGATATTATCAGCGAACACATCAGCCGACGGGTCTACTAGCGAGACGGTGACTTTGTGACATTTTGCCTCGCTAGCGATTTCGCGGACGGACTCATTGTCAATATTGAATACGCAAGTCCCCTCTGCACCTAGGTACTCGGGCAACTCGGCTTTGGTACGCTTTACATTCTCTTGATTGATAAAAGTGGCGATATGCTGTGCCCCCACCGCGGTCAAGATGCCGTATTTTGGCTCGACGATATCACACAATTCGCGGATGTCGGCGCGCTGGCGGGCGCCCATCTCCGCAATGAACACCTGATGTCCAAAAGACAACTCCTGCAGCACAGTTTTGGTAATGCCCATCGGGGTATTAAAGTTGAAAGGAGTGGCGCAGACGCTATATTTTTCGCGCAGGATAGTATCCAAAAAATTTTTTGTACTGGTTTTGCCGAAACTGCCTGTGATGCCGACGCGGATTAGGTCGGGGTAATCGGCTAATTTGCGTTTTGCCTTACGAACAAAGCCGTGATGGATAGTCTTTTCTACAGGCGACAAAATAAGGGTCACCAAAGGCACCAACAGGGGCACAAAGAGCGGCATAACCGCCACACCTGCAAGCCTAAACACGGGCACAAAACTCTCAGACAATATCAAGAACCCGAATGTCATCGCGGCGCCGAGCAGCCACAGCAAAAACATAGAGCGATTGATACGGTTGGTCAGTTTGAGCGGGGATTTGTACGGGGTGCAATGGATGCTCCAGATATACATCAGCACAAAGACTACATAAAACACCAGCCCCAAGTATGCAAAATAGACGCTAAACGGCTGAAAAATCACATCTACGACCATCATACACGCGGCGCTCAGCACGGTGATCATCGCCAATCTGCCGACGTGCCAGCCGCCCGAGGTCTTTAGCCAATCAAAGTATCCGCGCTGGTGATAGCCTGACAACTGCATAATCTGCAAGAATTTGTTCCCCATAAAGCACAGCAGCACGCCATTGACCGCTGCTATCGCTATAGCAATATAAAAATGTCCATTCGCTAGGTGAAAAAAATCAAACATATTACCTCTCCAAATTTTCCAAAAAATCACTACACTGCAGGCAAAACTCGCGCGGGCTATCCAAAAAGCAGAAATGCCCGCCCTGCAAAAAAGTCAATCGCGCACAACTGATTAACCGCTGTAATCTCCTAGCCATTCTAGGCGGAGTCGTGCGGTCGGACTTGCCCCACAAAATCAAGGTAGGGACATTCACTCCTTTGGCAAATTTAGCCAAATCCTCATTGACGACGCGGACAAACACGCCTCGCATCGTAGCATCTAGGCTGCGATAGTCTGCCGAGCCAAATCGCTCTAGGCTACTACTATCACACCTCCCCTGCTCTACTAGGGCGCGCTGGCGGCGATACTGGCGGATACTAGCCTTTTGGCGAAGACTGAGCCGAGGCTTTAGTCCGGCGCTATCCACCAGCACCAATGCACGAATCAGAGGGCGGCTGCCCAAAATTAAGGCAATTCTCCCGCCGAAGCTATGCCCCAAGATGACGGCACTACACCCAATGACGCTAACCACAAATCGGTACACTGCCTCGGCGTAATCAAAAATCGTGGCGCTCTCATCAGGCTCGCGACTAGCGCCAAAACCCCACAAATCCAGTGCATAGACACGATATTCTGCGCTCAAGTATCTAGCGACTGCTGCGAAACTCGCGTGGTCGGCACCCCAGCCGTGCAGCAGCAATATCGGCTGACCGTCGCCCGAAACCCAATATTTCATCCCCTCAAAATCCTGCATACACACCTCAAGAGTATATATGCTAGAGGGGGTGGGTTTTGTCAAAGCAGGGGCAATTTCATCAATACCGCGCTATCTTTATTATTATAATACTTTTTACGCTCCCCGACTCGGACAAAGCCGCTCTTTTGATACAGGCTGAGCGCAGGGAAATTGCGCTCATTGACCTCCAAGAGGAGTGCGGCTCTGCCCTGAGCGCGCTTTTGGTCGATGATTTGGGCAATTAGCCTGCCGCCGAGACCCATTTCTCGGGCTTTTCGGTCGACGACCACGCGCAAAATCTCGCATTCGTCCACGCTATTCATCACAGAAATCATAGCCCACAGACCGTCACGATTCTTTAGCCCATAGCACTCAGAATCAGGGTTGTCTAGGCTATCGAGCGTCGCCTGTCTGCTCCACGGCAAATCGAATTCGTCGCCCATACTCTCTAGGCGCATAATATCCTCAATATCGTCCGTGCCCAGCCGCTCAAAACGCAAGTCGCGGATATTCTGCTCAGCAGCGCTCACGCGCAAATACAGTGGTGCCGCCTCGACTGCATCGGTGAATTCTCTGGCGGCAATCTTGTCCGCCACTGCCCGCGCTAGGCTCTCGGTCTCAAAATCGACGCTGCCGCCGAATTGCGCACTATAGTCAGCGCCTTTTTCGTCATTTTGACAATACACGGCCTCGGGCGCCCCCTTCTTTAGCGCGGTAGCATAAAACGCCTCAAAGTGGTCTAACCTGTCGAGTTTCGGCTGGTACATCGGCGTGAGGCGCGTATTTGTATTATCAAACTGCTGATGATATACCATACCTGCCCCCGCATTGATGACAGCCAAAATACTACTCGCGCTACTGCCATGTCTATTGTATGCCAAGACCTCTAGGCTACTGAGAGTCACGACGGGCCTATGTAGAGCGTAGGCAAAGCCTTTTATCACGCTCATCCCGATCCTAATGCCAGTAAATGACCCGGGACCCACCACGCACGCAAAGCAATCAAAATCCGCAAGTGTAAGCCCGCGCTCATCTAGCATCGCTGTCAATAGCGGAAAGAGATGCTCACTGTGGCGGCTAAACTGCAGCACTTTGGTAATAGTCTCATCCCCCACGCGCATAGCAATCAGAGTAGAGCGGCTAACTGTGCAAATCGCCAAAAAATTCATACTATTCTACTTCCTTCGTAACAAATTTGCGCTCATTTTCGCCCAATTTTTGGATACAAATCTTGCGACACGGCGGCAGGATCGAACCCAAATTCTCAGGCCATTCGATGATACAGACCCCGTCGGCACTACGCCAAATCTCATCTAGCCCGCTGTCGAGCGCCTCGCTAGGCTGTTTTAGCCGATACATATCAAAATGGTATATTCTTATTCGCCCTTGATACTCATTGCACAGGGTAAAGGTGGGGCTAGTCACCTCGCCCAAATACCCCAAAGCACGACACAGCGACTGGGTAAAAGTAGTCTTGCCCGCGCCCAAATCGCCATAAAGTGCTATGACCTGCCCAGCCTCGATACTCTCGGCATATTGAGCAGCAAAAGCGGCGGTGTCGGCGATGTTTTCGCTCAAAAACTCCATACTCTACTCTTTCCCCTCGGCGACCACGGTGTCAGGCAATGCCAAAATCCCTGCGATATCCAGAGCGTTTTTGCCATCGTTCCAAATCTTCTCTAGGTGGTAAAACTCGCGCAATTCTGGTGTAAAAATATGGATGAGCAGCGTCCCATAATCTAGCACTATCCAGCGCCCGTCAGCGATACCGTCGCGACGAATAATTGGGTGTGATATGCTGTCGGCGCATTCCTCGATTTTGTCGGTCAAAGCCTTGTTGTGCACTGTGCTATTGGCGGTGGCAATCAAGATATAATCCGCGATGCTCGACGAACTAATGTCGATGAGCTGAATATTCTCCGCTTTGTTGTCATCCAAAACCTGCGCAATGGCTTTGGGCAGCGAGTAATCTTTTGTAAACTGTGTTGTTTTCATAAAATTCTCCTTATATTAGATTGTGTTTATTATATAATCTTTCCCCGCAAAAGTCAACTTTTACCACGTAAAAAAGTAAAAGAGAATGCGCGACCACAAACATACTCAAAAATACGGGCAATGGGCGGCAATTTTCGGGATGACAAACGGTGGGACATTTTATTTTTTTAAACTTCTCTTGACGGGGATTTTGGGCAGCAGGCACGCGCAGATGAGCGAACGAACGGACGGCTCGCCGTCGGGCACCCTGTGGGTGCCCAATGTGCCGACAGGCACATAGTGGGTGCGACAGCACACACCACGGCGAGCCGCCTTTGGGCAAGGCTGTACAACAAAAGGGCTGTGATCACCCCCACATTTATCCGCGCTCCTCCAGCCTCTTTATCAAACAAAGCCGCTGTTTGAAACGGCGAAAATGGGCAAGAATTGAGTATAGTGATGCAAAAATGCGGTGTACGGACAAGCACGGCAAGATGCTGTACGGGCGGAAAAAGCGAATTTGGGCAACAAAAAAGCCCCGAGAAAGGAGCAAATGGCATCACTTTGCGACGCGAGGAGGATTTTATGAAGAGCGTATTAGCGAAATGGCTGGACAGCATCACCATACTAGCGGTCGGGTTTGTGCTGCTGTTTGCGTGGGTGCGGTTTTATTCAAAAGACGCCGTTTTGAGCGCAGTGGTGGCGGCTGGCTTGAGCGGAGTGATTTGCTTTTGCATCAACCGTTTTTGTGACAAGCGAGAGCGAAAAATGCTCGGCTCAAAAACGGACAAAAAGAATGCCGAGGTGCTCGGACTCAATCTTTTGGGCTCGACGAATGACGAGATTTTGGACTTTTTTGCGAAAGCCTTAGCTGACACTGACAAAACAGTCGAAAAATGCAAGAATTGCCTAAAAATGGAGTACTACTCTGCACAAAACTCGATGCATAGTACCGCGCATAGCACCTTGATTTTCCCGATTTTTCACAAAATGCAGGTGGAGCAAAACGACCTGATACTGGTACTCAAAATCGCCCGTGATATGGGCGCGAATTGCATCCAAATTTACGGCATCGACATCAGCGCCGACGCAAAGACTTTCGCCAGCAAAATCAAAAATATGGACATACAATTTTTTGACCAGTACCACCTCTACAGCATCAGCAAACACGTCCACCCGCCCGTATCGCTCAACACCGAAAGTATCAGGCTAACCTTTGGCGACTACCTAAAATTCGCCCTCGACAAGGCGCGCGCGCGAAACTACCTATTGTTTGGGCTCATACTGCTCGCCAGCAGTTTTTTGGTGCCGTACAAAATCTATTATCTCGTCAGCGGCAGCATCCTTTGCATCACCGCCCTCGCCGTCCGTCTGTACCCGCACAAAAAGGAGAGATAAAAAAAGGAGCGCTCCCTCCTAATACTCCACATGGCGCAAGACGAGTCCTCGAGGCTCGGCAGTAGGGCCTGCGAGAGAACGGTCGTGCGAAGCGATAATCTCGGGCACGGCGGTAGCGGGGATTTTGCCTTGACCGATAGCGATCAGAGTACCCGCGATGATACGCACCATATTGTACAAAAAGCCGTCGCCAGTCACGCTCAGCCGAAAGCCGTATTCCGTCCTACTCAAGTCGATTGCGGTGATAGTCCTTTGAGTCGTACTAGTACTATTCCCCGCGCTACAAAACGCCACAAAATCGTGCTCGCCCAAGAAGCCGCCTACTGCGCTGCGAGCGGTCTCAAAATCAAAAGGCGGATTGACCCTAGCCGCGGTCGTATCGATAAAAGGCAGTCGAATCGGACTGACATAAAAATTGTATTCATAAGTCTTGGTTTTGACAGAAAAGCGCGCGTGAAAGTCCTCCCCCACCTCAGTACTCTCGATGACCCTGATATCCTCGGGTAACTTGGTATTGATAGCCTTGCCAAAATTGTCGGGCTCTATCCTGCTATTCGTATCAAAATGCGCTACCAAGCCCATAGCGCTGACCCCAGCATCGGTACGGCTGCTGCCGCAAATCTCGACCTCTTCGCCCGTCAATTCTCTCACCGCGCGAGTTATCTCGCCCTGCACGGTGCGCACATTAGGCTGTATCTGCCACCCCGAATAGTTTTTGCCCAAAAACTGAATGACCAATTTTATCCTTTTCATACTCACTCCTTTTTAATGTATGGGGCTCATAATTCCCCACACTTTTTGCGTCGTCACCTCAGATAACGCCTTGCCCAAAATGACAAACTTTACATACTATCTAGCAAAAAACGCTGCTATTCATTTGATTATATCACACAAAAGCAAAAAAATCTAGAATTTCGCCAAAAATTCGCGACCAAAACGGGTCAAATATTGGACAAAATGCTCTCATCAGTGCTATAATTACTCAAAATTCATTGGAGGCGAGATATCGTGAAAAAAATTACAACAGACGGAAATACCGCAGCGGCTTTGGCTAGTTATGCGACGAATGAGGTGGCAGTGATTTACCCTATCACCCCTAGTTCGCCAATGGCTGAAGCGTGCGACGAATGGGCTAATGCGGGCAAGCAAAATGCCTTTGGGCACGTGATGAAAGTAGTCGAGATGCAGAGCGAGGGAGGTGCAGCAGGAGCGCTACACGGCAGCCTGCTTTCAGGCGCGCTGACTACCACTTTTACCGCTAGTCAAGGGCTGCTACTGATGATACCCAATATGTACAAAATCGCGGGCGAAATGCTGCCTTGCGTATTCAATGTCGCAGCGCGTAGTTTGGCTACGCACGCTCTGTCGATTTTTGGCGACCACAGCGATGTAATGGCGTGCCGACAGACAGGGTTTGCGATGGTCGCTAGCAGGAATGTGCAGGAGTGCTTTGACCTAGGGCTGATTAGTTTTATCACAGCGCTGAATAGCAGTATGCCTGTGATGCACTTTTTCGACGGGTTCCGCACCTCGCACGAAATCAACAAAATCAGTGTCCTAGATGACAAAGAGATGCAGCGACTCATTCCTCAGGATAAAATCGCAGAATTTAGAGCTCGTGCGCTCAATCCGAATTCGCCAAAGCAATACGGCACCGCGCAAAACCCCGACGTCTTTATGCAAAACCGCGAGGCTAGCGAGGCGTATTTTCGTGCAATCCCGCACAAATTTCAGGACGCGTGCAATGCCTTTTATTCATTGACGGGCAGATATTACTCGCCTTTTATCTATTATGGCGCAAAAAATGCAGAAAATATCGTAGTGGCGATGTGTAGCGCCACCGAAACTATAGAGCGCGTCATCGACGATTTTAACAAACACAACGATACCAAGGCGGGGCTAGTCATCGTGCGACTATATCGTCCATTCGTGACCAAAGCATTCGTCGAGGCTCTACCCAACTCTACCAAAATCATCACCGTCCTAGATAGGACAAAAGAGGGCGGCTCTGCAGGTGAGCCACTATACCTCGATGTTTGCGCGAGCCTGAGAGAACATTTCAAGAATATCCCCGTACTATGCGGGCGATACGGGCTCGGGGGCAAAGATTTTACTCCACGGGACGCTTATGCAGTGCTACAAAATATGCTGCGTGACCGCAAAAACCATTTTACCGTAGGCATCCGCGACGATATTACCAATACCAGCCTGCCAGAATGTGACTATACCCTGCCGACCAAGGCGACACAATGCCTATTCTACGGCTTGGGCAGCGACGGCACAGTGAGCGCAAACAAAAACAGCATCAAAATCATCGGCGACAATACCGACCTCAATGCCCAAGGCTATTTTGTCTACGATAGCAAAAAGAGCGGCAGCGTGACTATTTCACACCTGCGTTTTGGCAAGGATGCCATCACCCAGCCATACGAAATCGACACGGCGGACTTTTTGGCGTGTCACAACGCGCGCTACATCGGCAAATACGACTTTTTGCCCAAGCTCAAGGAAAAAGGCACCTTACTATTGAATTGCGACTGGGATGCGAGCGAGATTGAGGCAAAACTCCCTGCCTCGTTTAGGCGCGAATTGGCTGCCAAAGATATCCAATTTTATATCATCGACGCCCAAAAAATCGCGGACGAACTGGGATTGCGCGGCAAAATCAACACCATTATGCAGTCGGCGTTCTTTCGTCTGAGCGGGATTATCCCGTACGACGCAGCAGTCGAGGCGATGAAAGCAGCGGCGAAAAAATCATATAGCAAGGCAGGCGAGCAAGTTGTCGAGCAAAATTACCGCGCTATCGAATTGGGCGGCGAAAAATTAATCAAGATCGACATTCCTGCCGACTGGGCGAATGCAAAAGACAGGCAGACTACCGAATATACCTCAAACAAAAACAAGTTTGCCGACGAGATTATGCGCCCTATCGCAGCACTCCGTGGCAACGAAATCCCTAGCAGCCGCTTTTCCGCCGATGGGCACATCCCCACCGACACCGCGCGGTTTGAAAAACGCGGCGTGGCGACTAGTATCCCTTGCTGGATGAGCAAAAACTGTATCCAGTGCAATATGTGTAGTTTTGTGTGCCCTCACGGCGCTATCCGCCCTGTGCTAGTGGACGCAGATGCTGCCGTGCCAGATGATTTTGAATGCATCCCTGCGACTGGGCATCCTGACAAAAAATTCCGTATCCAAGTTAGCCCTCTCGACTGTACGGGTTGCGGCAGTTGTGTCAATGTCTGCCCCGCAAGAGAAAAAGCCCTAGCTATGCAAAAAGGCGAAAAAGAAATCGCCGAGCAGGCGGAGAATTACCGCATCACTAGCGAAATGGAAAATGTGCCTGATGTTTACCCAAAATTCAGTGTCAAAGGCAGCCAGTTTGCCCCTACCCTATTTCAGTTTAGTGGTGCGTGCGCAGGTTGCGGCGAAACACCTTATATCAAACTTGTGACCCAACTTTTCGGCGACAAAATGGTCATCGCCAACGCTACTGGATGTAGCAGTATCTATGGGGGCAGTTACCCTAGTTGCCCGTACACACGCAATGCCTCTGGTCACGGTCCTGCATGGGCGAATAGCCTATTTGAGGACAATGCCGAGTTTGGCTTGGGTATGCGGCTAGGCATCGATAGCGTGCGTGAGCGCCTCACGACTCTACTCGACCAAGCAGCCGCCAATTTACCCGAGATTAGCCCGTTAGTCAGCGAGTGGAAGACTACCACCGACCTCGACAATAGTCAGGCTCTCAGCGACCGCATTTGCAATACGCTGCAGGATTACCTAGTCAGAGGCAATTTGTCAGCGGACCAAACCACTCGCATACAGCGAATTTTGGAGAGCGAAAACGACCTAAACCAAAAGACCGTCTGGATATTCGGCGGCGATGGCTGGGCTTATGACATTGGGTACGGCGGACTCGACCACGTGCTGGCGAGCGGCAAGAATATCAATATCCTCGTTCTGGATAGCCAAGTTTATTCAAATACTGGCGGTCAGGCGAGCAAGGCTACTCCTGCTGGCGCTGTGGCAAAATTCGCCGACGGTGGCAAGACCACGAGCAAGAAAAATTTGAGCCTAATGGCGATGAGTTATCCCGATGTCTATGTCGCCCAAATCGCTATGGGCGCCAATCCAAATCAAGCCCTCACCGCTATCAAAGAGGCGCAAGAATATGACGGCGTATCTATCATCATAGCCTACTCTACTTGTATAAACCACGGCATCGATATGTCCCAAGGGATACTCACGATGCGCGAGGCTGTGCAGAGCGGCTATTGGCACCTGTTTAGGTACAATCCGACCACGCAAAAACTCATCCTAGATAGCCCTGAACCGACTCTCGACTATATCGAATTCGCCAAAAAGCAACGCCGTTATGCCAACCTTTTTAAGAAAAATCCTGCCGCTGCCGACGCCCTCTTGCAAAAAGCAAAAGCCGACAGCCTCAAACTCCGCAACAAACTCAAAAAACTCGCCGAGGAGTAAAAAATCAGCGGGCGAATTGACCCCCAAAAAATAACCGTTCTTTTCCCGACACAGCGGCTTGCCGTTGTGTCGGGAAAAGAACAAAAAAAGGATAGTCTGCTATCCTTTTTATTTTATCATCTTACTCCGTATTATCCACCTCGAGGTTGACATTGCTAGACGACACAGGCTCAAAGACGGCGATAATGAGCGAGTCGTTGACGAGAGACTTTTTGAGACGGACTGATTGCGCAGTACTGAGGACGCGCCCGTCTGATGTTCTCCAATGCTTAAAGCCGTAGCCCTCTAGCGTGATATCAGCCGAAAGAGTGATTGTATCATCGTCCTCGAGGTTCTCGATGTCGTCACCCACCATATGGACCACGCCACCGATTGTCGAGGTCACATAGACGCCCTTAACAGAATTCGTGCTGTTCTTTAGCCCACTATATGCCCCCGCAGTAGTCTGCAGGTAGAAACTAATCGGGCTGCTTGTGCTAATACCCTTAAACTCAAATACGATTTCGTTCGAGTTCTCATTTGCGTAGTAGATAACTGCCGCAGCGAGCGAGGTATTCGCCAAGTTTTTCTTGACGCTGTCCACATTGTGCCAAGTTGTATTGTCAAATGAGAATGAGGCGACCTTGTGCCCCGATGCAGGTGCTATCGTTAGCGAAGTGTTTTTCATTGTCGCGTCTACGCTGTCATATAGCGTGTAACTGGTCGTGCTCCCCGTCACACTTTTGATATCATACCACAGCCAGTAGGCGTAAAGCGTGGTATCGACAGCAAAAGTCGACAGCGAAATTGCAGGCGTGCCGTTGGCATTGTAGATTTTCGTGCCCTGCCCATTCGGGAACAAATAATAGCCGCCGAATGTATAGCCAGTGCGCGTTGGGGCGGTGATGTTCGGTAGCGCCGCTGTTTCTCCAGTTCTTATCGATTCTGTACCAGCCGTGGTTGCTGATTGGTTATCAAAAATCAGATAAACCGTTCTCCAAACAGCATAAAGATTAACGGTCGCGCCATCTGTAGATGACAAATTAACTACACTCGCTTGATCCGCATAGACTACACTACCGCTAGCACTTGTCGCCCACCCCTTAAAGATATATCCATTCCGCGTAAAGCCGCACATATTCAAGCTTTCCTCATCATCATACATATGACTCGAATCACTCATCGACCCACTACCACCATTGGCATTGTATTTTATTTTATAATGTATCGGTGACCATACTGCTTTGACAGTAATATTTTCGGTAAACGGTGAGGTCTTATAGTCACTATAAGGAATCCCTACACTATTATATAATTCAGCTAAACGGCCAGTAGCAGTATAAAAGAAATAACTCCAAAATTCATACCCTGTGCGAGTCGGTGGAGTAATCACTGGCAGTGACTCACCATGCTCCATATATATATAATCAGTTCCGCCGCTACCACCATTTTTGTCAAAGGTGATTTTTACCCCTACTCCTCCTTCTACCGTATCAGACGCTGCAGCACCAAGATCCAAAAGCAAACAAGGACGCACTGCGAAACTACACTCAACCATATCACCTTCACCATAGCTGTAGCCATGTTCATCAATAAACAAAGCCATGTCTTCCGTTTCATAATATGCCGAACGCAACCATGTACCAATGTTAGCCGTATTATCTGATTGTGAAGAGCCTATATAGTTAGTTGAAAAAGTGGCGGTACTCTCGTCATATATAGAACGCTCATCATCATTAGTTTCCCATAGACTAGCAGAAGAATAGCCTCCTGTTCCCGTCTCGACCAGACTTGGCAACCATAGATAGTCTGCCCCCCAGTTGCCATAGCCAGTCTTGCCAGTATAGTTATAATCGTCGCTACTGTAATTACCGCCAGTCGTAGACAATGTATCATTACTACAAGTATAATCAAAATCTATCAAGCTCTCATCTTGCACAGCATTTATCCAAGGCATCTTATTAGGGGTAACCAAATAATTTGTCAGTCCTTTGCTAGCGACGGTATACAACGAGAAAATATGGTCAGAGGATTGGGGGGTACCATTTGTCAATGTTTCACTATCTGTGGCATAAGTTCTGTTGTTAGGATTATTAAGTGTCTCTACTCGAATATAGCTAGTACCATACATATTGCTTGGATATGTACTACCAGCATCATCGAGAGACCAATCAGCAGCCCAGTCGCTGTACAATCCGCCGTTGACTAGACCATAGTATGTACCCAAGTTTTGGTTGTTGCCCACGGTATCACTTACTGTAGTGCCGCCTGTACCATTCCACCCCCAAGCCTCTTGGTGGTTGTTACTTAGCCATAAGGTGGCTACTAGATTGTTGTCCGTGTCTTTTGACACGTATGTTACTATCCAATCGAGTCCGCCAAGGCGTACTACAATACTTTGTCCATTGCTTTTGTTGTATGTTTTTGCACGCAAATTCGCAGCAGTCAACGGCGTGGTGCCCACGCTAGTTTTGAGGCTCTTAATTTGTGTATTCATATTACCGCTTTCGCCGCAAATCATATTGACCAAAGTAGTCATTCTGCTTTCAGAAAACGGTGTATTGCCAGTTGCGGTAGTTGGGTCAATAAGTAACTCACCAATTCGTACAAAACTACTAGTATTCGACGACGAAAAGGCATCGGGATCCGATACCTTTTTGACTGTGGATAAGTGACTCACCAAGAGCCACG
>CAZOFH010000002.1:0-166820 GCA_964579205.1 uncultured Christensenella sp.
AAAGTCGCAAAAATGCAATTTGCGACTTTTTCTATTGCAAAAAAGTTTTGCTCTTGCTCTGAATTGTGATATAATATGTATTACATTTGGAGGTATGTATGAAAACTTTTGGAACAATTTCGAGGGGGATAAAAACTCCGATAATCAAAGCAGGGGATGACCTAGTACAAGTGGTCACCGATAGTTTGCTGAGTGCGGTGGAGCGCGAGCACATCGAACTGCAAGATAGGGATGTCTTGGCAATAACTGAAGCGGTTGTGGGTATAACTGAGAAAAATTACGCATCAATCGACCAAATTGCCGCCGATGTTACCAACAAATTTGGCAAGGCTGCTCATATCGGGGTCGTTTTTCCTACCCCTTACAGCAGAAATCGCTTTTCTTCGATTTTACGCGGAATCGCGCGCGGCTGCGCAAAAATCACGCTGCTGTTGTCGTATCCTGCGGATGAAGTGGGCAATTCCCTTTTTGATGAAGAGATGCTATACAAATATAACATTAATCCGTGGGTGGATATATTGACGGAAGAGCAATATTATGAATGTTTTGGGCAGGAAGTGCATATTTTTACGGGCATAAATTATATAAAATATTTCCGTGAATTGATAGAGGGAGAGGGGTGTCAAGCGGAAATAATTTTTGCCAATCGCGCTACGACAATTCTCGATTATACTCGCGATATTATTGTTGCGAATATTCATAAGCGTGATAGAACCAAAAAAATTTTGGTCGAGGCGGGTGCGAAAACAATTTTTAAAACGGATGAACTTTTGCGGCAGAGCGTACAGGGGAGCGGCTATAATAGCAAGTATGGGCTGCTCGGGTCGAACAAAGCCACCGAAGATACTGTCAAACTTTTCCCTGAAAACGGTGATAAGTTGGTCGTCAAAATTCAAGACGAAATACGCAAGCGCACAGGCAAAACTCTAGAGGTGATGATTTATGGAGATGGTGCATACAAGGACCCTGTCGGCAAAATTTGGGAACTCGCGGACCCTGTCGTATCTCCTGCGTTTACGCCGGGGCTAGTCGGCACGCCTAATGAATTGAAGATTAAATATATTTCTGACAACAAACTCGCAGATTTGCGCGGAGAGCCTCTCAACGAGGCAATGAGGCAGGAAATCAGGAACAAGTCAAAAAAACTAAAAGGAACAAACGAAACATTGGGGACGACTCCGCGGAATTACACCGATTTGCTCGGTAGTCTGGCTGATTTGACTAGCGGCAGCGGCGACAAAGGTACTCCTGTGGTGCTGATTCAGAATTACTTTGACAACTATGCGGACTAAAATGCCTGTGGTAGGTGGTGCACTAGATATTCCCTTGCGACTTGCTTATTGCTCGCACAAATACCGCCTGACGCAAAGATGTCAAAACTCGTATTGGTTGTCAGGGAGAGGGGAGACTGCTTTTAGCATGCTTGCTTTCTGCGTCAGTTTTTGAGGTCGGCGAGGGTGAATGCTCGTCAAAAAATTGCATTTAATCAATCAAATTAACTATATAAATCACTTTTTTACTTGAACTACAGACCTAGTGTGTGGCTTGAGTTTGCGCGCCTTTTGGGTACCTTTTTCGTCCCATTTGAGCGCGTTTTTGTTTTTGCAACGCTCGAGAAATTTTGTTTCCGCCTTCGGCAATCGGCGCTTGGTCGAAAACCTGTCGAGTTGGGTATCTAGGTCGAATTGATACAAAAATCCAGTGTCAACAGGTTCGCGATATGTGTGGTCGTGATGAGCGGGCTCGATTTTGCCTTCGGGGTCGACGCG
Source organism: uncultured Christensenella sp. (assembly GCA_964579205.1). GTDB lineage: Bacteria > Bacillota > Clostridia > Christensenellales > UBA1242 > UBA7867. The sequence goes on from CAZOFH010000002.1 coordinate 1,770, forward strand.
CCGCGCGAGATCGTCCAAATAATAATTGATTTCGTCTACGCGCTCCTGCATATTAAGCGAGCGAAAGAACGACCTATGCGCCATCAGACCATCAATAAAATGCGGCAAATTATTTTCGGTAATTTCGGTAAAACCTAACGGGTCGGCAAAATTATTGAGCAAATATTCAATCATCACGTTGTGCATATCGCTGAAGATGCCGCTCATTTGTACAGACCTTTTCGTCAAAACTAGCATAATTTTTACCTCTTTTGTGTGGATTTGCATATATGATAGCACAAGTTTTCTAAAAACGCAAGCACTTTTTGAAAATATTTTCTAAAAATTGCGATTTTTTATTTTTTCTTATTTTTTCTTATTTTTCTCCATATTTTTTGCCTATTTTTTTTGAGAATTTTGATAGCTGTTTTTTGACTTCGCGCCTTATCTTATTTATAATATAGGGTTTTTTTGTTGAATTTCTTGGGGGTAAATAATTTGTAGCTCGCCGATAATTTGGGAATTTTTTCGGTATTTTTTATAATTAGTTTTTGGAATTATCCTTAATACTTTTTTAGCACATTTTTTGAGCGTGGGAGTGACTAAATTTGCTTTGCATAAAAATTTTTGTGTAAATTTTAATTTTTGTGAATTTTTCTCTTGACAAACGAATATAATTGTGTTAGAATATTCATATATCGCGGGGTAGAGCAGTTCGGCAGCTCGTTGGGCTCATAACCCAAAGGTCGGAGGTTCAAATCCTTCCCCCGCTACCATTTGGACGGGTGCGAGTGTTTAGGCTTGTGCCTGTTTTTGTTTTTTGTGTGGGGATAGTGGAGAAGGGGGGAAGTCTTTTGCACGCGTTTGCGTGCTATGACTGGACGGCATCAACCTCCGAGCAGTGTTTGGCAATGGATTGCCAATCAATCTGCCTTGACGCATCGAAATAAATTTCTCTGGCGTCTGCGTTGATAGGCGGAGGTTCAAATCCTTCCCTCGCTACCAGTAGAAAGCCCTTAAACAAGGGCTTTTGTTATTTTTTAAACAAACAAAAAAGTTGATTTGACAACTTTTTGACAACTAATTTGTACTCAATATGTGCTTCGTTGCGTAAAAAATCAGTCCCACAGGGGCTGATTTTTATTCAGTGGCAAAAATTGGGTCGAGATCGTCATCGGCTAAGATTGTATCTAATTCGGTAGCAATATCTGATACGGTGATACCGTCTGCCATTTGGCGCCAAGCACGTTTTATTTTGGTTAAAAATTCGACACGGGAGGTGCGGGATATGTATGAACTAAAACGGGCGGTTGATTTTTTGAGAGTAAAATTCTCGTTTGATAGCAATTCTTGAAATTCTTGCTCTGAAAGGTATATACACTCTTTTGTTCCTTTATCTAGATTGTGTGTGCGGAAGAAGGATTTGCCGTTAAAAGGCACGGCAGATTTATCTTTTGCCATATATTTTGCCAAATAGAACACAACCTTTTCGTAAACAGTCAAATCATTCGTTCGGTCGGTGAGGGGAATCACTGAGCAAAATCCCTCTTGGTAAAACGTGGGCTTGAAGTTATAAATTTTGTCGCCGATATTAGAGAGAAGGGGCTGTAAGTACAATTTATTTTGCACTGGCTGATTATTACGCATAATAATATTGCCGTGTTTATCCTTGCGATAAAGTTGCATATTAACGGCACGAGAAAGGATAGAATCAATATTTGCGTTAGCGATTACGCCGTGAAAGTGTAATTTGGAGCCGTCTTTGTGGTATTCTACCACGCACATAATTTGAATATCTGGATAATTATACTGCAATTTTTGCCGAAAAAGTTTCCACGCATATTTTACGGCTTGTTGGTCGGTACTATTGATTTTGCGAGGGTCAAAAGTAATGGTAAAAAAGTATTCCCAGTCGTTATTTTGCCCATAATTCAAAAACGAATTGAGAGCACGTTTATGATTTTTGTGTCGAGTATTCAGAAAATTGGTAATTGTTGATTTTGGGTTTTGGGGGTCTATTGCTCGTATCGCCTCAAAATTGGTATCAAAATAAAACAGTCTACGACGAGGTGCGGGCGATTTGTTGCCAGCGATTGAAAATTCTTCATCAAAAAATAGTAATTCGCTATTGCGTTTATTATGATTGAGAATAGTATTTGCACGCAAAGAAATATTATTTAATTTTTTGAGTGCTTGTGCCGTTGATTGGTTGCTAGAAAAATCAATGTTGCAGAATGGACAATGGTGTAGGTTTTTGTTATGTAGCAAGCATTCTTTGCACAACTCTTTTAACTGAGGATTTTTTTGCTCCATTTTTTTACTCCATTTATTATAATTTCTGCTTAAGGGATACCATTATCAAGTATAATGGTATCCCTCTGTTCTTTTCGTTAAAAGGTTGACGAAATGCTTGGTATCTGGCAATCAGATTACCAAGCATTTCCTTTTATCTCATCGTTAGGCTCTGCCTAACAACCGCAAGGAGCGAAGCCCCTTGACCCATTGTATTTTTACTGCGTATGGCGTCAAAGCCCCCAGTGTGGGCTTTGGGGTTGCAAGTATATCCGTTATGCGTGTCAAGGGCGGAAGCACTGTCGTGCTCGTCGATTTTTGCGAGCAAAAATAGTCCGCTCATTCCTTGACACCCTCCAAGGCTCGTTCTGGTATGTGAGACAACTGAGGCACATCGATAGCTTTGGGAAACTCTGGATAAACAGACGGAGGGGGAGTGTCGGATTTAACAGACGAAGCATTTAATTTATTCTCTCCCTGCTCTTCTCTTAAAGCATATTCTACTTGCGACCAAAGTTTTGGGTGCAACTTTTTCCAAAACCAGCCGTGTGGCATTGACTCAATCGCTTGCTGTAATCGCAGTTTGTTACGTTGTTGCCGATAAAAAGGCTTGCTATACAACTTCATATACCGCACGCACTGTCTATCCATTGCTTTTAAAACTGCGGTAGGAGGCTTTACAACTCCCAAATCTTGTAATTTTTCGTATTCAGCAAAAACGAAATCGCTCAAATCTGAATAATTTTTAATATCCATATATAGCCTCCTTTTCGACTTCGGCTAAAATCTTTTTATCACGCTCGGCATTTTTCCAAAATCCAAGAGGAGCGGTGAAATAATGCGTATTATTATACTCGATATAACTCTCAAGGGTTTGAACGTACCCATCAGACGAATAATACTCAATAGGTTTATTGTAATTAGCATAAAATGCAGGACGGCAAGATTTGGAATTATAATAACAAAAAATATCAAAGTCGCAATTTTCTTTGAAATCCTTGCCTTGGTGTTTGAATTGAGTTTTATCGCTCGCCCAAAGATAGTTTTCTGCTACATCTGCGGAAGAAAATTCACGACCGTGCCAAGTAATTTGACTAACATAACCATACTCATCTGCTTTTATTGAGCATTCGTCAAGGACAATTACTCGCTCAGCCAGCGCGCGAATATTTACATCAATATTTGCAGGACGCTGACAAACTAAAAAAATATTATAGTCGTTGTGCCGGTGTAGTTGATACCAATGATACACATCTTCGCGCAAATACTTGCTCATACGGCTATCGTAATAACGCTGGGCTTCATCCAAAAAAATTGTAGAATAGGGAGGTAGAAAACAAGTATCAAAAAATATATTAGGCAAGCCAATAGAAAAACCGTCGACATCGTATGAATGGCGCCTGCGACCCAGCCTTATGGGATTATCAGAATAACACAAATGCCTTTGTGGAGGCAAATCATAATCGAAGCCACTACTATTGAGAAGTTTAAGTTCGCGCTTACACGATATGTAATTAAATGAATCATCCTGCAATACTTTAAAAGCATAATATGCCATTAAACTAGTTTTACCTGAGCCGGGGACGCCGCATATCATAGTAATCATTTTTTACTCCTTTAATATTTTTTTGTATAAGTGTTGACTTTTTTTATTTTTTTGCGTATAATAATAAATGACAAGTCAATAGTGCTTGCACTACTTGACCTACTTATCGACAGGTAACACTAAACGTCGTTACCAACTTGCTAAGGGCTTGACCCTTAGTTTTTTTATTTCATAAATTTATTTACAAAAAATTTATGTCTATGCCGTATTTTCTTTTTACCAATGTCTTGTATAGTCGTTGTAGCAATATTATTAATAGCATTATGACTTATTCCAGACCAACGTAAAAAATTTGCATCATTTTTTGGAATTACATAAATATTTCCATTGCGTACTTGCTTTAATTTGTTTAATGAATATCTACCCGACAGTTCTTCCAACGAAGTAACTATATTAACATTACAAGTACCATTTTTATTATCCTCTCTAATATATACATAATGACCACCGGGGATATAACGACCTTGCTTGTCTTTCAACCGCAAATTGCGATTATCACAGTATCCGATTTTGCCTGTCAATTTCTTGCTCATTTTCACCTCCAAGAGTAACTAGCATTTTTGCTAGAATGGCAGGGAGTTTTTAAAGATACTCCCGTAAACTTAATTAAATGTACCTGTACATGAACCAAAAGTAATACTGTTGTCGGTTAACTCAAAAGCTGTACAACAATACTGATTCATTGTACCGCTGCCTGCAGGATTATAATAGTACATTTTGTTATTATATAATACATAATTAGGCACAGTCGTACACGTAGGACTCATCATACCCCCAACATAAGTACCTGAATGGCCGTCAAACACGACGTCCAAAGTATAATTGTTACCATTATAAACAAAAGTACATTCTTTATCAAAATCAACAAGATAAGTTTGCTCTACACGCACATCGTCTTTTGTTAAAACATAGGTAAGGGTAGGATCTAGTATAGCTTTAGCGAAATCAAGTTGAAGACTGCCATTTTCGAGCAAGGTAACTGTCGGCGACAGCATAAAACCTGACATTTTATACGAACCACTTTCCTCACTAAAGAAACCATACGCTCCACCAATCAATGATGAAGAGGTGGTTTCATCAATCAAATCAAGGAGCCACATACCTGAATTAAATATCAGCAATGTAACACTATAAGAATATCCCTCAGTTATACAAGAACCAGTCCACTGTCCTGCAAAGTTGCTAACAAATACTGCATACAATGTTGTATCAGAATTTATTGCCACAGTAGACAAATCAACAACATTATAACGGTCCAAACTCCAGCCAGCGAAAGATTTGCCTTCAAAAGTTGGCGCATCAGGCTCTACAGCATAATTAGCATTTTCTACATACTGACTAGAGTAGGTAGCGTCATTAGCCATAAAGGTAACTAAATTTTTATAAATCCAATCAGCGACAAAATCAGTATTTTGTGTGATAGAATAAGTAGCCACATTTACGATTACGCCGTTTACCTTCCAGCCATTAAACACTTTACTAGCAGTGCTAGAGATGCTTGGCGCGGTGGCTGTTGAATTTTTGTCAACGACCTGACTCTTTAACTCTGTTGTATCGTCCAAGAAGCGTGCAGTAAACTGTTGAATGTATAGCGCAGTAAATGTAGTGGTGGAGTTTATTTGGATAGTAGTAGGGTCTACGACTTTGTGACTATCAAAGCGCACCGTATTTTGTCGCAAGGGCTCGGTGTTATTTGAGCGCTCCTTGTAGGTAGCGCGTCACTGTGCCGCTCATTATTTTTTTGTATCAAAAAATCAGTCTCATAAAGGAAACGCAAAAAATCAGACGCCAAAAGGACAAACAAAAAGCGCCCCAACAAAGTGTTGCACTTTTGGAGGGCGCTTAAATACTATATAAATCCCAAAAAGCAGAGTCGTGCCTCAAAATTATTGATTATCTCGGTCAGTTTCCGACATTTGCTCTTGTGCCTCTTCTTGCGGGGTTGCGGCAGGTTGCGCCGCTGCTGACTCGGTGTGTGGGGCTTGGGTTGCTTCTATTGTTGTGTTCTCCGCGTTCGCTGCTTGCATTGGCTGATGCTCAGTCTCGGTGGTAGAAGAGGTTTCTGAGAGCGTTTGTGCAGGAGTGTCGGCGGCTTGCGAAATGGTAGTAGGGGTAGGGCGTTTGCTAATTTTGCCGATAATAATAGAAATAACGACCCCTACGACAGCCAGAGCGGCGACCAGCAGCCCGACTAACCAAAACGCACTTTGCGACGATGCAAAAGTCACTGCAGTGGCTGAATACACGCTCGAGAAAACCGACGCGCCGATGCTCCCCGCAATCTGAAAGCCCGTACTAAACAGGGTGACGCCGTGCGGAGCGTTTTGCGGCTCGAGGTGCGAAAGTGCGTGACTCTGAGCAGGACCAATGATGAGTGCCGAACCGATGACAAAAGGAACATACAATACAGCCAGCAGCACGATTGACGGTGAACTGATAAAGAACGCGAGCAGTGCGGCAAAGACAGCCATCATAGCCATCCCGACAGGGAGCAGAAAGCGTGTGCCGTGTTTGTCATAAATCTTACCTGCGAACGGTGCGACGATACAACTGAGGAAAATCGCAGGGAACAAGACGAGCGAACTGGTCATAGCGCTCACGCCGCGTTCCGCCAGTACGTAAGGCACTACGATATTGAACGCGAAAATCATAATGAGCGTAATGATATTCGCCAACAAACTAAGGTTAAAGATTTTTGAACGGAACGGTGCGAGGTTGATGAGCGGCTCGGGGATGCGTTTTTGCCTCAAGACAAACAAAACGAGCATTGCGATGCCTACAGCAAAAGTGATGAGTGCTATCCACCAGCAGCCGAACACGGTAGAAATCGCGTACAAGATGCCGATGAGTGCTAGGCTAATCAATACTACAGACAATGCATCTAGTTTTGGCTTGCCGAGACGAGAGACATTGCCCAAGAAAATGGCAGCCAGCACAAACAAAATCACGCACAATCCGCCGAACACCCAAAACAGCACGTGCCAATCAGCGAAACTAAGTAGTGCGCCTGCGACTATTAGGCTGAGCGACGGGCCCAAAGTAGTCATAGCGCCCATAATACCCATATACGAGCCTAATTTTTCCTTTGGCGCAATATCCAGCACGATATTCATCGCGATAGGGATGAGCAGCCCTGAGCCGAGCGCCTGAATAATCCTACCTATCAGCAGTACCACAAAATTGGTAGACAGTCCAGCGACAATACTCCCTACGATAAAGCAGGCAGTCGTACCCAAAAACAGCACCTTGGTAGGTATTCTGCGGTACAAAAACGCCGACAGCGGCACCATAATCGCCGCCCCCAGCATATAGCCCGTCGCCAGCCATTGCACGACGGAAAGGTCTATCCCGAATTCGCCGCCGATAGTGTTGAATGCGATATTGAGGAAAGTCTCATTAAAAGTCGCCAAAAACACTGCAAAAGCGGTGATCATCAGAATAACTCTCGAATTTACTTTGCTATTCATTATTTTCTCCTTGTATTACTCAAAAATTGAGGCAAAAAAACAAAAAATAGGAGCAATCTGCTCCTACCGTTGAGCCAGCGTGCAAGCATATGCCGCCGACCGTGTGTCGTTTTAAAGCCAAAATAATTATATGCCCAAAAAATTGATTTGTCAAGAATTAAACGCAAAATTTCCAAAATTTTAAAAAATAGTAGCATAAGTGTTTGCCTTTTTGGAGAAATTTGTATTATAATGATAAAAAGTAAGTTTTACTCGGACTAAAAGCAGGCAGCAAAAGAGGGGAGCATATGGCAAGTTTTATCTATTATATTATTGCGTTGGTGATAAGTGGGGCAATTTTTGCCCTCAATCTCTATTTGGGCAAAAAATCGACCAAAGGGTATACCGTTTGGCTCAAAATTCTCTCTATACTATTCGGCGTAGTATTCACTTGCCGCTATATGCTGGGCGAAGATGCGATCAGCGGAATGCACGCTCTGGGTGACACCCCGCTCAGTGCGACCGCCAATGCGTTTGCGCTGTTTTTGGTGTGGTTTACATACGCGGGCAATTTGCTGCTGACGCTCTTTGGGTTCTTTAGGATCCCGCGCCTTGTCCAATTCGTAAAATACATCTCCACCCCGATGAGTATACTCAATTTTGTATTTATGTGGTTTGCGTTCTCCGCTATCATTGGACCGGGAGCGATAGACGAAATCACTGTGCGTGGAGTATTCTTTGCTGCAGAAGTCGGGCTAGCGCTCGGGTATTCGCTGTCAATATTCTACCAAAACTCGCGCTGGTTTGAAAAACGAGAAAAATTGGACGAACCGCAAAATCAAGTAGTAAAATACAAGCATATTACCTCAGATGACGACCTGAAAATCATCACTGCAAAAGACCGATGGGTGGCATTTTGCCACTGGTTTTATCGAGTAGGGCTGGGGATAGCGAGATTTTTCCGCAAATACTGGTTCGATATATTCGCTGTACTCATAGTATTTTTAGCCGTGATGCCTGCCTACACTATGGAGGGGTTATTCGGTGACATACATATGGTCAGCAAAGCCAAGGGGCTAGAATTCGCGCATAGGGTGATATTGTATATCGGTATTATCTTGCCAGTCATCTTGCACTTTACCTTGCGCAAAAAAGAATATAGCGAAAAGAAATTTTATCTATTATATATATGTCTAGGTACCCTGCTATCATTCTCGCTCAATCACAAATTCGTCGACTTTCTCGACCCGACCTTGTGGCCGCTGCACTTGTGTAACACCGCAATGTACATTATGCCGATTGTGTTGATATTCAATATGAAGAGATTTTTCTACTTTACATATTTTATCAATGTACTAGGCGCGTTCTTGGCAATGGTGATGCCGAATTACAGCCCGAGCACGATAAATATATTCGACACAGGGCTATGCGTATTCTATATCAATCACTACATCGCATTCTTTATGCCGCTGCTGTTTGTGTCGCTAGGAATGTTTGAGCGACCGAAATTCAAACAGTTTGTCTACTCTATGTTGGGCTTTTTGGCATACTTTGTGTTGGTGCTGATACTCAACGCGATGTTTACAGGAATGTACGTGGCGGGTATGGTCAGCCGCTCGACCGACTTCTTCTTTATCAATAGCGACTTTATCGCGGACAAACTGGGCACTTGGGCAGAAAACCTGCGAGATATCACCGCAGTGATTACGATAGGCGGCATCGAAATGGTATTTTACCCTGTGTATCAGGTGCTATTCTTTATCGTCTATGTGCTGTTGGGGCTGGCGGTGTGGTTTGTATACGAGCAAGGCTACGCTATCGCAAACTCGTTTGAGGATATGAAGCAGCGCAAAAAAGCAATCAAAATGGATAAATTAGCATTACTAAGTAAATTGGATGGGAGGAGTCTAACAGAACCTATGGAGCCAGAAAATGCAAACAAGTTGATATTGAGAAATTTTAGCAAAAAATACGCTAGCAGTTCGGTATACGCAGTAGAAGATGCCAATTTGGTGGTTGAGGGCGGCACGATTTTTGGATTTTTGGGTCCGAACGGCGCAGGAAAATCGACTATTATAAAATCAATCGTCGGTATCCAGCCTATCACCAGTGGTCAAATCGAAGTCTGCGGCTTTGACGTGGACAGGCAGAGCGTGGAGTCAAAACGCCAAATCGGTTTTGTGCCGGACCACTACGCCTTGTACGAAAAATTGACGGGTAGGGAGTATATCAATTACATCGCAGACCTGTACGAAGTGCCACTAGCAGAGCGTACCGCGCGTATTGACAACTATGTAGAGCGTTTTGAATTGACGGGCGCTTTTGACAACCAAATCAAGACCTATTCGCACGGTATGAAGCAAAAAATCGCCATTATGGCGGCGCTGGTGCACAATCCGCGTGTTTGGATACTAGACGAGCCACTCACAGGTCTAGACCCTAATAGTATCTATCAGGTAAAAGAGTGTATGAAAGAGCACGCTCGCGCAGGTAATATAGTATTCTTCTCGAGCCATATCATCGACGTGGTAGAGCGCATTTGTGACAAAATCGCCATTATCAAAAAAGGTAAAGTGTTGCTCACAAAATCCCTCGCCGAAATCGAGGCTAGCGGCACCACACTCGAGGACTTTTATATGACTACCATCAATGGCGAGGGCTATGCCAAAAAAATAAATAGCCTAGGCGAAGAAATCAAAGGTCCGATGTTATTTGACTCGGTAGAAAATGCGCCTGCAGTCACTGATACAATGGACGGCACAGTAGTCACTTTGCCCGCCCCAAAGAAGCGCGGCAGACCCAAAAAGGTGGTGACCCAAGACGGGGGAAATACGGAGAAAAAATCCGCAAAAAATGCAAAAAAAATAGATGAAAAAAATTCAGAAAAAAATACCCAAAAAATAGCCAAAAAATCGGCTAAATCATCTACAAAAACCAAAAAATCAACCGAAACAAAGCCAAAATTAGCCAAAAAATCAACCAAAAATAACAAAAGCGAGGTCTAGCGTATGGTAGGACAAAAAACAAAATCTCAGCCTGCGCGCTTGGCACGGTGGTACGGGCTCATTCGTCCGCTAGTCTTGATGCAATTAAAGGACAAAATCGACCTTTCATTCCTCAAGAATAAAAAGGCGACATTGTTCAAAATCATCTGGTCACTGCTGGGCTTTGCTGTGGCGACTGCTGCGATATATCTAGTGTTTGCGCTTATCGTCAAATTCGGCTTATTCTCCTTTGTGACGACGTTCAACTTTAGGGCGTTTTTGGTGATAATGACCGTGGTAATCCTGCTCAGCACGCTGTCCTGTCTCATCAATGTCACATCCACGTTGTTTTTTGCAAAGGACAACCCAGTGCTGCTCACTATGCCTGTCAAATCCAGCACGATTTTTAGTTCAAAAATGATAGTTTGCTACATTTATGAATTAATCAAAAACTTTACTTTTATTTGGCCATTTATGATAGCGTACGGGCTAGTGATGGGGCTGCCATTCACTTACTTTTTGTGGTCAATCGTGGCAATACTCATACTCACCACGCTGATTATTGCACTGTGTGGTTTGCTCTCAATTCCTGCTATGGGGCTGACGATTTTTGCAAAAAAATTCCGCACGTTGCAGATTGTAGTAGTCACTGTGGTAGTAGGGCTGCTCATTTGGGGCGTGGTGGCTGCTATCAATGCAATCCCTACCGATATCGACCTAGTGCGTGACTGGGGTAGGATATTCTGGGATTTGCAGGACTTTTTGACAGGTTTTGCATCAATATTCGTGGGCTTTGATTATTTGCTGCAGTTTATGACTGGGATGCAGTACAATAGTTACGCATTCAACCTAGGCACGATGAGCAACCTCATCACTTTCGGCGTAATCGTCGGCAGCATCGCACTGTGCTTTTTGCTCACTTATCTACTCTCAAAGCCGCTCTTTTTACGAATGGCGAGCAACCCATTTGAGTACAAAAAGCGCGTCGTCAAGCGTCGCGTGCGCAGCCACAAAAATCCGCCTTTTGTCTCTGCCGTGGTGCAGCAGTCAAAGCGTACCTTGCGTACCCCGGGCATCATCTATAGCATCCTCGCCACTGCGATAATCGCACCTATAGCGATATTGCTGCAGAATAGGATTTTCGGAGCAATGGACACCCGCCTGAGCGGGCAGTATATGGCGCTCGCATTCAATGTGCTCATCGTATTGCTAATGGTAATGTCTACCAACAATTCTCTAGCCAGCGTGTTCTCACGCGAGGGAAATTCAGCATATCTAAACAAAATCCACCCCGTGCCATACCGTATACCACTGACAGGCAAATTGATGCTCAATATGTTCATCTGCATCGCGTCTATCATCGTTTCGGTCGGCGTAATGAATATATTCATCCCGATGGGGGTAGGTAATGCGATTATGTTGACTCTAGGGATGGTGTTTGTATACTTGGGGCACCTGTTGTGGAGTGCTGAGTTAGACATTATGAACCCGCAGAATAGGCAGTACCAGACCACGGGAAAATCGCACAAAAACCCAAACGAAGCCAAGAGTACTATCATATGCTTTGTCTTTGCAGGGCTGTTTGCCTTTATATTGTACTTTTTGATTGGCGAAAGTTTCGTCAAAGTTTTCCCAAAAGTGATGTGTATAGGTCTAGCGGTGTTTGTGGTGAGATTGTACCTGTATCTCACTAGAATAAAATTGTATTACAAGGAAAAGTAATCTATGAAAAAATCTACTGTTGTACTCATATTGATAGTCTATCTCGCATCTATCGTGGTGGTGGGATTTTTCGGTATGAAGGTAAAAGTGTATGACGAGATAAGTTATGTAAAATCTATCGAGGTCACAGTGCAGGCGGAGAGTGCCGAGATGTACGAGTTTGAGGACACGGGCATCAGCACCATTACCCAAAACCACACCTACCGACTCAAACTCTTCTTTACCGACCATCACCTAGTAGACGGTGAGGGGGTAGACTATTTGCCTATTATATTTATGCCGCAGGTCACTTATGAATCGGGTGATATCGCTAGCGAGGCAGAAAAAATCAAGTACAGCATCATCAGTTCGGTAGATTATGAGGCACAGGGTAAGGTCAGCCTATCTGAGCGCGGCGAACTAAAATGCTTTGACAATATGATAGTGTTTACCGTGGTCGTTAGCCCAGAAAAGTCAAACCTCGTCGGCTCAAAAGCAGAGATTGAGGTGTGGGTATTCTAGTGCGATTTTGCTGCTAAAAACCTCTCAAAATTGGTAATACAAAAAAAAATACCAAAAAAATATAAAAAAAATAAGAAAAAAATAAGAAAAAAATAGCAGAAAATGCTATTTTTTGTTTTACGAAAACAGTTTTGTATGGTATAATTTGAATGCTTTATGAGCAAATTAGTAAAAGAGGAGAAGAATATGACAAAATCAAAAAGCATTTTGGCTGCAGTAGTGATTTCGTTATTTGTGCTGGCGACCTGCCTATTGGGTCTGGCTGGTTGTGCTAGCGCCACAGTAGAATATATTGTGATAGATAGCGGTTTTGCTACCGATGTCAAGATTAACTCTGCCCAGACCTATGACACTACCAATCTAGTAGTCAAGGCAAAGATGTCTGACGGCTCTGACAAGACGCTGGCTAGCGATGAGTACACCATTGCCGAGACGCCAGTTATCAGTACTTTGGGCAAAAAGTCTCTCGTCGTGCAATACAAGAGCGGCGATAATACGCTGTCTGCCCGCGCAGACGTATATGTCTACGGTGATTTAAAGTCTATCGAGATAGACGAGACCACCGTGCCTCAGACAGTGGATAAGGCTGCGACTTTTTCTACCGATGGCATAGTAGTCAACGGTATGTATGAGTGTGAGCCTGCCCAAGACCGCGCTATCGTACTGCAGGCTAGCGACGGCTTGACTTTTAACACAATCGACACTAGTGAGGTTGGCTTTGCTACCCTGACCGCTGCTTGCGGCGGGTTTACCGACTCTGTAGATATTGAGGTAAAAAAGGACTACTCGATTTGGGCATTCAATGCACCTGCCAATATCGCTGCCACTTACGCGGCGAACTCTACTAGAAACAATACTTACACAACTACTGGCTCTACTGGGGTAAAAGGGTTCAATGAGATTGAGCGTCATTATGTAGTCGGCTCGTACAACAAGTTTTATTATCAGCCTACACTTCAGGTGTCATACACTGGCTCTACTGATACCGCTAATATTACCGACTTCCCAATGACTGCAAAAGTATATCAGTTGAATAATACTACCCACACATTTACCGAATTGACAGGCAGTGCATACAATGCTATGGTGTCATTCGATAGAGATGAGCACTGGTTCCAGTTTACCTCACAGGCTAATGGTGAGAGTTTCAAAATCGAGGTTTTCCCAGCAGCGACTTTGGACGCGAGTGATGCTGATGATATTCAGCCGCTGACCTTTGAGTTCGATGTAATCGACGGCTTTAATATTTACAACGCTGCCGACCTATCTGCTATTGACAACTACAATGCTGAGGGCAAGTGGACTACTCTCAAGGCTCAATGGATGCAACAGGGCATCACCAATGGTGATATTACCAATGTCAATACCGATACATTCATCCTGCACAACAATATTACCATTACTCGGGATGATATCCCTAGCAGCCATTTTTGGACTGACGCAGAGGTAGCGACTGCTACTGATGCCGCGCAGGCTGCAGGCTCTCTCAAGGATGAAAACGATCCAAATGAGGCTACTGGTAGTGTGTACAATAGACAGATTGTCAGCGGTAGTGCTGACGGCTCAAGTCTGGGTGGTCAGTTTAAATTAGAGGGAAACTACTTTACTATTTCTGCTCAAGACCTACCACTTATTCATCGTGAAAACGACAATGTAAGAGACCCTTCGAAAGGTATCACTGTACACTCTACATTGTTTGCGGTAGTGGGTGCGGATCCACTCACTGTTGAGCAGGTCAATGCTCTAGTAGGCGATGACAAGACTTATTCTACCTTTGAGGCTGCTGCAGACAAATTGGCTGCTCAGGCTTTGTTTACCAATGTTCACTTTTTGGGTAACACCCAAAAGACTGACAACGCTCTGCAAAGTGGTGGAATTATTTGTATAAAGTCTGAATATGTAGACACCACTTTTGAGAACTGCTTGTCAGAAAAATGGTATATCTCAGGCTTTACCACTAGGGCGACAATAGCATACAACCGTGCCGGCTATTTGCCATTCATTGTACAAGGCACAAATATGTTTGACGCGTACAACTCTATGCTATACAGTTGGGGTGGCACGCTTATTATCAACCAAAGTTGCCTCATCGGTGCTGGTGGACCGCTTATGATTAGTGACCACACTTATGAAAAGGATTGGTACGGTAGCCCTTCTGATGTAGTGATTGATGAGGAATCTGTACTAGAGTCTTATGTCGCTGGTAGCGAGGGCTGGTTTGATACTTATCAGGCAGCAAGTGCACTGATAGGTACTATCAAAGCACAAAATGCTATTTTCAAAGCGAATGGCAAGACTGTAGCACTTCGCACTTCGGGCGGCGCAGAGTTAATCAACATTGTGGCAGTGCTCAAGGCAGGCTCTGCTCAAGATGCTACCGCGTCGCCAATCAAAGGTAGTGTCACTATCGAGGGCTCGGACACTGCGCTCCGTCTGGACAAGGATAATACGTACCTAGAGATTCTCGACAAAGTAGTAGTTTCCAAAATTTTGGAGGATGCGAGTGCCCAACAAGTAGTAACGGGCTATATGGCATCAAATCCTAGCGTGACATCTGCGTATGTGGCTGTCAAAGAGTTGATAGCATTCGCTGACGCTACAGAACCTGAGGATGATGCTATGAAGCCGTTATGGCAGGGTGCAAATGTTATCAAGAATTCATATAATGCCGCTGTGGCAAATTCAGAGACAATAGCACAAGTTCAATACATGGTGACACAAGGTGTCGTATATGTCGCTAGCAATGGTATGGTTTGCATGCCTGGGGCAGAGGGTGGATTTGCTCTACAGCCAAACGAAACACTTTGGGCACAGGCTAACGGATTTGTCAACGTATATGTACAAGGTACGCTCGGTGCTGTATTGACTATGGGCGACTACACGTCTGCACCTACTGCATAAAAGGATAATTTTGACCCAAAAAGGGAATAAAAAAAGGCAATCATTTGCCTTTTTTCCTTTTGATATAAAATACTGTTTTGAGCACAAAATACCCCATTGATAGCCCTGCCAGCATAAATGGTATTATGCTCAAGAGTTTGTACGCAAACGAGTTGGCTACCAGCAGCAACTCTATCCCGCCATATATCCCCACAATGGTGATGAGCGTGCAAATTATCCCTGAATACGCGTAGCCCGCTGGGGTCATATTGTACGACGCGCGCATAAATGTGTAGAAGATTTTGCAAGTGCGCAAAATCCCGAATACAAATAGCGCAATACTGAGATAAATATTGACATATAGCAGTAGCACTCCACCGACAAACGCCGCCAAACTCGATACGGCACTCACTGTGATAGATGCTATACGGTGCTTGCGCTCGTCGCGCTTTTCTGCCTCAATCTCCGCCGCAATCTTGGCTGATTCTGCCACCTCTTGCGTTGCCTCACTCAGCGCTAGCTCTGTGAGTGTAGGGGCGGGCGCGTCACGGCTCGCCATTTCCTCACGCACGATAGACCGCACATCATTCTCTGCTAGAGTAGGGGTAGGAGGAGAGGCTATGCTCCGCGACTCCAATTCTTCGTAATCTAGTTTTGTGCCACAATAAGTGCACTCAGCCTGTCCCTTTTTTATCTTTGCGCCGCAATTCGGGCAGTTTAATTCCTTTATTCTCATATTACCCTCTGTTCGTTGATTTTAGCCTGTTTTGGTTTTTCTAACCTGCTTTTTGCTTTTTTAACCTGTTTTTTGATTTTTGGTCGTTTTCGCGATTGATTTTAGGCTGCTTTCGCTTCTGATTTTTGTCTGATTTTGTCGGCAGTCGTAGTTTTGTTTTTGGATTTGGTCTGCTGTTACTGTGGATTTTGCTTGTTTTTGTTTTTAATTTTGTCCGTCGCTGCTTTTTAGTCTATTTTGTCAATGTCTACCTCCATTTTATCAAAACTCCCGCTTTTTTGCAACCAATTTTGCATTACTTTATTAAATTAGTTTTTTGCGCGCAGACTGTAGCGATGGGTAGGAGTTCTGTTTTTGGGTTCGCCGGCATTGTCTTGATAAATGGGGTCAGGTGATAGCCCCTGCCGTGTCATTCACAGGATGCCGATGGTATCTGTGCAATCTGTGAGGCTTTAGTCGAACCCCCATACCCCAAAACAGCCTGCGCATAGGTATTGTCGACAGTGGCAATCTATTCTTCTCGCAACTGTGCGTCTTGCCGTCATAGGTGCTAACGCACCCACTATATAATATAACAAGGATAATTAATTCCACTGCCATTCAGAGGGTACGGCAGTACCCGTGTAATCTGTGAGCGAAGCGACTTCAAACCCAAATGACAAAGTCAAATTTATTCCTTTCCCCCAAAATAATTTTTACAAATGTGTGCATTTGCCTTGAAATTTGTGTGATTATGTGATATAATACAAAACAATTTTTTGGAGGATAGTATGAAATTTGAAACTAAAAATGTAGACAAATTCACTTTGGAATTGCAGTTTGCTTGCACTGCCAAAGAGTATCAGACCGCCGAGGACAAGGCTTATGAATCACACAAGGCAAAGTACGACATTCAAGGCTTTAGGAAAGGCAAAGCACCCAAAAAGGTCATTCAGCAGAACTACGGCGAGGGTGTATTCTTTAACGACGCTTTTGATATTCTCGCTGATGCCGCGTACAACCAGTTTTTGGACGAAAACGCCGCAGTCCGCACCTTTGGCGAGCCTAGCCTAGACCTAGTGTCTTTTGAAAAGGGTGAGGTAGTCGGCAAGATTACTCTCCACGTCATCCCTGAGGTAAAACTAGGTCAGTACAAGGGGCTCAAGGTCAGCGCAATTCTCAATGAGTTTACCCCGGATATGGTAGATGCTGAATTGCAGCACGCGCAGGCACACCACACCCACTCACACCCTGCAGAGGGCAAGGTGGCTGAGTTGGGCGACATCGCTGTCATTGACTTTGTCGGTAGCGTAGACGGTGTAGAGTTTGACGGTGGCAAGGCTGAGGGGTACGAGCTCGAGTTGGGCAGCCACTCATTCATCGACACTTTTGAAGAGCAACTAGTAGGGCACAAGGCGGGCGACCACGTGACTGTGACCGTGACTTTCCCTGCCAACTACGGCGCTCAGGCTCTAGCCAACAAAGAGGCAAAATTTGAGTGTGATGTCAAGTCTGTCAACACAAAGCACATCCCTGACATCGACGACGAATTGGCTCGCCACGTCGCTAATATCGACACTTTGGCTGAGTGGAAAGTGCAGATTGAGGCACAAGTGCGCCACGAGTTGGAGCACAAAAACAAGTCTGCCAAAGAGGACGCTATTTTGGCGCAAATTGTGGACAATTCTACTATCGACCTGCCCAAAGAGGTTGTGGACGAGCAGTTGGATGTAGTGATGCGTGACTTGAGCCAGAGATTGGCTTATCAAGGTATGCGCCTCGAGGACTACGCTACCTACATTGGCTCATCAGTAGAGGCTCTGAGAGAGGAGCGCAGAGACGACGCAGAGCGCATCGCCAAGACAAAGCAAGTGCTAGAGGCTCTGGTGCGTGCCGAGGATTTGAGCGTTTCGGATGCTGAGATTGATGCAAAAATCGAGGAAATCGCCAAAAACTCAAATATGAATACAAAAGATTACAAAAAATCTCTCGATAGTCGGCGTCTAAATTACCTATACAGTGATATACTTATGGGTAAGTTGATGGATATGTTGCTCACCAACAACGAGGTAGTGGCTAGCAAGGATGGCGAGGGCGCCAAAAAGCCTGCAGTCAAAAAGACAACTGCCAAAAAGGCTGAGTCTGCCAAAGAGCCTGCTGCCAAGACCGCTACCAAATCAGCAGCAAAATCAACTACCAAGACCGCTGCAAAGACAGCGACCAAGGCTGCTACTACCAAGACCGCAGCCAAAAAGACTACTACCAAGGCAGATACTGCCAAAGCACCTGCCAAGACAGTAGCCAAGACTACCAAAAAGTCTACAGCAAAAGACTCGTAGTCGACAACTTAATATTTACCAAAGATAACTTGATTTTTTTGAGTTATCTTTTATTTTTTTTGTTTTGGAGGGCAAAAATGCTGATACCTACCGTTATTGACAAGACCCCGAATGGGGACAGAGCGTCCGACCTTTATTCACGGATGCTAGAGGATAGGATTATTTTTATCACGGGCGAAATCGACGACAAAGTGTGCAATTCCGTCGTGGCGCAACTGCTGTATCTCGAGAGCCAAGACAATTCGCGCGATATTAGCCTGTACATCAATAGCCCAGGGGGAGTGGCACAGTGTGGCTTGGCAATACTCGACACTATCCATTTTTTGCATTCGCCCGTCTCAACCATTTGTATCGGGATGTGTGCTAGTGCCAGCGCGCTCATTTTGGCTGGCGGCACCAAGGGCAAACGCTACATTTTGCCGCATAGCAAGGTGATGATTCACCAGCCGTGGGGCGGGGTTAATGGGCAGATTACCGAAATCGAGATTTATTATCGCGAGGGCATCAAGGATAGGGCAATTTACGCAGAGTTGTTGGCTAAGTTCTGCGAAAAATCCCGAGAAAAAGTTTTGCGCGATATCGAGCGCGACAATTATATGAGTGCTGTCGAGGCGGTGGAATATGGCATCGTCGACAAAATTTTGTAGTTTTTGGGAGGTATTATGCAAGACGCTTTTTGTTCTTTTTGTGGCAAACCGCACACTCAGGTGCGCAGGCTAGTCTCTAGCCCAAATGGCAACTGCTATATTTGCGATGCCTGTGTGGATATTTGCCGCGAAATGGTGGATGAGGACGAAGGCAAGCCGTACGCGCTCGCCGACGATTTTGCCCTGCCTAGCCCTGCCGAAATTAAGGAGTATTTGGATAATTATATCATAGGGCAGGACGCCGCAAAACGCGTGATGTCGGTCGCCGTGTACAATCATTACAAGCGCCTGAGGTACAACTTGAGCAAAAAACAAAAGCCCGTCGTGCTGGATAAAAGCAATATTTTGCTCATCGGTCCTACAGGGGTGGGCAAGACCCTGATAGCCAAGACGCTAGCCAATATCCTGCGGGTGCCTTTTGCCTGTGTCGATGCGACAAGCCTTACAGAAGCGGGGTATGTGGGCGACGATGTCGAGAGCGTGCTCACAAAACTCCTCATCAATGCCGACTATGATGTGCGCCGCGCCGAAATGGGCATAATTTACATTGACGAAATCGACAAAATCGCCCGCCGTGTGGATGCACGCAATATGACGCGTGATGTTTCGGGTGAGGGAGTACAGCAATCTTTGCTAAAAATCCTAGAGGGAGCGACGGTAGAGGTGAGTGTCAACACGGGCAAAAAGGGCACGCACCAAGAGACGGTCACTATGAATACCGATAACATCCTGTTTGTGTGCGGCGGCGCATTCGTAAAACTAGATAACATCATCCTAGACCGCCAAAAGAAGAAAAAACTAGGCTTTGTGAGCGAGCCAGTAAATGCCGATTTGTGTGACAAAGTCTGCGTGGAGGATTTGGTGCAATTTGGGCTGATACCCGAGTTTGTGGGCAGGCTACCGATAGTGATTGCGCTGCAAAAATTGGACAAATCAGGACTCATCGACATCCTCACTGTGCCCAAGAATAACCTCGTCGACCAGTACAAGACCTTTTTTAGGCTGGACGGCATCGAACTAGAGTTTAGCCCAGCCGCTCTCGATAATATCGCAGACCGCGCACTCAGCCTAGGTATTGGGGCGAGAGGGCTGAGAAGTGTGATTGAGCAGACGATGCTCGACACGATGTTCGCTAGCCCTAGCGAGGACGGATTGCAAAAGGTCACTATCGACGGTGATTGCGTGACAAAGGGCGCCGACCCTCAGTACGAGTACAAAACAAATGCCCAAAAGTGTGCCAAACGGCAGAAAAATTGCCTCAAAAATCATTGACATCCGCAGCAATTTTGTGCTAAAATGTGCCAAATGATAAAGGAGGCTGTTTATGGCTAAAATCAGTAATGCAGGACAAAAAGGCGGTACCCCTGATAGCGATAGAGATTGGAGTGATCAGATTACTCTGTGCGACGGGGAGGGTGCACGCCCTACTGCAGCAGTACTCGCTGCAGAGCAGGCGTTCGTCGCCAAAAAGATGAATTTGCGCAGGCAGAATATTATCGAGGGGCGCGATTCAATGGAGTGCGTCATTACCGACGAAACGGTGGAGAACCTATATTCTTTGGGCGAAATCGGGTGGAAAGACGCTATTAGGCTAGACCATTTTGCTGCATTGAGCACCGAGGACAAAGAGAGCCTCTTGGTTCATTATTACGAAAAGACGGATGAATATCTCAGGCATTATGAGAATGCAAACAAACTGCTAGCGAGCAATCTCGCCCTTTTTGATCAGGCGAATAGTCTGGCAGTGACCGCGCTCAGCCACGCGCGCACAATGTCGATGACTGCTACCGAGGTAGACCGCCTCACTCCTGACGCACTCAGCGCCATTTTGACCGAAAATTATCGTGATAATAATGCAAAATTCCGCTCAAATCTAGGGATAATAAAGGATTTTGTCAAGCCAAATGACGGCTTTAGTTTGGGTTTGACTATGATTGAGGCACTCCGTAAGTATAGCGCGGGCAAGGTGGCGACCTTTTCGCAATACTCAGATTTTTGCGAGTTGATTGTTTTCGGCGAAATGGGTAGGCTGTATAGAGATGCGCTCACTTCGATGCGCTATGGCAGTTTGCCACGCGCCGCTATCAAGAGGGCAAAAGAGTGCGACGATGTCTACACCTCGCGTATGCACGAAGTGGTGGCTGATGCTGTATCTTGCCTCAATGAGTCGGACTTGGTCATCCTCGATGACGCCGAGACTGCTATGCAGCCGTCTGCCTAGCCGTTGTCGAGATAACCTCGGGGCTACTACTCGAGACTAATAACTGATGTGTAATATTTGACAAAACAATTACGCTCGTATTTTGGGGCGTTTTTGTTTTTGTTAATCCTTGTATTTCGCGTGCCTAAAATATAGATAAGTATTGACAAACCGCTCTCAGTGTGATAAAATGTGCCAAATTATCGAGGAGGGCTGTAATGGCTGATTTGAGAGAAAAAGAGCAGGGCGGCACAGGGCTAGAGGAGTACTTTGCTCCAGTACTAGAGCGCAAGGAGGATTTTGTCGCGCAAAAGATTGCCTTGAGGCGCCAGAATATCCGCAATAATCGTGATGCGATGGACGGCGTGATTGATTGTGAGATTGCCAGAGATATGTATGACGAGGGTTTTATCAAATGGCGCGACGCGCTAGTAGTAGACCACTTCGCCACGCTAAATAGAGGGGTGCAGGATGAGTTGATAGATTTGTTTCGCCTCGAGATTGAGGATTTGTTTGCCGAGTACACCAATATCAACGACTGTATCGAGTTGGTGCTGTCAAACTTTGACTCATCGAATAACCTCGCTATCGACGCGCTAAAGCAGGCGCACACTGTACAGATGACCCCAAAAGAGGCAGCGCAATTTACTACGACTGAGTTGAATACCTTTTTGACTACCAATTACCGCGAAAACAAGGAGTTGGTTGCCGCGTTTTTGGACGAAATGAGGATTTTCGTTAATCAAAACGACTACCTAAACATCTCTTCACTCGACGCTATGCGCAAGATGACTGCTAGAGAAATCGCCCAAAATTCGCTCATTTGCGACGCTTTTGAATATGTGGCTCGTGGTGAGGCGAGTGGGCAGTATATCGACAGTTGCTTCGCGATGAGCGAGAGCGGTTTGTCGCGCGATGTTATCCAGCATATGCAGCAGTGCAAGGTTAGTTATGCCTGCCGTTTGCAAGATATGGCACAAGACATTTTGACCGACCGCTCACACTCTGATTTGGTCATTGTAGAGGATGGCGCTGCGCTCTCTCAGGGTAAAACTGCATAAAATAATTTTTGACAAAACAGCGAGCAATTCTATTCATAGAGTCGCCCGCTGTTTTTTGTTTTTGTAGAATAAATTTTGGTATTGACATTTGGCTGCGCGTGTGCTACAATTTGGAGCAATTTCATCGAGGAGACTATTATGGAAAAATTGAGAGATGAAGAATTTATTATCAATGAGCCAGTACAGCACTTGCAGACCAATCTGCTGTCTGCTGTAGTTATGGAGTTGGGGAGCAAGGACAAGTTTTTTGGTTTGATGCAGCAAGAGCAGGCTTTTATTACAAAAAAAATGGCGCAGAGGCGTCAGAATATCCGTGTCAACCGTGATGCGATGGCTGGTGTTCTCGACAATGCCACCGTGCAGGGGTTGTACGATATGGGCGAGATTGGGTGGAGTCAGGCGATTACTCTTGACCACTTTACCACACTTTGCCGCGAGGACCAAGAGGAAATTATCGGGCTAATAGATCACGACATTGACAAGTTGTTGGACAAGTATCAGGAGACGAATGCCTGTATGGCGATGATGATGGCTACCTTTGATTCGGCGAATATTATGGCAGTCACCGCTTTGCAAAATGCTCAGACTATGGCTCTGCCAAAGTCAAAGGTGGCTACCCTATCGAGGGACGAATTGGACGATGTGCTGGTGAATAATTATATCGAGCATAAGCAAAAATTCGACAAATGCTTTACCTCAATGGAGACCCTGATTCGCGGTGAAGATTGCGCAATATACGCTGCCAACGACTTGCGCAAGCGCACCGCTCGCGAACTGGTGACTACAGCCCACTATGTCGATATGTGCTGTATGATTACCCACGGCACGGCGTGCAATCACGTCCGCAGTATTATGGGTATGGTCAAGTATGGCAGTCTGCCTCGCGACACTATCAACCACATTGCCGAGTGCAAACTCAAGTACGATATGCGCCTATTCGACGATGTAATGGAGATATCTAGCGGGCGCGGGCGCTCTGACTTGATTGTCATAGATGACACCGAACGCGAAATGCAAAAATCTGCCTAATCGCGATGATTTTCGGCACCTTTGTAGTAAAAATGTAAACTTATCAAAAAAATGTATACCAAAAAATGTAATCAAAAAAGAATTTAATCAAAAAAATGTAAACCAAGACGCTACTTTCGGGTGGCGTTTTTTGTTTGGGGGAATAGGGTAGGCGAGCCTTACTCAATCCGTCCCATTGCGCGAGATATGGTGGTCGGGTGGCAAAGGGGGGGGTTATGCGAATATAATCGTCAGCACACCGATGACTATTAGGTACGGCACAAAATAGATGAGGTTGATTTTTTTGACGATTTTTTTCATAATCACTAGCCCGAGGAGTGCGGAGAGAAATGCGGTAATAGTAGAGCAAATCACGCCCCAAATGTCGATATTTTCAAAAGCGGTGGAAAAATCGCAAAAAATCAACTGATACACTAGGCTAGCGAGGATAATTGGGATGCTCATCAAAAAACTAAAATCCAGCGCAGTTTGGCGTTCAGCCCCCGCGACTAGACCAAATGATAGCGTAGTGCCGCTCCTGCTGAGCCCGGGGAAAATCGCCAGCGCCTGACTGATGCCCATAATGGTCACATTGCGGTAGTTGAGCGGCTGCGGATTGCGATTTTTGTTTGTGCAGTACACCGCCAGCCCCAAAAACAGCGCCGATATCAAAAAGCCGACCCCCACGAATACCAGATTATCAAAAGTTGTGTCAATAAAACTACCCAATAGCAGCACAAAAATCACCGCAGGTATGGTGGCGACGACTAGATATTTGTTCATCCGACATAGTGGGTGCGTAATGAGGTATAGGAGAGTCTTTCTGTAATATATGATGACCGCCAGCAGGGTGGCGCAATGCAGCAGCACATTGAGAAAAACGAGGTCGCACGAAATGCCAAAGAATTTTTCTACCAGCACTAGATGCCCGCTCGACGAAATCGGCAAAAATTCCGTGATGCCTTGCACCAGCCCCAAAAATATCAATACAAGTATGTCCATTTTGTCCCTTTTTACCTCATTTTTTGATTATTATATACCTTTTGCGCATCAAAAATACTAGATTTTATTTTGACGGCTGAAAAAAGTTGATAAAAATTTTATTTTTTGTTATACTTTGAATGTGAGAAAAACTCGATGAATTTTGACAGGAGGAATTATGGCTTTTAGATCAGGTTTTGTCGCCGTAGTCGGCAAGCCCAACGTGGGCAAATCTACGCTCATCAATGCCCTCATCGGCAAAAAAGTGAGTATCGTCAGCCCCAAGGCGCAGACTACGAGGAATAAGATAATGGGGGTGTGGAATACGCCTAACGAACAGGTGATTTTTATCGACACCCCGGGCATCCACAAGGCAAAAAACAACCTCGACAAATATATGCAGGACGCGATTTCGTCGGCTACTGCCGATGTCGATTTGCTGCTGTATGTGATGGACGGGAGCAAGGATTTTGCCGAGGATGATATCAGGAATTTAAAGGGCTACTGCGGGCAAGAATATCCTGTGTTTGTAGTGGTCAACAAGGTCGATTTGGGCGATTACGTTAGTATTTATCCGCGGCTAGCAAAACTAAACGAAATCGCTGGGATTACCGAGATTTTTGGCGTTTCTGCACTAAAAGAAAAAAATCTCGACGACCTAAAGAGCGCGATTTTGAGTAAACTTTCCGACGATATAAAGTACTTTCCAGATGACGAGTTTACCGACAAGAGTCTAGAATTTCGCGTGGCTGAGACTATAAGAGAAAAGATGCTGTGGGCGCTGAGCGATGAGGTGCCGCACGGTGTCGGGGTGGTGGTCGAGCGGATTGACACCACGACCCCTAGTATCAAAATTAATGCGACGATATATTGCGAGCGCGAGTCGCACAAGAATATTATTGTTGGGGCAAAAGGTGCTGGGATAAAAGAACTCGGCACAAAATCTAGGCTCGCGATAGAAAAAATGCTAGGCAAACCTGTTTATCTTGATTTGTTTGTCAAAGTGAAACAAAATTGGCGCAATCGTGTCAATTTGGATGAGTTTGGCTACGGGCAAGACGGCTAATTTGGGTAATAATTATCCCTCGAGGTGTATACAATAACGCCTAGAGGTGATTATGAGCAAAAAGAATAAAAAGATGGACGGTGAAAATATGGATATCAGAGATTTGGCGTGGAAGAATTTTATGGAGACGGGCGAAATCGGGGCGTATATGTTTTACAAAAAATTAAGTGAGGATGACAATGCGAGAATTGATAACGCAGGGGATTGTGCTAAAGGCGATTGATTATGGCGAAAAAGACAAAATAATCAGCATTTTCACTGCAGAAAAGGGGCGAGTGAGTGCCATTCTCAAAGGGGTGCGGAGAGTCACCTCCCGTCTGAAATACGCGAGCCAGCCTTTTTGTTATGCCAATTTTTCGCTGTCGGGGCGTACCGAATTGCTGACCGTTACCGATGTCAGCGAAATAACCAACTTTTTTGACATTACGCAGAGTTATGCAAAGATGATTTGCGGAAGTGCGATGCTCGAAATGGTGGACAATGCCGTCGCTCTCGACGAGCCTGATCCTATACTTTTTGAGGCGCTGCGCCGCGCTCTAGGGCTGCTATCCGATACCGATATTAGCCCCGATTTGGTGCTGATGCGCTTTGCAATCGGGCTATTCAAGGTGTCGGGGTACGCGATGAACCTCAAGACCTGTCACGTGTGTGGCAAGCCTCTCAATCAAGACAAAGTCGTCTTTGACCTAGATGCGGGGCAGTTTTGCTGCTACAAATGCCCTGTGCCCAAATACATAACCGTTTCGCCACGCGCGATGGAAATTATCCAAAAAATCGCCCGAATGCCACTATCCGAACTAGAGGATATCTTTGTAATGGAGGAGGAGGCGACCGAGTTTCGCAAAATCGTCCGCGCCAACTTTGATTTGCGTTTTGGCGTAAAGTTGCGTAGTCTAGACCACTCTTTATCATAATAGGGTATGGTGCTCAATTTTTTACCTGTCCTTTGCCTATAATATGCTACAATCCAGTGCATTTTCTTTTTGGGGTATTACTGCCTCAAAAATCTCAAATTTTTGTTTCGGCTCGGCAATGGGGCGGCTGATTTTTGTGGGTACTTTGGATAGTGAAATGCACCTTTCAGTAGGGCAAAAGCAACAAAAAAAGGACTAGTCATAGCCCATTTTTGCGGTAGGGGTCTCCGCATTTTTGCGGTATTTTAGGATGATAGCCATTATGCGCTGCAGGCTGTCCGTCGGGGTGGCGAATTTGTTCGCCGCGCGTATAGCAGGAGCCGTTTTGATGAGTTTTGCGAATAGTTCTATCAGTTTTTCGTCACTCATCTCGGGCTCGAGCATAGTAATAGCGTATCCCTTTTTCTCAAAATAAAGGGCGTTTTGCTCTTGGTCACCGCGTGAACCTCGGTGCAGCGGGATGATGAGCATCGGTATGCCATAACTGAGTAACTCGTACAGGGCGTTGCTGCCGCCGCGTGTGATAGCAAGGTCACAAATGCTCATAATGAGGGGGAGTTCGTCGCTAAATTCTAGCGGATGATAGCCGTCTTTTTTGATATTGGTCATCTTACCTTTGCCCGTCAGGTGGATGATTTGGTGCGTTTTGAGTAGGTAGTCGAGGTTTCGGCATACCGCGTCATTGATGCTTTGCGCGCCTTGACTGCCGCCTAACACTAGGCAAATAGGCTTGAGCGAGTTGACGTTTAGTTTTTGTCTCAAACGCTGCTTTTGCGCATCGGTAAAGTCTTTTTTGGCGAATGGCGACCCGACAAATACTCCGTTATTGAGAGTGTCGGCGGTTTCTCTAAAAGTGGTGCAAACGGCGCAACAATGTCTGCTGCCCAACTTGTTGGCTAGCCCCATAGTGTAGTCGCTCTCGTGGCAGATGATCGGGATATTTAGTTTTTTGCCCGCCTGAGTCACAGGGAGTGCGACATAGCCGCCTTTGCTAAAAATTATGTCGGGCTTGAGGGATGCGAGCAGTTTTTTCGCCTCACGCTTGCCGCGATGCATTTTGAATGGAATCAGCAAATTTTGGGGACTAAGACTGCGTAAAAGTCGTACAGTGGTCACTGCATAGTATTGGATTTCGGGGTAGGCTGAGACGAATTTTTGCTCTAGCCCACTGTCGCTACCTATGTAGATTATTCGGTCAAAATGCTCCCGAAGATAGGGCACGAGAGCGAGATTGGGGATAATATGACCAGCAGTTCCGCCGCCAGTTAGGACGATAGTAGACATACGCAAAAATTCCTTTTTTTGATATCATTATGTGTGAAAATGCCTCAAAATATGCTTTTTTATGCGAAATTATCAAAAAAATTTTATAAAATTGTTAAAATTGGTTTTTTATTTTTGCGAATTTGTGTTAGAATAATGTTAAATTTTAAAAGGGAGATTTATTTTGTCTAAGGAATATGATTCAAAAGATATAGTAGTTTTGGAGGGGTTGGATGCCGTTCGTATGCGTCCCGGTATGTATATCGGTACAACGGGTACCAAAGGTCTGCACCACCTCTTGTGGGAGATTGTCGACAACAGTGTGGACGAAATTGCTAACGGTCACGGCGACACAATTACTGTTACGCTAGAAGAGGATGGTAGTGCGCAGGTAGAGGATAACGGCCGTGGTATTCCTGTGGACATCCACCCGCAGATGAAAGTCAGCGGTGTCGAGGTCGTGTTTACCCAACTCCACGCTGGTGGAAAATTTGAGAGCGACAATTACAAATTCAGTGGTGGTTTGCACGGGGTAGGTGCGTCGGTGGCAAACGCTTTGTCACGCTGGCTGAGCGTTACCGTTTATCGTGAGGGCTACGAGTACGAGATGCAGTTTGAGAGTCGCGGCTCGGGTAAGAATATCAAGAGTGGTGTGCCTGTCGCTCCGCTCAAAAAGGTCGGCAAGACTACTCGTCAAGGGTCGCTAGTGCGGTTTATGCCTGATGACCGCGTGTTTGAGGATATCAACTTTGACCTCGAAACAGTGTCAAAGAGACTGCGTGAGATTGCCTTTTTAAATAAAGGTATCCGCATCATTCTCATTGACGAGCGTAGGCTAACCAATGGCGAACCGCTCACGTTTGAGTTTAAATACGACGGCGGACTGGCAGATTTTGTCAAGTATCTCAACGAAAACAAGAGCGTAGAACACGCAAAGCCGATTTATTTTGAGGCAAAGAGCGACTTGTGCCAGATTGAGTGTGCGATGCAGTACACCAATGGTTATACCGAAAACACTTTTAGTTATGTAAACAACATCCCGACTAGCGAGGGTGGTACTCACGAGGCGGGGCTAAAATCTGCCTTGACCAAAGCCTTGACCGAACTCGGCAAAAAGGCTGGATTTATCAAGGACAAAGACCCTGCTCTCACGGGCGAGGACTTTAGAGAAGGGCTGACCACCGTGCTGGCTGTCAAGATGCGGAATGTGCAGTTTGAGGGGCAGACCAAGACAAAACTCGGTAATACCGAGATAAAGCCTGAGGTAGATGCGCTCAGTTATCAAAAATTGATGGAGTTTTTTGACAAGGGCGCCAACAAGCAAATTCTCGAACTCGCAGTAGGCAAGGCAAAGCAGGCTGCAAAAGTGCGCGAGGCTGCGAGGAAAGCAAAGGAGATTACTCGTGCCAAAAACAGCATCGAGAATAGCAACCTTATCGGGAAACTCAGCAGTTGTAGTGGTAGAAAGCCTGAGCAAAACGAACTCTTTATCGTAGAGGGTGAAAGTGCGGGCGGTAGTGCAAAACAGGCTCGTGACAGGTCTTTTCAGGCGATTTTGGCTCTGAGAGGTAAACCGCTAAATGCCGAGAAAAAGAGGCTCGCGCAGATTTTGGCGAACGAAGAAATCAGGACAATTATTAGCGCTTTAGGTACGGGTATCGGCGAGGACTTTAATATATCCAACCTAAAATATCACAAGGTCATCATCCTCAGTGATGCCGACCAAGACGGTGCGCACATCCGCGCGATTTTGGCGACATTCTTTTTCCGCTATATGCGAGAGTTGATACTCAATGGGCACCTATATGTAGGGTTGCCACCATTGTACAAGGTGTCAAAACGCGACCAAGTAGAGTATGTGTATTCTGACGCGGAATTGCCTGACGCAATCGCGAGGATGGGCAAGGGCTATGCAATTCAGCGCTACAAAGGTCTAGGTGAGATGAACCCTGAGCAACTTTGGGACACTACTATGGACCCTGCCAAGAGGTCGCTGATGCGTGTGACACTCGACGATGTGGCGAATGCAGAATTGATGATTACCACTCTGATGGGCGACAATATCGAGGCGCGCAAGGCGTACATTAGCGAATATGCCAACTTTAATAAAGAAGAAACTTTTGTAGGCAAGAAAGAGGCGTAGGAGGATAAAATTGAGTAAAGAAATAGAAAAAGACAAGCCAGCAAAATCGGCTAAAAAAGAGCAACTCGCGTCTAGTGGGGCGATTATCGAGAGAAGCCTCGACGAAGTGCTACACATCAGTATGATTCCGTATAGTGAATGCGTTATCCTCGACCGTGCGTTGCCTCGAGTGGAGGACGGGCTAAAGCCCGTGCAGAGAAGAATACTGTATGATATGCTCACCTTGGGGCTAGAGCCTGACAAACCTTTCAAAAAATCTGCCCGTATCGTGGGTGACTGCTTGGGTAAGTATCACCCTCATGGCGATACTTCGGTATATGATGCGATGGTGCGTATGGCGCAGCCGCACAATATGCGTGAGATTTTGGTGCAAGGTCACGGCAACTTCGGTAGTAATGACGGAGACTGTGCTGCTGCGATGCGTTATACCGAGGCGAGACTGGCTCCACTTGCGCTAGAACTACTGCGTGATTTGGACAAAGACACTGTCCGCTGGAGTCTCAACTTTGACGACACTATCAAAGAGCCTGATATGCTGCCAGGGCGTTTCCCAAACCTGCTAGTCAACGGTGCTAGTGGTATCGCGGTAGGACTGGCGACCAACATTCCGCCGCACAACCTAGGCGAGGTAATCGACGGCGTGGTCGCATACATCGACAACCCCAAAATTACCCTAAAACAAATGATGAAGCACATCAAAGGTCCTGATTTTCCTACAGGTGGCTTGATGACTATTGACGAATTGCAAAAGGCGTACGAGACTGGTAAGGGCAAAATTATGATGACTGCCAAGTACCATATCGAAGAGGGCAAAAACGACAAAAAGAATATCGTCATTACCGAACTGCCTTATCAGGTCAACAAGTCAAAATTGCTCCAAAACATAGCAGAACTGAGCGAGGAAAAGGCGGGCATTCTCGCCGACATCGCCGAGGTGCGTGACGAGTCGGATAGGGAAGGTATGCGTGCAGTCATTTCTATCAAAAAAGACGGCAATGTCAATGCGGTATTAGAGCAACTGCTCAAGAGTACCGATATGCGCTGCAGTTTCGCTATCAATATGGTAGCAATCGCTGGGGGCAAACCGCGCACCTTGGGGCTACTCGACATTATTTCGTACTATGTGGAGTATCAGCGCGAGATAATTTATCGCCGCAGCAAATACGACCTCGAGGTTGCAAAAGAGCGTAGTCACATTTTAGAGGGCTTGCTCATTGCTATCAAAAACATTGATGAAGTCGTCCGCATCATCAAAAAAGCTGTCTCTCCTGCTGATGCAAAGATGAAGTTGAAGGACAAATTCTACCTGTCCGAGCGTCAGGCGCAAGCGATTTTGGATATGCGTCTAGCGAGATTGACTAGTCTCGAGGTAAACAAAATTACCGACGAACTCAAAGAACTCAAACTTTTGATAGAGAAACTAACCGCCATTGTCAAGAGCAAGGAATTGCAGTTTGGCATCGTGCGTGAGGAAATCTTGGAGATAAAACGCAAGTACAAAAACCCTCGCCGCACCCAAATCGTGGGCGCTGATGAGGTGCTGGATATTGAGACGGTCAAGGTGGATGTCGCCGTACCTTTTGTGCTGGGGCTCACTGCGCAAGGTAATATCAAGGCGATGGACGCAAAGAGTTATCACAACGCCTCAAAGGACTTTAAGGATGGAGCGAGCCTCGCACAAGTGCATACCCAAATCCTCGAGGTCAAGAGCGACAGCGAGATTTTGGCATATACGAGCAAGGGCTACAGCATCCGCTTTAATATGGCAGATATCAAGCCGTGCAAATTCCGTGATAAGGGTGTCGTGCCGCAAGATGTCTTTATGGAATTGTCGGTCAACGAGCATATCGTGGGCTTTACTTTGGCAGAGTTTGAAGAGGAGGAAAAGAGGGAATTGCTCTTCTTTACCAAACTCGGCTTTGTCAAAAAGACAAATTACGGCGAGTACAACACTGTCAAGAGTTATTTGCAGGCTATCAAGGTGCGCGACGATGA
This sequence comes from uncultured Christensenella sp., assembly GCA_964579205.1. Taxonomy (GTDB): domain Bacteria; phylum Bacillota; class Clostridia; order Christensenellales; family UBA1242; genus UBA7867. The sequence goes on from CAZOFH010000002.1 coordinate 33,512, forward strand.
CGAGTTGATTGGCGTGACTTTTGAGGACGCTACCCAAGACCTCGTGTTCGTCACTGAGCAAGGGCAAGTTTTGCTCGCGACCAAGGATGATGTGCCAGTGCAGGGGCGTGTCTCAGGTGGTGTACGTGGTGTCAGCCTGTATGACGGCGACAATCTCATTTACGCAAATATAACCAATGCAAAAGGCGAGGTGGTGATTGCGACCGAAAAAGGTCTCGGCAAGCGTGTCGTCAAGTCCCAAATTCCAAAGACTGCGAGATACCGCAAGGGTGTGAGATTGATTTTGCTCAACGCAGGCGATAAAGTCACATTCGCTGATTGCGTGAGCGAACCTAGCGAAATCGTGCTGGTGACCGACCTCGAAAACAAAGGCATCGCATCAGACAAGATAAGTATCGTGCCTCGTGAGAAAAAAGGTGTCGCCATTCGCGGCGTCGGCAAAGTCATCACAGGCTTTGTAAACAAAAAATAAGATATGACCCCAAGGCGGGTCTTTTCTTTTTGCGTGGCTGTCGATTTTTTTGTGTGGGGTAATTATACCACGCGGAGACAAAATTTTGCCGCACAACAATTACTCAAAAAATTTATCAATAAAAATCAAAAAAATTCCGAAAAAATACTCAAAAAATAGCAAAAAAATGGTCAAAAATTCGTTGTAAAAAAAATATTGCAAAAAATAAAAAAAATTGTTTAAATTTAGTTGACACCGTGGGGACGAATACATATAATAAAAATGAAAAAACGGGTTGCAGTTCTTTTGGTAGATTTTTGTTTGAGATTGGTCGGGGTAGTTTTATTTTAGCGGTTCAGTGAAATTCGGCAAAGCAAAGCACAAGGCGGGGTAACCCACGAGGGGGGATAGTATGCAAAATGCTTTGCTAATCAAATTTAAAGAATCGCTGGTTTCTATTCTGCCGATAGTGCTGATAGTATTGATTTTGGCTGTCACTATTGTACCTCTAGACTTTGTACTGGTGGTGCAGTTTTTGGTCGCAGCAGTATTTTTGATAATCGGTATGACGCTATTTACTCACGGCGCGGATACCGCGATGCTGCCTATTGGCAAAAATATCGGGTCGTATCTCTCAAAAACTGCCAAAATTTGGCTGATGATGATAGTCGGTTTTTTCTTGGGCGTGGTCATCACCATTGCCGAGCCTGACCTAATGGTGCTAGCGGAGCAAGTGGCTAGTATCAATACGTGGCTATTTATCGCAGTGGTCGGTATCGGAGTGGGGCTATTTATGATGTTGGCGATGCTGCGTACCGTCCTCAAAATTCCGCTCAATATTATATTGTGCGTGTCATATGGCTTGATTTTTGTGCTGTCGTTTATTATTCCTAATAACTTCGTTCCGCTTTCTTTTGACTCGGGCAGTGTGACGACTGGTCCTATTAGCGTGCCCTTTTTGATGGCGTTTGGGCTGGGGTTCGCTGCAGTGCGTGCCCAGAGTAGCAAGCAAGACGACTCGAGTTTTGGTATGGTGGCGCTGGGTAGTGCTGGTCCAATCCTCGCCGTGATGATAATGGGATTTTTTGTCGACCCGAGCACGCTCGCAGGGTCTAGCGAAGTGGCTGTCGAATGTGTGACAGTAGGTGAGGGGCTGATGCAGTTTTTGACCTGCCTGCCTACCTACATTGGTCAAGTGGCGCTCGTCATCACACCGATTTTGGTTATCTTTTTGCTATTCCAATTTTTCGCTCTCAAACTCCCAAAATCTGAGGTTTTCCGCGTGCTAACAGGGCTTTTGCTCGTGTTCTTTGGGATTACGCTATTCTTTACAGGGGTAAATGTTGGATTTTTGCCAGTTGGGAGCGCTTTGGGTCACGCTCTGGCGGAGTGCGGGAGTAATTGGATACTCATCCCTGTGGCGGTAGTTATCGGTTTTGTAATCGTCTTGGCTGAGCCTGCCGTCCACGTTTTGGCGGAACAGGTGGAGAAAATTACCGAGGGCAAAATCGCCAAAAAGACCATATTCTTTAGTATGTGTATCGGGGTGGCGATTAGCCTCGGGCTGTGCGCAATCAGGGTGTTGTGCCAGTTTAGTATTTGGTGGGTGCTAGTGCCTGCGTACCTAATCGCGATTATTCTGTCATTTATTGTGCCAAAGATTTTTACAGGTATCGCCTTTGACTCGGGCGGCGTGGCGACGGGCGCGATGGCTACCACTTTTGTGATGCCGCTATTCGTCGGCGCGTGCGGGGCGCTAGGGATAGATACGATGCTGTACGGCTTTGGGACGCTGGCATTTATCGCGGTTACCCCACTGCTGACTATTCAAATTTTGGGTCTAATCGTCGGCATCGCGAACCGCAAAAAAGAGCGTGCGTTGGCAGAGGAATATGTCGGCAACAAGCGTGTAGAAATTATTGATTTTGATTGATTTGGGAGGTAAAAAATGGCTAAGACAAAGGCGCCCTTCAAAATGCTCGTCTGCATCGTGGACAAATCTATGGAAGAATTGGCTTTGCAGATATTGAGGAATGCACACGAAAATTTGGGCATCAGCAATATTGTCCTCGGCGCGTCAAAATTGGGTACTATCGACCTAATGGGCTTGGCTCGCAAAGAGCGGACAATGATTACCACACTGGTGCGCTCTGCTAATGCCGCCCGTACTGTCCAAGCGCTCGATTTGCTGCTGTGCCCAGACGGTGAGGAGAGTTTTGGGCTGGCGTTTACTATACCGATGAATAGCGCGAGTCGTGACACAATCAACTATTTTACACCCAAAAAGGAGAATTAGAGTATGTTTTTAAAACAGGATATGAATGTAATTGTCACCGTGGTAACTCGCGGGTTCGCTGACAAAGTGTTAGAGGCCGCAAAGTCCGCAGGCGCCGAGGGCGCGACGATGTTTAATGCGCGCGGCAATGGTATCCACGAAAATGATTCGATTTTGGGTGTCAGCATCCAGCCCGAAAAAGAGGTAGTGTTGATAGTGGTGCGCAAGAATATTCGCAAGAAAGTAATGCGTGCGATTTGTTTAAATTGCGGTATGAACGAAGAGGGTAGGGGGCTGTGCTTTAGCCTGCCTATAGAAGAAATCGGTGGCGTACATCACTGGATGGAACTGGCAGGGAGCAAGCGGGCAGCACCTACCAAATCCAAAAAGCCGATCACTCAGCCAGCCGCTGCAGAGTCTGCAAAAACAGAAAAATCCGCCGAAAAACCTGCCGAAAATGCCGAGACTGAAAAATCATCAGAAAATAAAGAAAAAATCGAAAAAAATCAAGAAAAAATAGAAAAATAAAAATTAAATAACAAAAATCAAAAAATTGGGCAGTTGCATAAATATTTTTATGTCTGCTCATTTTTATTTTTTTGAGGATGATTTGTGATAGGGGAATGAGTGTATTTTTACAAAATTTGTGGGTAAGTAGTAGATTTTTGTGTGGGTAAGTGATAGTTTTGTGCGGGATAATGCCCAAAAAACACTAATTCGCCCCCAAAATAAAATGCGTCATTGTGGATAACTTACGAATTTTAATAAAAAATTTTTGAAAAAAGAGTGTCGCGATACTTTACTTTTTTTATTTTGTGTGCTAGACTTGTCTTATCACAAAAATAAAAATGTGCAGAAGATAAAATTTGAGAAAAGGGGGAAATTATGCAGGAGTATATCGACAAACAATGGGCAAAGTGCCTAGATGATTTTCCCAAAAAAATCAGTTCTTGCGCGATGGATTTGTGGATAAATACATTGCAGCCTATCAACATTGAGGACAACACGCTCGTGCTGGTCGCTCCGAATGATATGTGCCGCCAGATGATTTATGACACCTACCTAGTGCGTATGCAAGAGGTCTTGCGTGAGCATTTTAATCTCGAGAATGTCAAGGTGCTGCTGCCGCAAGAGCGTGACGAATATGTCGATGATTACAATCGCAGCCATTCGAGGGGCGACACCGTGCTAGAGAATAAAGACGCTACTATTCAGAACCCATTCAATCCGAGATACACTTTTGACAACTTTGTCGTAGGTACGACCAATCAGGTGATTTATGCAGCCGCTCGTGCCGTCGCTGAGTCGCCTGCGATTAGGTTTAACCCGCTGTTTATCTACGGGGCGTCGGGGTTGGGCAAGACTCACCTGTTGCACGCGATTGGTAATTACATTTGGGCGCACAAGACCAGCAACCTAAATATCGTCTATGTGACCTGTGAGCAGTTTACTAATGCCTTTTTGGAGGCAATTCGTGTCAGCCGCGAAAAGGGGATGGATGCCTTTCATCGCAGATACCGTCAGGCAGATGTTTTGCTAATCGACGATATTCAGTTCATCAGTAGCAAAAAAGGTGTCCAAGAGGAATTTTTCAACACCTTTAATGACCTTTACCAAGCGGGCAAGCAGATTATCATCAGTAGTGACCGTCCACCCAAAGATATCGAGACGCTCGAGGAGAGGCTGCGTTCGCGTTTTGCAGGAGGATTTATGCAGGATATCCAGCCGCCAGACTTTGAGACGAGGCTGCTCATCATTCAGAAGAAAATCGAGTTGGAGCGCTTTGAGTTTGAAAAGGGCGTCGACTACGAGTTGGCAGAGAGGTTGTGCAATCTCAATATCCGCGAGATGGAGGGGATTTTGCGCAAGATTTACTTTTTGGCGAATTTCCACGGCAAAGTCGTGGCGACCAAGGCTGATATGGAGGAAGTGCTGCAAAAAGAGGGCAACCAGCCTCCTGTGCTCGACTCAAAACTCACTCCTGAGCGTATCATAGAGGCTGTCTGTGAGTACTTTACCATTGACGAAAAAGACCTCACAGGGCGCAAGCGCAACAAAGAAATTGTCGAGCCAAGGCAGATTTGTATCTACCTAATGTGGTCGCAGCTCGCTATTCCGCTGATGGCGATTGGGCAGATTTTCGGCAGAGATCACACCACAATTATTCACGCGCGTGACAAAATTATGGAGCAGGTCAAGACCAGTGGGCAACTCAAGAAAATCTTGAGTGACATCACCGCAATGCTCAAAGACTATTGATAAAATGTATTTAGTTTTGCATTTATGATTATATTTGACAAAAAGCACCCCAAAAATTGGGGTGTTTTTTGCCTTTATTATTTTGTTTTGCTCGTGTTTGGCGTCGGAATGAGAAAATTTTTTATCAGGAGAGCAGGGGGGGGCGGGCTCTCAAACCGAGCAAAAATGCCAAAAATCACATCATTTTGGGCAACTTTTTATAAAAAAAATCAAAAATATCCACAAAATTAGTTGACAAATGATTTTCTTTTATATATAATGAGATTGCATCGTTTGAAATAGCGGTGTGTGCAGATTCATCGCTGCACTTTCCTTTTGCGAGAGTAGCTTAGTGGTAAAGCTCCAGCCTTCCAAGCTGGCTATGAGGGTTCGATTCCCTTCTCTCGCTCCATGCGTTTTGCCCCTCAGCCCGTGGGCTTTTTTGTTTTTTACGGGCTTTTTTTGCGTATGGGCAATTATTTATCAAAAAACTGCGAGTTATATAGAATTTCGGGCGTGGAGGGATGGATGGACTTCGCGAGGTCGTGATATTCCTTTGCCTTGCCCCGATTATTGAGAAAATAGTAGCAGATGCTCAAATCCAAATATGGGCGGTAATTATGAAAATCCGGCTCAATCCACCCAAAATCTACGCGCGGCAGCGTTGTCGCCAAATTCAACCACTCGACAGCGTACGTGTACGATTTTTGTTGCATCAGAATTTCGGCGAGCAGGCAAGCCACCTTGGCTCTAGGAGCGGCGAAAATGAAGGACTGGATGAGGGCGGATTGAGCGAGTTTGAGTTTATTCAACCTAATATAGCAGTCAGACTTTAGCACGCACGCATCAATCTTATTTTCCACCCAGCCGCTCGAGGCAAGGAATTGGTCAAAGGCGGTAATAGCCTTTTTGTAATAGCCATTGTAATACAGTTCCCGCGCGTAATAATATTGCGCCCGCGGAGAGAGTGCCTTGCCTGATTTTAGGATTTTGCGATAAATATTTAGGTTGCGTTTTGCTGGGGTGGGGTGTACCTTTTTGTGCAAAATCTCCACATCGCAGTACTCAATTTTGCCTGCAGGGGTGATGACCTCGTGGACAGGTTCTTGCCAAACATAGCCAACAACTCTGCGTAAAATCCGCTCTCGATAGTAATAGAACTCGTTCGGCACCTCTGAGACTACATACTTTGCCATTACGCAGTCGGGCGAGTCGGGGAGGCTGAGCCGCTGCTTGAGCCGCAGCATCTTTTGCTGATTTTCGGTGTCGATAAAATCGTCCGCATCCAGCCACATAATGTAGTCTGCAGTGCTCTTTGAAAAACTGAAATTTCGCGCCTTGCCAAAATCATCGCACCACGCAAAATCAAAAATCAAATCGGAGTAGCGCGCAGCAATTTTTTTGGTCGCATCACGGCTGCCCGTGTCTACAATGACGATTTCGTCCGCAAAACTCTTGACGCAATCCAGACACCGCGCGAGCACAGCCTCTTCGTCGCGCACAATCATACATACGCCTAGTGTAATCATAATCTTTTTATATGCGGCGGGGATGTTTCTTGTTAAAAAAAACAGCAAAACTGCTGTTTTTGTTTGTTTTTATGCTTAGTCTTGTTTGTTTTGCTGCTCATTCGGCTTGATTTCTATGACGATAGAGCCTTTGTCATCGGTTTGGGTGGTGTGAATGTCAAAACGCTGATTGGTCGTTTCGTCCGTCGTGCTGCCAGTATCTGAGCCAGCGCTAGATTGCTGCGCGTTTTTATTCTTGAGGCACAGCACTAGAGTGAGTATCAGCCCGAATATTATGGTGAGAACTATTGCCAAAGTGTACCAAGCGACGCGGTTTTGATAAGTGATATAGTTTTTGTAAACTACCATTTCAGCAGGCGGGTTGAGTAGAGTCCCTTGCCAAAAGAATGCTGAATAAGCGACGTTGTTTTCGGTCGCGTTGACCCCTTTGGGCATCAGAATAGTGCCTGCTTCGCTCGCGTTGGCACGGTAGCCATATTCGTGCGGGAAGCACTTTACAATGCCTAGCACAATAGAATCCATCAAATCATTGCATTTTGCGGTGTCACCGCCGCAGAATGTAGCCAAAAAGTCATTATAAATCGTCTGATACGGAATGTAGATGCCGAGGGTAGAGGTGACCAAATTGCCTGCGTCATCAGTCAGGCAGGTGCGCTGTACGATGTATTGTGACACAAACAGCCCCTCTTCGATTTCGGGCTCAGAATTCTCTATCTCTTCCGCTGTAATGCCGAAAAATGTGCAATAATCAGCGAATGATGCAAAGTACAAGCCAAAATTGTACTCATACGAGTCCGTCGTGCCGAACCCGTGCTTTATGCTGACGCCAGTCATACTGCCGCCGTGCGCTCGCAAAAAGTCCTCCTGCTGGTCGGCGTAATTTTTGATTTTGAGCATCACTAGATTGGGATTGATGCCTGCGCTTTGGCACGCCGCGCTGTCGACTTTGATTTGAAATTCCGTGCTACGCGAGCCGTCCAAATAGTATACAGAGTATTGCGAAGTCGTGCTGCACCCAGCGAATAGCAAGATAGAGCATAGTAATAGGCAGCAGCAACAACTCCAAGTCCTTAATTTTTGCACTCAATTCATCTCCTACAAGTATTATTAACAATAATAGCAAGAATACGCAAAAAAATCAAACATTTTAATTAAATTTGCCACAAAAATAGATATTCCGCCGATATATTATGCTCGCAAATGCCAAAATATCAAAAAACAGGGCAAAATTGTTTGACACTGCGGGTCGTTTTTTTGTATAATTAAACAAACTGTAGTATAATCTTTGTTTTTTCTACAGAAAATAAGATGAAGCTATAAAAAATTTGGGAGGGAGAAATGCACGGGAATACCAAATCAAAGTTTTGGGTAATTCTGGCTATCGCGTGTGCGCTCGTTTTGACCGTTGCGATGCTGTTTTGCGGCTGTGCTGCTAGTACTGGGCAGATGAATGCTGACCAAAATGGTGGCAATGGGTCTCTTGATACTACTGTCGTGGAGGGGAATAACAAACTCGTCAATGGCGGCTCTACTACCACCTCGGGTGGTGTGGTGACTGCTGTGCCTGACTCTGGGTACGAATTGGCTTATTGGACTCGTACCAAGAGTAGCGTGGCTAGCAAGTTCGCTACTACCAAGACTGTGACCCCGGGGACAGGGGAGACTTTTGCGCCTACCTTTTTGTCGACCTCTAGTTTTACCCTAGTTAGCACGGCAGCCCAACTCAAGACGGCTATGGCTGGCGGGCAGAATATCAAACTTACAGCAGATATCGTGACTACTACGTCTACATTTACTCCTGCTACTACATACGGGGGCGTGCTGGATGGTGCTGGGCACAAAGTAACGCTCAACTACTCATCTAGCGATGCGAATATCGGCGGCTTGTGCGTTACCTTGACCGGTGTCATCAAAAATCTAGTACTAGCAGGCAAGGTCACTGGTAGTGGTACTAGTGCTAGTCAGGCAGTCGGCGGATTTGCATCTGCTATCAATGGTGGGCTGATTTCGCAATGTGTCAACGAAGTGGCTGTTAGTTCAAAGGCGGGAGTCGCAGGTGGTTTTGTCGCAAAGGCGACCAACACGGCTGCTCGTACTAGCACCATCAATGGCTGTATCAACCGCGGCTCAATTATCGCTGCTAATGCTGGTGCGGTAATCTTTACCAACGGTACCGCTGCTTCGCCATTGACCAACCTCGTAGACAACAAAAACTACGGCGCAATCCAGACCAACACTATTGCATCATAAAATATTAGTATGTGCCCAAAAAACTGCGGTGCATACTTTTATTTTGCAAAAAAGTGCACCTTTTCGCCAAAAGTTGTACCATAGAACACTTGATTTTTGCGCCGCTGTAGTATATAATATCCAAAAAACGGGGCAAAAAATGGGTTTTTGGGATGTAATCAGCGGCACGGCAAAGGACAAAACTACCTCCAGTACTAGCCAAATCGGCGGGCTGGATATTTCGACTATGGACACTAGCCAAATCGGGATTTTCGCCCCCGTGACCTTTTACGACATTACGCAATTTGTGCGTAGAATGCGCGCAAATCTGCCGCTAATAGTCAACTTTATGGCTCTCGACCATTCCCAAGCCGAGCGAAGTCTAGACTTTGTCTGCGGCGCGGTGTGCGCTCTAAATGGTAGGTTCGAGAAAATCGGCGAGGGGATATACTTTTTCGCCCCGAGTAATGTCAAGTTACAAACAGACAAAAAGCACAAAAGGACATAAGAATGCAGGTAAAATATTTTTATTTATTGTCGATTTTTATTATCGCTGGCGACTTGCTCACAAAGCATTTTTTGGACGGCGTAGTAGCCCCTTTGATACCTAATTTCGTCAGCATCTGCAGCGCGCACAATTACGGCGCTAGCTGGAGTATTTTGAGCGGCGCGACGTGGGTATTCATCGTGCTGGCGAGCGTTTTTGTCGTAGGAATGCTGGCTTTTGATATATTTTACAAAAAGGATTTTCGCGCGAATGGCTGGTACAAGACAGGCTTTGCTCTTCTCTTGGGCGGGATAATCGGCAACCTCGTCGACAGAATCGCGCTCGGCTATGTGCGCGACTTTATCAAACTTGAATTTATCAACTTCCCAATTTTCAACATCGCCGACATCGCCCTCACAGTAGGCTGCATCTGCATTATTATTTGGATGCTATTCTTCAGCTTTCGTGGCGAAAAAGAAAAAGAAATGATAAAAGCATAAGGAGAAAATCCTCTTATGGAGATAATAGAAATCACAGAGAGTGAACGCGGGGTGCGGCTGGACACCTTTTTGGTCGAACGTTACCCCAATTTTTCGCGTAGCGGGCTGCAGCAACTCATCAAAAAGGGTTGTATTCTCGTCAATCAAAAAGCCCAAAAGGCGGGCTATAGCCTGCGAGTCGGCGACAAAATCGCTGTCGAATTCCCAGAGCCTGTCGTTGTTGACCTCGTTCCGCAAGATATCCCTATCGATATCGTGTACGAAGACTCCGATGTGGCTGTAATCAACAAGCCTCAAGGGTTGACTGTTCACCCGAGTCCGGGTCATCCCGACGGCACGCTGGTCAATGCGCTACTGTATCGCATAAAGGACTTGTCGGGTATAAATGGCGAACTGCGTCCGGGGATAGTGCATAGACTAGATAAGGACACTAGCGGGCTGATGTTGGTGGCAAAAAACGATACCGCTCACCGCGATTTGGCGAAACAAATCGCAGAAAAAACTTGCTTGCGGCGTTATATCGCGCTCTTGGAGGGGCGTTTCCCTTATACTGAGTACACGCTGCAGACCTATTTTGCGCGTTCCTCTACCGATAGAAAGAAAATGGCGGTGACGGATAACCCTGACGATAGGGTGGCGATTACGCAGTTTGATGTAAAGGAGTATTTTGCAGGATATACGCTGTGTAATTGTACGCTCAAAACGGGGCGCACTCATCAAATCCGCGTCCATTCTGCCTACCTCGGGCACCCGATTGTCGGCGACTCTGTGTACGGCTACAAAAAGCAAAAGTTTAGACTAGCAGGGCAGTTGCTCCATTCTGAATATATCGAGTTTACCCACCCGCGGACAGGGGAGAGAATGTCGTTTTACGCAGAGTTGCCCGCTTATTTCCGTACAGTCGTGGAGACTTTGCGAAAAAAAGAGAATAATTCTTGACAAGAATAGTATTAGTCTAGTATAATGAATTAAATTGATTTGAGGAGGATTTATGTCAAATTTAAAGTTTAGACACGCGCTAAATTTTATGGGATTTTTGGCGACAATGCTAATCGCTGTGGCGTTGGTCATCTCGCTTTTGGTGTCGATTTTTCAGCACGGCAGCGGAATAATGATTTTCAAAATCAGCGATTTTGTGTCAGCGCTGGTGTTTTGTTCTAGCCTTTTGGCGTACTTTATTACTATAATTGCAGGTTTTTCGTATGCCAAGACAAAGAGTAATCGCTGGTTTTTGGCATTGCAAATCGTCGGCACTGTCCTGATTATTGCGGCAATTATCGTCGGTGCATTTTTTTAGGATGCGCGTATGAGAGTACAAATTGATATTATCTGCATCCTGAGTGCGGTGGCGCTGGCGATTGCGAGCGCGTGCCTTATCTCTGTGTGGCAAGGGTTCTCGATTTTTACAGGCGTATTTATGGGGATTGCTAGCGGAATGTTCACCTTTAGGCGGTATCAAAAGATGCAGGCGTACAAAAAGCGAATTGATGACCAAAAATATCTGGATGCGTACATTTACGCTGACGAAAATTACGCCGATTTTGACCCAAAGAATTTTGCATATTCCAAAAAAGAGGAAAAGCAAATCAACGCCAATTTGCGCAGTCTCAAGAGTATGTTTTGGGCGGGGGCGGTGCTGACCGCTGCATCTATGCTACTCGTAGTATTCGGGATTTTGATGCTGATAGGATAAATGATTGAGCGAGGAATGTCGCTCTTTTTTATTGACAAAGGTTCAAAACTCTGCTATAATAATAATATGCGGTTGTGGCGGAACGGCAGACGCGCTAGGTTCAGGTCCTAGTGGGTGTATAACCCGTGGAGGTTCAAATCCTCTCAACCGCACCATTTAAAAAGCATAGGTTTGATACGATAATTGTCAGACCTTTTTTCTTTACAAACATTATGTAGATGGTTGCGGATATATTGAAAAAAATATGGTTTTTGTAGTATAATAAACTCATTGATAAATTGGAATTTATGGAGATATTGAGATGATAAAAAAATATAAAGTAGGTTTTGATATATGGGGATTGATGACTTTTATTTTTATTATGATTCCTAATTTTATTTGGTTTGCAGTTCCCGCCCCGAATGATATTTTAAGGGGAGAGTCAATTACAAAAATAGTAGATGTAATAGCATCTATATGTCAGGTACTAATGGTTATATCGTTATGTATATTCATTAACCAAGATCGTAAAAAAATAAGTATCACACGATTTATTATAGCTACAATCATTTGTTGCTTACTGTATTTTGTATGTTGGATGTTTTATTATATCGGCGTGACGAATGCAATTGTTATATTAGGTTTGATTATTTTCCCATGTTTGGCATTTCTGTTTTTTGCTATTGACAGAAAAAACATGATTGCTGTTATACCTATTGTAATATTTATGATATGCCATTTGATTTATGGAATGGTTAACTATATTATTTAATGATACTTGGTTTATCGAACAAAAAAATATAATTTATATGTGTACGCACTTTTTCCCTGCTGTACGCAAAATTTTAGAACTATACACACTTTTTACAAGGTGTACACAATTGTATAAAAATAGGTAGTGGCACCAAGTTGACGAAAGGAAAATCCTTATTTTCCTACAACCAAATAAAAGTCGCAGAAATGTACATAGTATTGTGGTTTCTGCGATTTTTTGTTTTGTGAGATTTTTGAGAAAAATGTGGTTTTGGGCTTTTCAAGTCTTATTTGTGAGACTGGCAGGAGTCCAAAATTTTTGATTTTTATGAAAAATTAGAAAAAATCGAAGCCCATCGCAAAATCATAATAAAAAATCAAACAATCAAACTGAAAATCAAAAATAATATAATGCGTCCTCGCTTACTTGTGATATTTTGCTGGCAAAATCACAGTTTAGCTCACTGTATTATCAAAATAATAAAAAATCAATTTTTTATTCAGTTGCTCCGAGTGTTTTAAATATTATGGGATAGTAAGTATAATATAATTGAAGTTTTTTGAGTGAGAAATATCATATGATAAAAACGATACCTATTAATAACGAAATCGAATAGCCCAATATGCAAAACTAGAGAGCCCAAAACGGGCTTTCTTTTTGTTCGTCCAAACCGCCAAAAAATAAAAATCAACTCTATTTAATAAAAAACTAAAAAGAAAAAATTATCAAAAAATAATAAAAAATACGCAAAAAAATCAAAAAATAACCGAAAATGTATACGATTTTGTGTATAGTGTGATATAATAAAAATAGATTTAGCGAAAGGGAGAAAAATCCATTAGGGCTAAATTGGAATAAATAATAAAGGAGCGAATGAATGAAGTCTTATTCGACGACAAAATCCGTTTTGTTGACATTTTTTCTGATTGTGACCCTTATGGTTGCCTGCTTCGCTTTTGCGGCTTGTAGTATGGGCGACGCGTCGGAATTAAAGAACAATAGCGGTTTTGTGGTAAAGGGAGGAGATTTCCCCAAAGATGCGACCCTTGAGACTGAGGCTGTGGCGCTAGATAGTACCGAAGGGAAGCAGGTACTGAGCGCTATATCAGGGCAAAGTTATGACGAATCGCAGCCTGTTTATGTGTTTGACCTGTCTATCGTAAGCGACGGCGTCAAGGTGCAGCCTAGCGGCAAGGTCAAGGTCACCATCCCTGTGACCCAAAATCTCTCAGGCTACGATGTTTTGCATATCAAGAGCAATGGGAGCATAGAGAGACTCTCTGCCACATATTCTCAAGGCAAGATAACTTTTGAGACGAGCAGTTTCTCAAAATTTGTATTAGTAAAGAAAATAACTCCAGCAGACGGTAGCGGCAGTAGTTCTGGCGACGGCACAAGTGCTGGAGGCGGTGCTGCTAGTGGGTCGACATTTACACTGTACTCAGTGGCGCGTACGATTATCCCTAGCCGTAGTGATGGTGGGACTGTGCGCAATAGTAGCGATACAGATATCACTTATGATACTCAAAACATTGCACAAAACTCGCAGTATACCGTAAAGGCGCATTGCTATCCTGACTATTCGTTTTTAGGTTGGTATGAGGCGAGCGACTTTGATGAAGCGACCCAAGATACTCTGCTTTCCAAGGACGAAACATACACTTTTACGCTCAGCAAAAATCTCAACATTCTAGCACTTTACGCGCACAAAGACGATGTTGTTGAGTTGGTACTGGATGCAAAGAGTTATGGTTTTAGTTATAGGAATGGGCAGCCTACTACCACTCTGGTAGCGAAAGGTAGTGCAGACACTCCAGACCCTGACGATGTGGAAGTGAAAGGGTTAAAAGCGAATGGCTTTACGATAGATGCCAAAAGTCAGGTGAATATTGACAAGGGTGGATTAGATTTCACCAAAGCCGGTACTTATACGATTACTTATTCGCACAAAAACAACCCTAATATCAAGGCAGAACTCAAGATTCAGGTAGTAGAGGGTGGACACATTCTGAGTGTTTCTACTGCCGACAAATTGTATTTCCTTTATAACGGCGTATACAATGACGACTCTTTTGAGGCGCTCATCCCTGAGGGAAAACTGATTACTCTCCAAACTAGAGCGAATGACCCATATGGTCAAGGCTATGGCTATTCATTCAAGGGTTGGTACAATGCGGGTGATGATAGTTTTGTTTCAAAAGATCTAGTATATTGTTTTGCAATGCCAGCCCACGATGTGAGCCTGTATGGCAAATATGAGCAGAGTTCTGTCTCATTGACCGTTGATATTGGTTATTTTGAAGGTGGGTTGATTGATGCATTCGGCAATACTTACCACGAGAGTGGTGCAATAAAAAGGTTTTATCAAGTTGGCGAAGAGGTAAGTTTTGCTGTCCAAGAGCGTAGTTCGTACGATTTCTTGGGGTGGTACAAGTACAATCCGACTACCAATTCGTATGACGAACTGCTCGAGTCTGAGCGTACGATAAACTTGACGATTAGCGAGGCTATGGAAATCAAGGCTAGATTTAATGAGAAATTTGAGTCGCTAGAGGTTGACTCGGATACTCTAGCCAAGGCTGGATTTGTGAATGGCAAACTGGTGTATACGATTGGCGACGATGCTGTAGATTATGAGAATTTCGCTGTCAGCGGCGTCGGCAAATCGACAGGCAATTCTACCAGCCTCGCTGCCATCGATTATACGATTGACAATGGCTCGGTAAACTTTAATGCAGCCGGAACTTATACAATCACTTATTCTTACAAACACGATGTGAATGTCGCTGCAGCAATATTGACCATTGTCGTAATCAATCCGCTAGAAGTGCAAATCGAATTTAACAATTCGCATTCGTATCTCGACCACTGGTACAATGGTAAGGCTGCGTTCATTTCGCTGCGCGATGTCACTGTCAACGGCGTGGCTCTGTATGATTTCCCTAAAAAATCAAAGATTTGGGAAAAGATTACCTACGCTTGGACGGACAAAAACACGGGCGCAAAAGTCGACACCCAAGACGTTGATGTGACGATTAACGGCACAACGATAGGCAATTTTGGGCCAACAAACGGAAAATTCACTGTCGGAAATGAATTCTGCGGCCCTGTCCAAGCAGGTCAATACAGGTTTGAATTGAAGTATGACGGCACGACAGCATTTACTCAAGATGCGACGATTACGACCCTCGCTTACAAAAAAATTTCGTCAAAAGATGAGTTTAAGACAAATGAAGGTTCAATTTGTATAAACTTCTACTTGTACTACTACACAATCGTCGGCTATGCGGACGGTGACTACTACATTATGCAAATGCCTGATATTGGTGCAGACAATGTAGAGGTAGAGGCGCGCAAGGCGACCCTAGACACCGACGGCAATCTTATTATTGGTGAAGGCAATGACTTTGCATTCGTGAATGCAAAATATTATGCAAATCAGAGTACCAATTATACCGAATTCCTGACAGGCTACTATGGTTCATATGTCGATTATTCGTCTGCTAGTAGTACGGTAGGAGAATTTGGCTCGCCATACATCTACAGGACTGGCTACACTTCGGTGAGCGGCGGTAAGATTTATAGACAATATGGCAACAAGAGTTCATATGGCAACTCGACCGAGTTTGATTCTGAGAGCGGTGCTGTGACGATTTATTGTCCAAACAGGAGCGAAACCGCCAACACAAGGCTTCGCCTAGTCAAGGACGGCGACAAATATGTATTCACTAGTGTCGCAGCAGATACCGATACTAGAGACTCTTATGAGGTGTTCATCTACCAGAGCACTCAGACATCTCGATAATGTCCCGCACTGCGGTCGCTAGATTGTGATTAACGAGAAACTCAATTTGAGGCAGGTAGCAACAAAAAAAGTCGTAAGTTTTTACGGCTTTTTTGTTTGTTTGGGCGCATTTCGCAGGCGCGCGGGGGTGTTGGCTGCTAGTAAAATGCTATGCAAAACTAAATCACAAAAGCCTCCTTACCAATTAAAATTGAGGCAAAATAGCCGCCCAAATCAAAAAAAATGAGCAAAAAAGCAGTTTTTTCACTAGTTTTGTCGATTTGAGCGTTGCTATGTGGTAAAATTTGCGCCCGTTCGGCAAACTGTGCTATATTGATATTGTAAAGGAGGGATAATATGAATTTGGCGGTGGTAAATGGGTGTGAAAAGTTGAATTTGAGTAGTGAAAACTACAGATTGCTGTTGCTTTTTATGCGGAATTTTGATGATTATTTCGATTGCAACAATGTGGCGGAAACGCTGAGTATTGATTTGTAAGGAGTAAAAATGCAGAGAAAATTGAAAAAAAGTGAAATTTTAACTTGCATAGTCGTGACTTTGTTGTTGGCGGTCGGCAGTTTGCTGCTGTTCGCTGCGTGTGGTGGCGTCAGCCCTGACGGCACTTGGAAAGTGGATAGGGTGGTAGTAGACGGTACGACTATTACCTCGACCGCGACGGACAAAAAAGGGCAGGATGACATCTTTGGTAATGAGATAAAATTGAATACTGACAAGACGGGCACGGTAAAAATCGGGACAGCCTCCGCAGTTAGCGCTACTTGGCGGCAGGAGGGTAATGCGATTGTTATCACTTATGGAGGTAGTGAGAATACATACACGCTGAGCGGTTCGGAATTGACTCGGACTGACGGCACGACCAAGATTTTTTACAAAAAAGATGCTTGAGTGAATTGACTGTAGGGCGTGACCAAAAAGTCTACACGCATCAAAAAGTCAAAAATATCTCAAAAAAACGAGTAAAAACGCTGTTTTTGCTCGTTTTTTTGTTGTTTTCAAAGAATTTTGAGCCAAAAATATTTTTCTCTACAAAATTATTTGCATTGTTTTGTAATTTTTTATATAATTAAAATATACAAAAATGGGGGCAAATTATGACTGGAATGAATAGCAAAAGTTATAGAGAAATTCTCAAAATCGAGCGCGAGGTGGCGCAGGTAAACGAACCAGAGGACATCTCTGCGCTCGTGACTAGTGGTAGCGGCATTATCGCGAGAGTTCGGGCGAAATTGCATCAACAGATGCTGCAAGAGGCAAAGAAAGTTCGTCAGCCAAAGTATGAACTGGTGTATGAGGACAGCCGCAAAATCATCAACAAAGATGTTAGCCCCGCTCGGGAGTACACCATTTATCGTATCAGGGCGTTGCGCAATATCGCTACGCCGTTTGGCAATATCAAAAAGGGCGATTTGGGCGGTTTTGTGCAGCACGAAAACAATATTTATCAATTCGATGATACGTGGGTGTTTGACGGCTGCGTTTTTTGTGGCGACAATGCGCAAATTCGTGACAATTCATACATTTGTGACGGTGCGCAGTGCATTAGCAATTCGGGCGTAATCAGGAATTCTATCCTAAAAGGCGATGTCAAAGTGGGCGGCAACGGCTTTTTGGTCATTGACGATAGTCTGCTGAATGGGGTCGTGCGTTTGACTGGTAATGATATTGATATCAACGGCGCGCTAATCAACGGCAAGGGGAAACAAGGGGTAGTGGCTGAGAATTTGCGCACATTGGACACCGAAACAAGGGGTACTAATGCCGCAGGTGCCAAAAAAGGTGTTGAGCAAAAATTTGCCAACATTATCGCTGGCGACGGTATCGTGGTGAAAACTTGGGCGTCGGTAGAGAATACAATTATTAGGAATGCGGTCAAAATCCAAGGCGCAAATCTGCTCTACTGTAATGTTTCTGGCAATGTAGAGGTACTGGATTCGGTTATTAGAAATTCCCAAATTTCTGGCAAGGCAAATATCGTGCAGTCGTATGTGTCGGACGGTTGTTCAATCGGCGACAATGCCCACATCACAAAATCGAATATCAAGGATTGCGAAATGTCTGGGGGTAGCGTGGTGGTAAACTGCCACCTCGACGGCTCAAAAGTCGCAGACAATGCGCTGCTCATTGATGTTGAGGCTCGTTCTCAATGCAAATTCGACAAATCCGCGCAGGTTATCAAGGTAATTACGCAAAAAAGCAGTTTTACCGACAACTGCATTGTCAATTCAGACGCTCGCTACTATGTGTCAAATTCTATCGTGCTAGGTAATGCAAAAGTCAGCAATAGCAATCTCGATTTTGTAGTTGCGACGGATGACGCCTCGATTTTTGGCTCAAACCTCACAGGTGGCAAGGGCGGCAGTGCAGTGATAGTAGGAGGTAATGCCGATGTACAGAATTCAATTATCATCGTCGCAAAAGAGGGTGGGGTGATTGACCGTGATGCCACTGTCAAAAACTCAACCATCCAAGGCTCATTCATTCTATCAAAAGGTGTCAATATCGACAACTGTATCAAGATTGGCAACTACTTTGCCGACGGCACAGATAATACTTTTGACGACACAATGTCGGTAGAGAAGAGGGGGGCAGAGTCAACGCAAATGCAAGCAAAAATGTAGTTTTGACCATTTTTGCGCCATTTTAAGCCCACTCACGCAAGTACTATGCGTTGCATAGTACTTGCGTGAGTGCATAATATATAATAAAAAAAGAAGCAATTTTGCTTCTTTTAGTTTTGTGTAGTGCGATTTTGCTTTTTGGTGTGGTGAGTATTGCGCAGGGTGCGGCGCTTTTTGCCGAGTTTGCTGCTGCCGTTGATGCTGATTTTGTCATTGTAGCGGCTGCCAGTCGTGCGCCCTGAGATGATGGCGCGTTTCTCACGAGATTTGATATTGAGTTTTTTACCGCGTGGCTTGTTTTGAGTAGGCTCTCTCTGAGTAGTGGTACCATTTAGTGTTAGACTAGATGCGGTAATTTTTGATTTTGTTTTTCTTTCGATTTCTAGGATGTCGGCGATTTGTTCAGGGGTATTGAGCAGGGTGTACGCGTTACCAGTTTTACCTGCACGTCCTGTACGACCGACACGGTGAATGTAGTATTCGTTGTTTTGTGGCAGGTCAAAGTTTATGACGTGCATAATGTCCTTTACATCAATACCGCGCGCCGCGATGTCAGTGGTCACGAGCAGGTTATTCAACTCTGCCTTGTACTCGTTCATCACGCGTTTGCGCACGTTTTGCGGCATATCGCCGTGCAGTGCGAGCGCCATAAAGCCCATTTTCCTCAGATAAACCTGTACGCTGTCCACCATTTTCTTTGTATTGCAAAAAATTATGGTTCTGCCGCGAGGCAACTCGCTGAGTAGCGCGTGCAAAGCGCGTTTTTTCTTGTCTTTTGGGCATACAAAATAACTTTGCTTGATGCTCGCGAT
The DNA here is from genome assembly GCA_964579205.1 of uncultured Christensenella sp. Lineage (GTDB taxonomy): Bacteria > Bacillota > Clostridia > Christensenellales > UBA1242 > UBA7867. The sequence goes on from CAZOFH010000002.1 coordinate 52,882, forward strand.
TGTGGTGTTCGGTGAGCCGACTTGGATAGTCGTCGGCTTTTTCATAAAGTTTTTGGTAATCGACATAATGTCCTTTGACATTGTCGCACTAAACATTATCGTTTGGCGAGTGGGTGGGGTATTGCGCAAAATTTCTTCTATATCTGCTCTAAATCCCATATTGAGCATTTCGTCTGCCTCGTCGAGAACGACGCGCTCAACTAGCCCAAGTTTTAGTGTTTTGCGTTTGATGTGGTCGAGAATTCTCCCCGGTGTGCCGATGACGATGTTTGCGCCACGCTTTAGGTTGTAGATTTGTCGCTGCATATCAGCACCGCCATAAACTGCCACAGCGCGCACCCCATCGAGACGGCTGGTCACTTTTTTGACCTCTAGCAAAATCTGCTCAGCCAACTCTCTAGTAGGGCACAGCACAATCGACTGCACATACTTTTGTGGAGTGGTGTTTTGGATGAGCGGTAGGGAAAACGCAAAAGTTTTGCCCGTACCGGTCTGACTCAGCCCTACGACATCCTTTCCTTCCAAGACCGTAGGGATAGCGCGGGCTTGAATTTCTGTCGGGGCGGTGATTTCCAAATCGCGCAAAATCGCTACGATTTCGTCATTTAGCCCCAAATCGCTAAATAATTTCATTTTTTTACCTCTATAATCGTTTTTTTGTACAAAATCGGTCGTTTGATTGATTTACAAAGCAATCATTTGCGCTTTACTTTTGTAAAATCAAAAAAAACAAATACAGAGATATTTGCCAAGCGCATTAAAATTAAAATTCATTTGTACTCTTTTTATTCTATCATAAGTATTGCCTTTTGTCAATATTTAAAAAATTTTTTGCGCCGAATTAGTTAAATTTGGGTTCAAAAAGTAGAATTTTGGGTTATTCGGTTGTAAAAAAATCGAATTTAGTGGTATAATATCTGTATCTATCAATATTATAAGGAGTAAAAATGAATAAATTTGCAAAAACGATGTGCTTTATGTTGTTGGCTATCGTGATGCCATGTTGCATATTTTTTGCAGGATGCTCAGATTCGGTGGCGGTCAAGAATATTGAATATACCAGCACAAACGGGCTGGTGGATACGTATACTATCACTTATACAGATGGCACGACCTCGACTTTTCAGGTAAAAAATGGTGCCAACGGTGCGAACGGCAAGGATGGCAAAGATGCTGCTGATGTAACTGTAGACGACCTTTTTAATGAGTATTTGACGCTTCATCCCGACGCTACTTATGACGATTTTTTGCACGAATACCTGACATATGAGAATATCGACAAGACGAGGGTCACTAATGAGTGCCTGCTGTCTAGTATGATTTTGTATTCTGAGTTCAAGACGACGGAAACGGTGCAAACAAGTTTTTGGACCACTGCAACCAATGATACCGTGTCTCGTAGCGGTGGCTCGGGCGTGATTTACAAAATTGAGGACGATTATACCTATATTATCACGAATTACCACGTTGTGTACAGTTCAAGTGTCAATGCTGACAACAACGGCAACATTGCTTATAGGGTGGTGGGCTATCTGTACGGCTCTGAGGGGGCAAATTCAGTAGTCAAGGATACCAACGGGAATAACGTGCTCAAGGATGGCTATCCTCAATATGACTATGGCAAGTATGGTATCGAACTCGAGTACATCGGTGGTAGCGGTGAGAAAGATTTGGCGATTTTGAGGACAAATACCGCAAAATTGAAGCAAATTAATGAAAATGTAAAGGAAATTACCTTTGCTGACGACTACACTGTGGGCGAAACGGCTATCGCGGTCGGCAATGTCGAAGGTATGGGCTTGAGCGTGACTGAGGGTGTCGTGAGCGTGGAAAGTGAGTATATCACGCTCGCGATTGACCAAACTAGGCAGTATCGCTCGATGAGAATTGATACTTCGATTTATCACGGTAGTTCGGGCGGTGGTTTGTTTAACGAAAAGGGTCAACTCATCGGTATTACAAACTCAGGTGACGGCGACGACCAAAATGTAAACTACGCAATTCCGCTGAGTATTGTCAAAAATACTGTAGAAAACATCTTATATTATTATAATGACGGCGACGCTGCGACGACTAGCGCATACAAAGTGACTTTGGGTGTGACTGTTCAGGCGAAAGAATCAAAATTTGTCTACGACAAAACCATGGGTAGCGGTAGGGTGGTAGAGACAATCGGCGTTATTGAGGTGGCAGACAACACTATCGCGTACAAGATGAATTTGGAGAAAGATGACGTTTTGATGGCGTTTTTCATCGGTTCGACTAGGTATGACCTCGACAAAAACTACGAATTGGGTGATTTGCTGCTAACGGTGCGCGAGGGTGACAAGATTTATTTTGAAGTAAAGCGCGGCGATGATAGTATTAATTCAACACAATACACCATTTTGGCTAGTGACTTAGTCGCTCTGAAATAATTACAAACAAAAAACAGTCTCAAATAGCGTGATTTGAGATTGTTTTTTGTTTGCGGCAAGAAAGTAGAGGCGGCTTTTTTGTGGTGGAATTTGGCACGATTGATTGTAGGGTGGTTTTGCATAAATATAAGTTTTGATGAATAATCACCATTTGCTGTAATAGGGCATATAATACTTGTATTGCGAGTAAATTGAGTAAATTATGTTGCATAATCGAAATTTGCTTGACCAAAGTATATATTTTTTGATATAATTATGGGAATTGTGTGCGGTTTGCGTAATTTCTGTGAGTTTTTCGTAAGTTGGGTAAAATGTATAATTATGCAAAATCGCTGCAGAGCAAAACAAAAAATCGGGGGTGATGTAATGAGAGTTTGTCATACGCAGGCTATGAAAATGATTAAGGAATATGAGGAGCAAAAGAGGCTATTGCTTAGGCGAGAAGCAGAGAACTTTAGAGTGTCGTACAAAGAGGGGGAACAAAAAATCGCTACCGATTATGACTACGCGGCTGTACGGGCTGAGATTACACGCCTCGATGCTGAGGTGCGCAAAATAAGGTCAGCCTTGGCAAAAGCGAACTGCTCGGTCAAAATCGACGGCTTTGATTTGACTATTGGCGAAGCGCTGGTTTATTTGGCGCAGTTGTGTAACGAAAGGCAGCATTTGGACGGAATGGCAGACAACAATCAGTTGTCACGCCGCTTGACGACAAATGGGGTAATAGAGTACACTGAGTGTCTATTCGATGTCGCAAAGGTCAAAAAGGATGCTGGCGACTTGAGACAAAAGATTAGCGAATTGCAAATCGCTATTGATAGGGCAAATTTGGTTAATTTTATTGAATTTTAATTGATTTTTCTGCGATATGCGCCCGTTCGAGCCGATTTTTCGTTCGCAAGAGCGATTTTGAGGTGACAACATCTTTTTTTGAGTGGTAAATTTGTTAGCCGTTCATTCGTTATGCGCTTGAGTAGTTGTGAGAATTGTGGAGTATTAATTTATTGTTTATTGTTAATTTTTGAATAATATTTATTAGCATATCGGAAAACTTTTTTGAGGCGGTGGAAGTTCAGTTTCAGACTGTCTCTTTTTTGTTATCTGAGATAGAATAGTAGTTTTTTGGCGTTTGTGTAGAGTGTAAGGTTGCTGTTTTTTGTATTTAGGGAGAGAAGTTGATTTGAGTGGTATATTATTATGGCGATAATTGAGTGATTTGCCGCGTTTTGTGATGGAATAAGGGGGATAATCACCAAAATTCTGTAGAATTATGCAAGTACTATGCAGGTATTACGCGTTGAATAGTAGCCAAAAACTTGTTGCATACCAAATCTTAAAGACCAAGGAAAGAAGTCAATTCAATCCCCGCAAAAACACAAACAAAAACCACCCACCGAAACGGTGGGTGGTAAACTGGCTCCCCAAGCAGGACTTGAACCTGCGACCTGCCGGTTAACAGCCGGACGCTCTACCGACTGAGCTATTGGGGAATAATGTTTTTGCCTTGGGGTGCTCGCTAATACGAGCGTGTGAAGGGATTGGTCAATAAAAGAGGAAGGTACTCTCAGTTTTTATTGATACCCAAGACAAGAACAATCATAGTTTAGCAAATTTTTTGTGATATGTCAATAATTTTTACCAAAAATTTAAAAAAAATTCGCAAATTTTTTGTTTCGGGAGGTTTTTGGGGCGATTTGGGGCAAAAATCGACAATTTGGGTATTGTCAAAGCCGCAAAAATGTGATATAATCTATATATAAGGAAAAAGGTGAAGGATAAGTGTATTATGGAAAACAGGAATATTTATGAGGAGTTTGGCGACCTCGTCGCCGAATACGAGGCGCGAGGGCTGGTGCCTATGCTGTATATCGATTTTGGGACTTCGATATTGATGCGTGGGATAAAAAATATCGGTCCTGCTGGGAGATTTTTGCCTACTGAGTACGAGTTGGTGCCGAGCGGAGAGACGGGGACATTCAGATACTGCGACACTGCGTCATACATACTATTCGCGCAAAATGAGCAAGATGCGATGCTAGGATATAGGATGCGGATGTCGCTGGTGAGTAAATTAAATAGGAATATCCCAAAGTGGTATACAGAGTCGCGGGTGTACGGTATCGATGCTGCGGGGGACTTGCACGATATTTTTGATGTGCCGCTATTCGTGATAAAGGATATCAAAAATCGCGAACTAGAAGAACTGGTGGAATATTCAAACAATTTGGTAAGTCGGTACGGATGTGGCGGAATTATGGCTAGCAAGTGTGGGGCTGGTGGTAGAGATGCGACTATAATCTTGCACGCAAACAAGATAACCGCGGCTCATGACAAGACTGTCACTGCGCGTACGTGTATAATGAATAGAGTATGGGCTAAGGTGGCTCGCTATTACGACACGCAGATACTAGACGACCGCGGCGGGTCAAATCAAGAGAATATTTGCAAGTATATGAGCCCGACTACACGAAAACTCTATGCTGAGCATCGCACTGAGCAAATGCTAATTAACGGAGAGATTGGCGACGGCGCCGAGGCTAGGTCTGCAAAAATTAATAAGGAAAAGACATTTTCTGATCCGATATTTGTGGCACAACGCGAGTTGCTATTCAGACAATAAAACGTTCAATAATTGCGCCTCAAAAAAGCAATCTTGATGAGTAAAACTACTAGCAAATCGCCCCAGAAAAACCACTACCAAAACAATAGCGATAGGTCTCTACAAAGTAGGCTAAAGCAGTAGTAAAACAGCCCTCACAAACTCGCCGTTTTGTCCAAAAGAAAGGTGGCAAAAAACGAAAAATAGTAGCGCTGTGAGTCGGGATAAAATCGCGAAAACCGTGAAAGTCGAAATAGGACTATTCGTAAAACGCGCAAGACAGATATTAAATTTGGTAAAATACCACTCAAAAACGCGCGTAAAAAATATCACAAAAATTAATAAAAAATCGACGACTAATCAGCAAAAAAAATTTGTGTAAAATTTGACAAAAATATAGGTAAAAGTAAGGAGAAAACAAATGGAAAAACAAAAATCAACGCAATATATGCTCAATGCTTATGATAGGTTATTTTTAAAGGAATTGGACTTCGGTGAGATTATGCCAGTGGCGGTCATCAAAAATGCTACCCCTGAGGTAGAGGCTAGTTTTGAACATTGGGTGCAATTTTTCAACGCAAAGCACGAGAATCAAGACATCGACTTTGGCAGAGTGTCATTTAGGGGGAACAACTACTGCATTTTGGCGGCGCAGGATGCGTCTGTCCGTGCTAATTTGATGAGTCAAGGTATGCTCATCGAGCATTTTGTATCTAATGACGACCCTGATGTAAAATGCTACTTTTTTGACTGTAACAACAATCTTTTGGATGCTGGTGTGGCACCTGTGGTGTGCTTTAGTGTAAACAACCGTCTGTCGGGTGTGGCGCGCAGAGATGGGCTAATCAATATCAAGCGCGCGCTAGCAGCGTGTGGCTCTAGCAATGTTGATTTTGAGTTGTTTCTCCAGCCAGAGGAGGAGATTAATGTCATCTATATGCGGCAGAGAGCAGGGGCTGAGATGGCTATGACCAATGATGTGGTAAAGGCGAGATATATGGCGCTCAATGTATTGGCACAGAATAGGGATACTGCAGTCAAAGTGTTTAGGATGAATATGTTGGGCGTGCAGAGAGTATCGCCGTTGACTCGCGAGGACTATGTGATTGCGGAAAAGAATACCGACTACTCGCAGCAAAATTTTGACTATGCGAGCAGTGCTATGAGGCGTAATCACGAGATAACCGACCTCGATGTTGAGCTTATTGGGCAGGAAAAAATCGACGGGAATAAGGTCGTGGTGAGTATTCTCAAAAACCCAGCGCTCAGAGATGTGAGTTTTGGGAAGTTGTGTGAGAAAATTGCGTCACGTAGAAAGATACCTGTTTGCGAAATAAAGCAAATCATCAATGCTGACGGTGATAGGTTGATGTACCTCGTATCGGACAAGCGCTATGCTGGTGAGTATGCTATGAGTGCGTCATATATCCAAGGGCTGCTGTTGGGCGGTAGGGCAAAGAGTTGCTCGATTGTTATGATGAACCTCGACAAAGACGGGCGTCTTGTGTCTGTCGATAGGCGTCTAGTAGCCAAGTTGAGTGCTGGTGACCCACAGGTAATCAAGGCATTTGAGCGCAATCTCCAAGAGAATGAGCAATGTGCAAAACTCAACCCGAGCCTGCAGTATTTCGGCAACAAAGAGTACGGCTTGTACATTGATAACTGCGTGATGACTTCGCGGAACAACCGCCCTTATGCCAATGCTGCAGTGTCGCCTTTGATAAAAGAGGTCAAGTCTTGCGGACTTAGGTACAGCCTCACCGACGCGTATGGCGAGGTGACCAAGACTGGCGGCTCGTACAAGACTGCCGAGCGTGCAGCGTCAAAGTTGTTGGAGCAAGAAAAGCAATAGTTTGTGTAAAAATCGACTAGGAATAAAGACCTAGTCTTTTTTTGTGCAAATTTCTCCAAAAAATTATGCTACAAGCCTCATTTTATTTGCTTTATTTGGCAAAATATATTAAAATTAGACAAGGTATTTTTTATAGTCGCGTTTTTGAGCAAAAATATAACTTTTTTTGACATAAAAATACTTGCTAATACGCAAAATAAAAAGGAAAAATAGGGGTTCGGAGCAATGGCGATGAGTAAATTACGTTACTTGTGGTGCGGGGTCTTGATTTTGCTGCTGGTCTGCGGGCTATGCTTTGCGGGATGTGGTAATAATATCGACAATCTGTCTATCAAGTTGAGCGCCTCAGGGCTAGTAGAGAGTGAAAAAGAAGGAGAATATGACCTAACATTGGTCAAGACGACTGGGCAAGACGACCTATCGTGGTCTGCGGTCGTCTCGGCAGAAGTGCTGGGTATCTCGGGCTCAATGTCGCCCAAAATCGAGTGGAGCAGCGACAGCCGATATGTGGTAGTGACGCCGAATGCCGACGGCACGAGGGCTACTATCACGGGTGTCACCTCGACTAGTGCGCCTACCGTGGTCACGGCATACAGCATTGAAAACCGCAACGCCGAGGCTAGGATCAATGTCACCAATATTGTTACGCCGCAAAGGATAACGGGGAGCAAATACGCCGCTGGTGAATTGGGTATCCCGCTAGGTACGCCGTTTTCGCTCTTGCCGGGGGATTTGTTTCAATTTTACCCTAGCGACGCCACCGTGCCAGTATATGAGTACAAGATTGACGGGGTGACCGTTTCGTCGGATGAGGAGTTTACTCTCCAAAATCTCACCGACGGCTACGCTACTCTCTCCGCTGCGCCATTGGACAAGTCTGGATATACCACAGAGCAGTTGGCTGCGCTGAGTTATACTATCCAGAGCGTCAGGATTTATAACCCGTTGACAGATCAAAACACTACTCTTACTATGGCGGGGCAAGAGGGTGACGTCAGCGAAATTACCCTCATCAAAAACGCGAAAAACAAAAACAAAGCCATTCTCACCGTCAATGCGCCGTCTAGCATCGAATACTCGATTACTAGTGAAAACAATATCGTTTTTGACGAAGAAACCAACAAAAGAGGCGTGTTGAGCGTTACTTTTGACGCAAAGACAAAGCAGTTTACCTTGGTTGGTGTGGAGGCTTTGGACGAATTTTGCGATGTGAATATTCACTTTACTATCGCAGGGGTAAAGAATTCTATAGTATTGACCAAGACTTTTGCAGTGCGCATAGTCGACTATCCAACAGCCATTTCGGTCAACGGCGTGGCAGGGAGTACCGATGTGCATCTGAGGGTGTTTGATCAATATCAGTCAGGGGTAAAAGGTACGCCGTTGCGCCTGAATATCTCGCCTGACAGTATGCTCTTTACCAATATTAGCATTGCAGTAGACACCACCACTCAGGCGGAAAACTTGACCCTAATGAGTAGCCTGCTAATAGACAACAAGCCATTCACGGGCAGCCTCGATAATATCAAGAGCGGCACGACAATGTACTTGACTAATAGTAAGGGGTATGGTGAATTTGATATCCTAGTGTATGCTGCGGATACTCGCGGTACCGAGGATGAAGTGGTGCGTAGGATAACCATTAGCCTAGAGCAGAGCGTTACCTCAATGACGGTGGACAGTGCCGTGTTAGATAATGCTACCAGTCATCTAATACTCGAGGTGGATGAATACGGCAGCGGTGCAGTCATCAATACGCGTGACCTCACTGTCGCTATCACTCCGCAAACGGCATCTTTTGATACAGTCACAGTCGCTAGTGAAGATGAGGATATCGTGGATGTGTCTATCACTGATTATACAGACTGCGTGATTACCGTCCGCGCGAAGAAAATCGGTCAAACGCGCATCACCTTGCTCGCTGAGAGTGGGGTGCGACTCAATATCTCGGTGCGTGTAGTCGCTCGGTACAAGACGATGTCTATTTCGCTCGACCCGAATATGTCGTCAGTAATGTATTGTGCAGACTTGACTGTGACAAAGCCTGTAGAGGGTGTCTCTGATGTAGAGACATTGTCGCGGGCGTACATTGCCAAAACAGGTAGTGGCGACGGTGTGTACCTGATGAGTGCCTTTTATCCACAGGCGGCTATTACCTCAGAAATGGTATCGTCGATAGAGTTTATCTCGAGTGACAATTCAATCGCCAGCCTATATAATACCAACTCGAGCTTTTACCGCAATGTGCTCACTACCGAACGTGCTGGTGTGGTAAGTTTTGATATCAAGGTCAAGTATTATAGGCTAGTCGGCAGCAGTCTAGTGCTGCAAGAAGAAGTGATGAATAGCGCCTTTACTATCCAAGTATTCGAGCGCGTGGCATCACTTAGTGTCAATGAGTCTAGTGTAGAATTGCTCGCCGAAGTACAGAGTTTTGGTGTAGGCGGTAGTAAGCCTGCCAGTGTATACGACACTGCCAACAATAGCAAAACGCTCAAAGTGACAGTCAACCCGTCAAACTCAAATATCACGGCAAATGACGCGATTTGGTCAGTGGTGGGGAATACTTCAAAAATTACTCTCAGCACCACTAGAGGTTCTGAGACGGTGGTCAGCGTCAGCCCTCTCGCGGGTAACAGTCTGCGAGTGACGGCGACTATAGTAGTTTCGCTTACCGACCTAAATGGCGTGACTTTTACTCAAGAAGTCAAGATAGTAGCCAACAAAATCCAGCAAATCACCGATGTTTATATCAACAACTACGAGAATTCGCTCAAAAACAACTCACTATACTTTGAGTTGTTTAAGGATGACGGCTACACGCTAGATGTTTCTGTCGCACCTACCACCGCTACCAACAAAAAGTTGGAGTACATTATATACGATGCAGAATTGCTCCCAGCGTGGACGGCGGGGCAAGATGTCATCCGTGTGTACGCGGGCAACAATAAGTATCAGTATTACAATGTATTGCCGCGTACTGCAGGGGATAGCGCTTATGCGACGCAATATCAATGTAAGACTGCCGACCTAATATACAACGAGGCAGACGGCACATATTCTATCAAGCCAAAACGCGCGGGCTATGCATTCGTATTCATTATTCCGCAAGATGTCGCGAACCAAAAAGTGGATGAAATCACCGAGGGCTTGACACCGCAGTTGCGTAACGTAACCGATAGGTCGACTATCAAGCGTATACCTATTACGGTGGCTGACGGTGAGAGCGTGTATTATCAACTATACACCGCGGACGATGTGGCGAGTATTGGGTCTACCGATGCGGGTTTGACCAAGAATTATTACCTGATGAACACTATCGATATGAGCGCGTATATTAATAAGCAACTCAACAAAGATAGTAGTTGGGAATGGACTCCTATCGGGAGCCTAAGCAAGCCATTCAGTGGTACAGTGCAATCAATGGTTTACGGCGGCGAAAGCCCTGCACAGAGTATAGTGGGCTGGTCGCTGTCGAGGAATTTTGACAGCATCGCCTCGGGTAGTACTACCGACTATCGAAACTACGGTATTTGGGGGGTGGTGACTGGTGAAATCAAGAATATCAATATTTATATCAACAATTACACCGTTAGCCAAGGCGTCTTTGTGGCGTCTGGTACTACCGCTCTCAACAACTACAATTACGGTCTAGTCGTCGGAAGGTTGGGCACTCGCCAAATTACTGTCGAGGGTACCGAAGATACTATTACGCAGTATGGTCGCCTCACAAATGTGACTGTGTACTGCTCAAATATGACATACATCTATGCGCGCGCAGGCAACAATCAAAATACGCTAGTCAGCGCAAATCTCGGTGCTGTGGGTATGCTGGACGCTGGTACGACGGCTGATAGCATCAATGTCAGCATCAATTCGGCTAGCATCTCTAGTGACGATCTAATCATCAACTTTGGTGGAATTGTCGGCAAAAACTACGGTATAGTCGGCGGTTCGGCACAAATCAACAATTATCGCAATTCAGCCTCAGTGACTGCCTCGGTATCGGTGACATACAATACGCCGAAAGCTACGCAGTCGACCTTGGGTGGGGCGATAGGTCTCAACTTTGGTGAGGCAAGGCATATTTCGGCACAAGGCAGCCTGTCTAGCGACTCGCAAATCGCAATTCTCGGCGGCGTAGTGGGTAGAAACTACTACAATGCAGAATATGAGATAGTCGATGCCGAGGGCAATACGATGCAGAGTGCTGCGCTGATAAGCAATGTATTGAGCGCGGTGCGCATCAGCACTACCGCTGCAGGAACGATAGTCGGTGGTGTAGTAGGTAGCAGTGTGGGCGGTGAGATAAGTTTTGCTTATTACGATATCTACACAGTACTCATCAACGGCACAAATAGCAGTCTCGGGCTATCAGGCTCAGGCTATACTGGTGGTATTGCTGGTACGATAGAGAATACCGACATTTCGTATGTAATCGTGCAGTCGTACTACATTGATAGTGATGTCGCTAATATCTCGAATGCTCGGGATAGCAATGGTGCTATCGGTGGTTTGGTAGGGCGTGCAAAGGGCGGTAGCATCTCACACAGTTTCGTAAACGCTGGGTTAAAAGCCTCTACTGGTGTAGTCGGTGGTATTTTGGGTGAGGCGCAGAGTGGAGCAGATAGCGCTACTCAGATTAGCGATGTGTTCGCTCGCGGGTATTTGACCGCGCCTAGTGCAAATTCGGGCTACGCATTCGTCGGCAGATACGCAAGTTTTGTGTCGATAAAGGATGCATATGCGGATTTTGAGAATGACTCACTAGACGCCTTTTATCAAAAGAACGGCACGGTAGAGAATATTTACCTCGTCCGCAGTACCGAAACTACTACTGATACCACCAATGCAGAAATCAAGATTATCAACCGTACTGAATTGACAGGCAAATCGGTCGCCGAACTACTATTCGAGGTAGACTCTTGGGCAATAGATAGCAGTGCTACTACTCCTATAAACGGCGGCTTGCCATACTTGCTCTACGACGGTGCGCCATTCGTGCGTATGGTGCCGAATAATGTAGAGGTGTCGGCTAGGACTTTTGAGACTATGCACGAGGGCAAAATTAACACCGTCCTCAATGTCGGCACAGATGACAAAAAATTGATTTTGGCATATCAAGAGGACGCTATATATACGTTAAGCGATTTGTTTGACCTCAGCACCGACCTTAGCCTTGGCGCGGATAGCATCAGCATCAATTATTCGCTAAACAACACTAGCGTCATCCAACTGTTGACTACAGCCAATTTTGTGACTACTCAGTTTAAAGTCATCGGCACAGGTACGGTGTGTATGCGGATTAGCAGTAGTCAAAACGCGAGAGCGTACGATGTGGTGCAGATTTGCGTAATAGAGAGTTTTGATAGCGTGGACATTCTGGATGAAAACCGTGATAGCATCATCGAGAATAGTGCTTTGGGCAATTATACCACTCTCAAAATCAAGCACAACGGCAGTACCCAAGTATTCGCAGAATACACCTTTGACGGGCAAAAAATCAGTAATTTCTCTGGTGGTATAAAATTTGTCACCGGACTAAGATATGATGCTAGCCTTGATGCACTAGAGACGGTGAGAGATACCGAAGGTGCTATCCTCACGAACTACAATATCAGCATTCAGTCGTGGCAAGCGGGCGCATACGGCAGTCTCGACGTACTATATCATTATGTAGCCAACAATGACAAGATCGCTCTCGTGAGTGTCGGGAATGACAGGACTACTCGATTTGTGACCATTATTATCCCTTATATAGATGTGCAATTTTATGCGCTAGATGCGGACAAAAACATCACCGCGCTCAATAGTTATCGCTACGAAATCAGCGAATTCGGCGAGTTGAGTTTTGAGACGCAGATTTATTACGGCGTAAGTGATATCGTAATGGGCGTGGGTGACGGCACCCAAATCCAGTCGGGCGAAAAACTGCAGGCTGGCGTGACAATATTCAATGACGCTTATGACGACAGTATGACGATAGATGACCTGCTGTATTATCAACTATATCGTGTGCTCGACGGCGGCGATACCGAAGAATTGGTCGCGTACTTTGACCCAACTCTACCAGCCGCTCAGAGCGTGCTGGGGAGTAATGACATCTATGTCAACTTTACCGATATTACCTTTGTCGCCGAGACCAACGCAGTGATAATCGACTACAATGTAGAATTGTCACAGACTATGCGCAAGAATTTGACCAAAAATCAAGTCTACCGCATAGTTATCGGTGCGATTGACGACAATGGCGAAAAAATCGCCAAGACAGTTTCGCTGCAATGGACATTCACTCCTCAACAAGTGACGCGTATGGATATCGCGCATTACAGTGATGCAATCAATAGCGGCGCAAAACTGACTCAAGCAGGCGATACCCCTACCAACACAATAGTAGCGGGTGAGTACGGCTTGCTCAAGATTAGCATTTCGCCAGACTATGCCAACTTTGAGCGCATCACCCTCACTAGTAGCGAGGTAAACGGCAGCCCTATGGCATTTGACCAAAGAGTGCTAGAGGTGACTACCGACCGAACGACTGGTGAGGAGGTGTACAATTACCTCACTTGGCAACAGGGCGTCGGGGTAATCACAAATGGTATTTCGCTACACCGCGTGAGCCTAGCGAATGGCGCTTTTGACGGTAATTTCTATGTGCGTACTATCTGCTTGCGCACCTTGCCCACAGGTACGCAATTTACCGTCACTGTGACTATTACGCAGAATGGGCAGCAGTATAGTTTCGCGAGGACACTCACCGTGTACAAGACAGATACTCTGTCGCTAGAGGGGGAGAATTATAGCGACATTTTGGGGCATTATATCGTGGCAGAGGGTACGGGGTATGTATCGCCTAATACTTGGGTGCAAAACCAAAACCCTCTGACTGTCCAAATCGGTGCCGCATATTATGATACCGAAATCTCAGTCGATTCTGCTAGTGCTGCTCTCGGTGCTAGCGTGGTACGAGAAAACGGCAAATACTACCTCTACACAGGTAGGGTGAGCAAGAATAACCTCATCACCGTGACCTTGACCGCAAAGCAAAATATAGGCGGCTTTACATACCGCGCGACTAGGTCGATAACCTACGAGGTAGTGGACTTTTATATCCGCACATTGCGTGCTGACGAAGTAATGCCTACGACCAAGAGATACGCGTTTATCGACGAAAAGTACTATGACTTTGATTTGTTCATCGGCATAGATGCGACGAATATAAACAAACTCACCGTCATCACTTTTGACCCGAGCAATGTGGCTACGTGTCAAAAAGTGCTCGACACTATCAATAGCCTAAATGGTATGGGGGTCACCCCGTACAATGGTTGGCTACGTAGGGTAGTAGAGTCGGACGGGAGGATTGCGTTCGCAGCGATTCAGCCGAAACTCGTTGCTGATGACCAATGGATAGACAACAATTATCAATTCCTCACCACCGCCACTGGGTACAAAGTATTGAGTAGTGGCATCAGCACGGGCAACATTTTGCGCTACGAAATGCTATTCTATTACGACGCAGGTTCGTTTACCTTGACTGATAGCCAGTCAGACGCGACATTCGGAATGTCGACCGACAATATAAACCTAGAATTTTATCAGGTGACTAGCCAAGAGCATCCTCAGCCTATCAGGACGCTAAACCAGTTTATGTCGATGCAGGCTGATATCGACTACATTCTGCTCAACGACCTGACTATCACCGATGCGTGGACTCCGCTCAACGTGGCTGTCAAGAGTTTCAATGGTAATGGCTACAGTATCCATTTTGACGCGACTAGCATTACGCCTGCTGGCGAGGACGCAAACTACGGTTTGTTTGGTACCATTGATGCAAAATCCGTCATCAAGAATGTGCGGATTGTACTAGGGGCTGATGGCTTGGCAATCAATGACGGTGAGGCGGCTCTAGGCAAACTAAACTTTGGTATCCTCGCAGGTACCAACAACGGTACCGTATACAACTGTGAGGTATACGGGCTCAATAACAAGCAGGCAGCGATAGCGATGTCAGCCAACCCTGCCTCGACCTCTGTGAGTCACAATATCGCGGGTCTAGTCGCTATCAATACTGGCGGCATCAGTAATAGCCGTGTGCAGTACACCAGCCTAAGGGCGGGGGGTAATGTGGCAGGACTGGTAGTAGACAATAGCGGTACTATCGCAGGTTCATTCTACTCGGGCGGTACTATTACCAACCTATCAGAGACAGAGACTTTCGCTACCTCGGGACTGGTAATCAACAATGCTTATGACGGCAAAATCACCTCTAGTTATGTAGGTGGTACATACACCGTCACCGACGCAGAGGGTAATACCTCTCTAGACACTCGCACCGCGGTAGCCAATACTAGAGACGCGACTATTCAGTCAGGTGTGACCTCGGCAGGCTTTGTATACACAAACTACGGTAGCATCGCAGACTGCTATTCGGCAGTAGAGATATTCTCGACCAAGATGAGCGGTTTTGTATTCACAAACTACTCATCAGGTACGATAGCGCGCTGCTATTCGACTAGCGACCTATCAGGTACGGGCTCAATCATCGCTAGTTACCCATTCATTGGTGCGAATAGCGAGAATGCTAGCACAAACAACAACCTAAACAAAACCAACGGTATCACGAATTGTTATTACTACGACTCTGGCTTTGCGAATACTAGACTAGAGGAGGCGGCTCCGCTCGGCATCGACGACTTTTGCGGCGCGAATGGCAGCACAGTCTTTGCAGACTATATCTTCTCACGCGATGGCGAAGCGGGCTCAGAATTTACAGGAGTATGGGTGTTCGCCCAAAAAGACCACTTGTACTTTACTCCACAACGCTTTGTGTCTACTCTGCAAGTCGCCGCAGATGCAAGTATTGACAAATTGTATACCAACTTTGGACCGAAATTGGTCAGTGCGAGCCTCATCGCAACTCCAAGAATGCAACTCGTCAAATCTGAGGAAAATGCCGCTGGCGAAATCGTACACACATATGCCAACAAGTACACATCGGTGTTTACTTTGGAGGAAAATGGCGACTACTTTACCGACTATAGTTATGACCCAATCGTAGTCAGCAATATGGAGCAATTCAATAGCGCTTTTGACGCTGAGAGCGACAATCTAGTAGTCAAGGGCGAGGGCAGTGGTGCTATCATCTTGAGTAATATTAGGATAGTCAGCGACCTCAACCAAAGCAACCTCGCTAATGGCGAAACGCTGCATTCACCTAGCGCAAACTATGCGGGCATTCTGGCTGGTAATGGCTTTGAATTCGGCGACATCTCGCTGGCTGTCAATAGCCAAGATATCGAGGCATACGGGCTCATCGGTCGCTTGAGTCGTGTGACTGCTACGGTAGACGACACGACTAACTACATCGGTACTATCAAAAATTACTCTGCGACAGTATCGAATATCGCCTGCTCGACCGTGACGTATGTCGGAGGCTTGGTCGGCTGGGTAGACAGTGCCAACCTCTACGATGTCGAGGTAACCAATCAATATGGTAGAGTAGTGGGCAACAATGTCGTCGGTGGTATCGCAGGATACGTCACTGGTACTAGTAGGATACACACTGCTTTTGCCAATGTCGGTGTCACAGCCAACTACCGTGCGAATACCGAAAAAATCTACAATCACGACCTCGTGAGAGTATACGGGCTAGAGACTGCGCGCAAGGTGAATATCGACCTCGTAGGCTACGCCGGTGGGCTATTCGGAATAATCGACCTCACGCCATTTGACCAGACGAATCCTAGTTCGTCGGACCCATTTGAGGCGCGCGTGTACAACATTAGCAACAATTCAAATGCTAGTGTCGTCGGCAAAATTGCTGGTGGTCTCATCGGTGGTGTCGGCGAATATTCAGTGATTTATAAGGCAAAAAAGACTGTTATCACAGGAGCACTGGTCAAGGGGTACGTCTTTGCCGGTGGTATCGCTGGACAAAATAACGGCTTTATCAAATATGCATCAGTAGAATACACTAGCGACATTCAGGCGATAGTAGATGCTGCGCGCACTGGTGAAACAGTGGCAGATGCGTACCTAGACTACTTTAATGCGGGCACTTCACCTCTAGCGATAGGTGGTATCGTTGGGCTGAATATCGGCTCAAACAACATAAACTGGCCGGGTGGTACTATCCAACTCAGTAGTACCAAGATAGCCATTCGTGATAGCACCGCTGGCAATGCTGGTGGTATCGCGGGGGCGGTCTATGGCGGAGACTTGAGGGCGTGTCTGGCTACTGGCGGCATAGTGGCGAGCAATCGTGCTTATGTCGGCGGCATCGTCGGATACCTGTCAGACTTTAGCGCGGACAATGCGATTCTCATCGGTATGGACAATCCATTCGGCGAGGCAAAGACTTGTGGCACCACGCTAGACTACCTAGTAGGTATGAATAACTACCTCGCGTCGGATTATAATTACTATTATACCCTATATACCAACGATACCAAGGGTATCAATGGCGCTATCGGTGGAATAGTGGGCTATGTGCTAGACCGTTCACTCATATACACTACACACACAGTAGCCAATGGCTCGGATGACCCATACGCGTACCTTACGCATCCGTCAAACTACTTTGTGTCGCAGATTAGCAACCGTGTGCTCTCTACCGCGCTCACTACACCGCTCAATAGTGGCACTGGCTACTTTGACTTGTACCAAGAGGATGACTTGGGCGTGATGACCTTTAGCCGAGCAGTGGGCAAATATGGCTCAGATACCACGCTAAACCTCGCTCAAGGTAAGACACGCGGCTATATGATGCAAAATCGCGCTACCATCTTTGACGGGTGGGACGAATACAGCCTAGACACTTCGTCGGGCACCCCTAGCATAGTAGAAAAGGATTTGCCTGACATTATCGAGATAAGTACTATCCAAGACCTCAGCATTATGTACTGGCACCCTGACAAAGACTATGTGCTAGTCGATGACATCGATTTTCAAGACCATACCGCTCCTGCAGGGGAAAAGAGGATTTTGGCACCATTCTATGCTATCGGCTCTGAGAGTTCGCCATTTACAGGTAGTTTTACGAGTCGTGCAAAAGCAGACGGCTCTTTGCCAGTCATCAAGAATGTGTATATTATCAACTCTGACGCGTCGAGCATAGGCTTCTTTGGGGCGATTAGTAATGCGCACATCTCGAATATCATTATTCAAGACATCCATTACAACACCGCGCTAAACAAAAATGTAAAAGCGTGGGTCGGCGGTCTCGCTGGTGTCGTAACTAATAGTACGGTGCAGAATGTGTCTATCCGCATTACTGATACGGCTAACTCAGGGATTTTTACCAACGCAAATGTCGCTGGTGGAATGTTTGGGCTAGTCAGGTCGCTCAATGACGGCGAAACGCTGATTGAGGCGTGCTATGTAGAGAATAACCTAATCTTGGGTGACAATGTCTACTCAGCGGCACTGCAGACTGGTGCTGTGGCAGCATACTACGGTGGATTTGCTGGTCAAATCACAGGCGATGTGACCATTTCGGGCGCAATGGCTGTGGGCGATATGACGGTCAATTACACCGATATGACTACTACCACAATGACTGCGCAAAACGCTAGTGAAATCGAGCATATCGTAGGAGGCTTTGCTGGGCAGATTTCGGGCGAAGATGTCACCGAATCGGCTTGTGTCAGCGCAGTAGATGTCATTCTAAATAATGTCCTGTCTCATACACGGGCAGGAGGCTTTGCGGGAGTCATTGGTGGCACAAAACTTACCAAAGTCGACTCTCATAGTAACCTAAATATCAACTTTGCCAACCTAAACGATACCAAGATTTTGTATGTCGGCGGTCTAGTCGGCGAGCAGCGCAATGCTAGCACGCTCACAGGGTTTGTATCGGCAGGCGATATCCGCCTAAACGGCACCTATGGTATTAATACACTCAATACGACCGCTACGCACCACTTTGTGGCAGGTATTGTAGGACACTTGGGCGACTCTGCACAGGTATCTAGCGGATATTCGGTAGCGTCGATTATCAATAATACTATGTTTGCCAACCTCGATATGGGCTTTGCTTCGGGCGACATTAGCGGGGTGAGCAACACTGGCTCTGTCAAGGTGGATCGCTCATACGCACTCACCGCTGGTGATAGAGCGAATGTCGGCACTACTAGTAGTGCTGTCCAAGGCGGGGGTGGACTGGATATCGGCACGGGCTTGTTTGTCCGCGACGACGCACAACTAGGTTATTATCGTATCAAGAATACCGCTACGCAAAACGAGTACTTTAATACCGCTTATGCAGCGCTATATGCTATCAATACGGGTTCGGGCAAAACTGCTCCTATCCGCATTGCCAATAGCACCGACTTTGCTACCAATATGGCATCGGCTAGTGATGAGTACCAGTATTATCTACAGATTACCGACATCACTTTGGGCAATACCAACAAATTGTACGGTACTGGCACGCAGGTGAGCGAATTCATCGGTTCGTACAATGGTGGCGGCAGCAAACTCATTCTGCCTGCACACTTTGACCTAGCACACGTGAGTACGCCTAATTGCGGACTATTCGGCACGGTGACTTCGACCGCTAGCCAGCCTAGTATGATTTTGGGCGTGGTGATGACCGATGTGATGATTTATGCAAATCTGATGAGTACGGTGGAGAACTTCGGTATCATCGCGGGCGAAACTACCGCCAATACGATTATGGCTAATTGCTACATCTCGGGCGAACTCAATCTCAATGTCGGGGGTACAACCGCTATAGGTGGGCTGGTCGGTAGTAGCGGCGGAATATTCATCGGCTGCGCAACTGATATTGATGCCAACCTCGACGGTAGTAGCGCATATCGCTATGGTGCGATTTATGGCGTGGCGAACACTCAAAATTCCCACATTACGCTATTTGATGTGCAATCTGCTGGTAAAATCACAAACTCAGGTAGTCAGGCGATAGTAGCTGGTATAATAGCGGACAATTCCGCCTCGACACTATATGCAAAGAATTGCTACACAGCGACCGAGATTGCTAGTGCATCGACTACTACCGCAAATGTAGTATACGAATTGGGTACCAAGGCTCACAATGCAGCGGGCATCTGGTACGACCCTACCAATTCGCTCGACAAGACAAAGGACGCCGTGTGGGAAATATACGACTATTCGACCAACCGCGGTCAAAACTTCGTCGGGTCGAATTATGTCGCGCGTAATGATAGGAATTATGGCTTGCCAATCCTTAAGTGGCTCAACGACTCAAATCTCGCTACCGAGACTGGGGTAGGTACCGCTACCAATCCGTATATTATCGACACCGCCGCGCAATTCGGCTGGATGCTCGAGAATAATACGAGCAGCAGGTACTACATCCTCAATAGCGATATTGACTATCGTCTAGTCGCTGGTATCTCGGGGTATTCGGCGGGCGCATTCGCAGGCACGCTCAATGGTAACTATCATTATATCCGCAATATCAATAGCACACTGTTTACCACTATCGGTGGCAGCGTGACCAAACTCGGCTTTGACAATGTGTCAGTCGCTGCTGATACCGCGATTTTGGCGAATTCTACCACGAGTGCGTCTACCGTGAGCCAAATTTACGCTGCAGCAACTACAGGCAAAGTCATTGGCTCAGGGCTGATAAGTAATAGTCTGTCGAATGGTGCAACTTTTGGCGAAGACGCTACGAATTGCTTTGCTACCGTTATCACTGACGAGGTGTACAACGGGCTAGATACTACGATTTGGGCATACAATGGTCAAGGTTATACTTTGAGTGGCTTTATTAGCGACTGCAGGACTTTGGCAAAACCTATAGGCACGATGACAGTCGGCGCGCTCTCGAGTGGCTCGAGGACGCTCACCGCGCAAAATGCTCAAGACCTATACAATGCGCTATTCTACGCGACCCATTACTCAGGTCGGTACAAAATCAACTGTACCTTCACCACCCTAGACCTAGACGGGTACGCGCTGAATGTGCCTAATTCGGTCAGCGAAATTACTGGGCTAACGACTATCCAAGACGGATATTTGAGTGCCAACGCTATGGCAAAAATCAAGAGTACTAGCCTCAGCATCCAAAACTGTGGCTTGGCTAGCGACACTACCAATCCGCTCCTAGGTGATAGTAATGCCTCAGCCATTACAGTTTCGCTTTCAAATTGTCGAGTAATAGCGAATAGGGCAGGAGGCTTGCTCTACACTAGCATCACTGCGCCATTCACTCTCAATATCACCAATACGCGAGTTTTCCTCAATAGTCAAAATGTTGACCTCGTGGCTGGCTCTCGTGCCAATGCTACTGGCACCGTCACTATCAATGTGACCAATCTCGGCATTTACGGCGGCAAAATCCGCTCTGTGATAAATACGATTGATGGCGGCACGACCGATATGACTCTCAGCAATGTGTCGGGCACTGGCAGTATAGAGAATGTGGTCTCTACCAACGCAGGCACCGTGACTATCGACCTAAACACAGGTGTGTCGCTCGACTCAAATACTAATAGTATCATCGGCACAAATAGCGACACCGCGAATATCAACGTAAATAGTGTCCTGACGGCGACTGGGCTAGAGAATTTTGCATTCGTGCAGAATAGCAGCGGGGTGGTCAACCTAACTATTTCTGCTGCCACTAGTCTCAGCGGTACCACAATCAGCGGTGTGGTAGGTACGTATTCATGTCAAAACGCTACTACGCCCACGATCACAGTTACCTTGAATGCGAATTATGCAATCACCGCGACGACAAGCAACGCAATCATCGGCGGCTGTGCTAATGGCGTAACATTTGACGAAGAGACGAACCTAACCTTTACACCGAATACTTATCAACTGACGGTCAACGGCGCAGCCTTTGGCGCGTAACCACACCGACTCTGCCTGCGTCCACTCCGTCAGAACCAACTCCATAACAAACTCAATAATACTCGAACGGAATGATACAATCTCCCCCAAAAGCGACCTCGCGGTCGCTTTTCGGCGTTGCGGTAAATTTAGCAACAACTCATTCAGAGGCAGGCATAGCCTGCCGTGGAATCTGTGAGGCATCGCCGAACCTAATACCGAAACAACTTTTACATAGTCCAAGAGGAGGGCATCCCACGACCTACAAAATAAACGCAATAATTATCAAAACTACTTGCAAAACGGGGGCAAATACGGTATAATAGACACATAAAACTTTTTCGGCAATGATTAGGAGAGAATTATGAAAGAAGATTTGACAATGACCGATTTGGTCGCCCTTTGCAAAAATCGCGGCTTTGTATTCGCGAGCAGCGAGATTTACGGCGGCTTGAGCAACTCTTGGGACTACGGCCCTCTAGGTGTAGAACTCAAGAATAACCTAAAATCTGCTTGGTGGAAGCGTTTTGTGCAAGAGGAGCCCCACAATGTCGGGCTAGACAGTGCCATTATTATGAACCCCAAAGTGTGGAAGGCGAGCGGTCACCTAGACGGATTTAGCGACCCGCTCATCGATTGCAAGCAGTGCAAGACCCGCCACAGAGCGGACAAACTCATCGAGGAGTGGCTGCACGAGCGCGAGTTGGCTGGCGAAAAAATCGAGGTAGGTAGCGTCGAGGCGATGAGTGACGAGGCTCTCGAGCAGTTTATCCGCGACCACAATATCGTCTGCCCAAATTGTGGCAAGTGCGACTTTACCCCAATTAGAAAGTTCAACCTGATGTTCAAGACTTTTATCGGTGTGACCGAGGACAATGTAAATACTGTCTACTTGCGCCCAGAGACGGCAGGGGGGATTTTCGTCAATTTCAAGAATGTCCAGCGCGCTACCCGTAGCAAAATGCCTATGGGTGTATGCCAGATTGGCAAGGCTTTTCGTAACGAAATCACTCCGGGCAACTTTATTTTCCGTATGCGCGAGTTTGAGCAAATGGAGATGGAGTTTTTCTGTCATCCGGCTACCGCGCAATCTTGGCACGAGTACTACCGCAAGGAATGTTACAACTTTTTGTTGAGTCTCGGCATCGACCCGCAGTTGTTGCGTTTGCGTGACCACAGCCCTGAGGAATTGTGCTTTTACTCTGCTGCGACTACCGATATTGAGTTCAAATTCCCATTCGGTTGGGGCGAATTGTGGGGTATTGCCAACCGTACCAATTACGACCTAACGCAGCACCAGACCGTGAGCGGGGAGGATATGAGTTACCTCGACCCATTCACCAACGAAAGTTATATCCCGTATGTTGTGGAGCCTAGTGTCGGGGTGGATAGGATGTTTTTGGCAGTGCTGTGCAGCGCGTACCGCGAGGAAAAACTCGCCGACGATGATACCCGTGTAGTGCTAGGGCTCGCTCCTGCTATCGCTCCTATCAAGGTGGCAGTCCTGCCGTTGAGTAAAAAACTCGAGGAGCCTGCCTACGACCTGTTTAGACGCCTGAATAGCAAATTCCGTTGCGAATACGATGTCACAGGCTCTATTGGTAAGCGTTACCGCCGCCAAGACGAAATCGGTACGCCACTCTGCGTGACCGTCGACTTTGACACCGTCGAGGATAATTGCGTTACCGTCCGCGACCGCGACACAATGACCCAAGAGCGTATCAATATCGCCGACCTCGACACCTACCTTTTCAAAAAAATTTACGGCTAATCTGCAATTATATAGTTCAGCAATAACAAAAACAAAGAACAAAGCGACCTCAATCGGTCGCTTTTTCTCTTTGCATCTTGTTGTAATTCCTAAATGCACCGCCTCCCAAAAAGAGAACGGTCATCCTGAGTGTGGCATCCTCGCGCCCTCTTGCGTGAGGGTCTCATCTGCCTTGGCAACGGCAGTGCAGACAGAGACAAATAAAATCAACAAAGCGACCTTTTCGGGGCGCTTTTTTCTTTTTGGGTTCGCTAACTCTCACAGATTCCACGGACACCGTTGGCGCCCTCTGAATGGCAGCGGAGTGGCGGTGCCACAATTAATTTTATTAAGGGGTTCAGGGGGTCGCAATGTGTCTTGCCGTTGTGTGTGCCTCTGCACACAAAACTCCTCCCTCTTGTCATCCAGAGCAATCGTAAGGTTGCGTGGGAGCTGTGAGGCACGTAGTTCCGAACCAAAAAACGCAACAACTCGCATACTGCTCCAAAAGAATAGCCCCGTCCGAGCCTCCTAGACTATTTTTTTACCCCCAAAAAACTACCGAAAACCTTGTGGATAACTTTTTACATAAAAATTATCCAAAAACCTCTAAAAGAGTCGAAAATTGTGGAAAAATATGGTCAAAAACACTTGACATTTTCGTCGGGGGGGGGGGTATACTTGTTTGGAAAATATTGTTGTAAAATTCTCGTGGTGGTAGGGTAAAATATGATAAAACACATTATTGTACAGGCAGGCGGTCAGGGCTCCCGTCTCAAAAAATTGACACGAAACAAGCCCAAAGCGCTGGTGTCAATCGACAATTTGCCTATTATTTTTCACCTGTTTAGGCAGTTCCCTGATGCGCACTTTGTGATAATAGGTGATTACAAGTGTGATGTGTTGCGCAAGTATCTCGACGCGTTTGCCGAGGTGGATTATGAGATAGTCGAGGCAAAGGACGGATGCAAAGGGACTTGTTCAGGGCTCAGCGATAGCCTAAAAATTATCCCTGCCGCTACGCCTTTTATGCTGATTTGGTGTGATTTGATTTTGGATAAAAATCTAGATTTCGCCTCTCTCGATTTGACCCGCAATTACTTGGGCTTGTCACAGGATTTTGAATGTCGCTGGATGTATCGAGAAGGGGTATTTAGTCAATATCCGTCTCGTGAGTACGGGGTGGCAGGGATGTTTTTGTTTCACGACAAAAATATTCTCAGCGCAGTGCCTAGCAGTGGCGAATTTGTGCAGTGGCTCAGTACGCAGAATATCGATTTTGAGACTATGGGCATACACGGGGCACAGGAGTACGGGCTATATGACTTTGTCAACTCGCTGGACAAGCCAAAGTGCCGCCCTTTCAATCAGATGATTTTTGACGGCGACAAAGTGACCAAGGTTGGTATCGATGACCAAGGTCGGTCGCTGGCGAGACGGGAGCGGAATTGGTACAGTGTGGTGCAGTCGCTTGAGTTTGAGTCGCTCCCCAAGATTTATAGCCTCGAGCCACTCATCATGGAGCGGATAGATGGCAAGCCTATTTATGAATACGGCACACTCTCGACCGAGCAGAAAAAGGACATTTTACGCAAAATTGTAGCCTGCCTAGACAGGTTGCACGGCATCGCGTCCGTGCCTGCTGATCGTGAGAGTTGCGAGTCAAACTATATCCAAAAGACTCTCGACCGCCTGCAAAAAGTGCGTAAAATGATACCTTTCGCTGACCGTGAATATATCACTATCAATGGCAAGTCGTGCAAAAACTTCTTTTTCTGTATTGACGAGGTCGCAGAGGCTATGCGTCAGTACTATCCGAGCGAATTTCACTTTATCCACGGCGACAGCACATTTTCTAATATATTATTAAATAAGGATAATACCCCTATTTTGATTGACCCGAGGGGGTATTTTGGTAGTACCGAATTGTACGGCGATGTAGCATATGATTGGGCGAAAGTCTACTACTCACTGGCGACGAATTATGACGCGTTTAATCTCAAAAATTTTGACTTGCAGATTAATGCTGATGATGTCGAGCTGACCATTCCTGAGAACGGGTGGGGCGAGTTGCGTGAGTTTTACCTCGATTTGATAAAGGACGACTGTACGGTCGAGCAAATCAATCTGATTTTGGCGCTGATTTGGCTGTCGCTCACCACTTACGCGTGGGATGATTATGATTCGATTTGTGGCGCCTTTTATGAGGGGCTGCTGGTGCTCAATGAGTGCGAATTTATGAGGGAGAAAAATTAATATGGTAGAATACTTTGAGAAAAATATGTCCGTGCTAAACGACTCTATTGGGTCGCTGAGTGACGAATTGTGGGAAACTGTGGTCGCCGAGTGCGTGCGTACTATCAAAAACGGTGGCAAAGTCATCGCTAGCGGCTTGGGCAAAAATGTCCCAATTTGCGAAAAGTTCGTCGGCACGCTAAACTCTTTTGGCATCCCTGCGGCTTTTTTGCACTCAAACACCGCTATTCACGGCGATTTGGGTGTGGTAGGGGACAAGGATTTTGTCTTTGTGCTCTCAAAAAGTGGTAATACCCAAGAGTCAGTGCTTTTGACTGCGTTGCTACTTGATTACGGAGTGAATACTTGGCTACTCAGTTGCAACGGGGTTTCGAGACTTACCGATATGCTAAAAAAGAAAGTTATCCTAAAACTTGCCCACGAGGGCGACTTGTGGGATATCGCTCCAAACAACTCTACGACAGTGTTTTTGATATTCTTGCAAGGTCTCGCTGTGCGTCTGTGCCAAGAGTTGGGCGTCACTTTGCAACAATTCCAGCGTAATCACCCAGGTGGTAGTATTGGCGAAAAATTGCGTGGCAAAAAAGCGTAGGTGCATAGTGGCGAATATTACTTTATCATCAGATATGCAAAAAACGTGGATTTTTGACCTTGACGGCACTTTGGTCGAACACAACGGCTACCTAAAATATGGCGAGGATGTGCTGCTGGACGGGGTAAAGGAGTTTTTTGACACTATTCCTGAGGGCGATATGATAGTTATTCTCAGTGCCCGTTCCTCGGCGTACGGCGCTCAAACTGTTGAGTTTTTGCGCAAAAATGGTATCAGATACAATCTTATTATTTTTGACGCGCCCAAAGGGGAGCGGATTTTGGTGAACGACAAAAAGCCTGACGGGCTAAAATGTGCTTATGCAATCAATGTCGATAGGAACGATTTTGGTAATGTGTGGAGCGAGTTGGGCGATAAAAGAGGGGAGAGCGAGAACAAATGAGTTTTTGGAGAAAAGTCAAGCACGGTCTATTCATCGGCGCCAGTTTCGCTGGTGCTTTTTTGTCGTTTCCGTTGCTTTTACGCAGACTTCGTAAGCAAAAAAGGGACGATGAGGTGATTATCGCGCTGTTTCCTCATTTCGGCGATGTGGTTTATGGGATGCTGTACGCCGAGCAATATCACAAGGAAACAGGCACAAAAGTCAGCGTCTATTGTGGTGACAATGTCGCTCATATGATGAAAAAGTATCCCTTTGTCGATAGGGTCATCACATATCGCAAAAACTCGCTCGAGCAATTTAGAGTGATTTTGTTTTCGCCTTTGCGCTATGCTACTATAAAAAAGGAAAATTACGACGGCATTATCGCCACCGTCCCACCCAAGCACCATTTTAGGGGACGTGCGGTCGTCGAGGTTTACCGTGACTTAATTTATAAGGTGCAGGAGGACAAAATGGCTCTCTTTATCCCCGATACCGTGCCGATTACTTCGATACCTGATTTTGAGAGTAAAAAAGATAGGATAATCGTCATCAATCCGTACTCGTTTTCGCACGGCTACAATAGGGAGTTGTTTGAGAAATTGGTAGTTGCCTTGCGAGGTAAAGGCTACATAGTCTATACCAACGCTGTGGCAAAATTCGGTCAACAGCCTATCAAGGGTTCTCTGCCTCTCGACTGTTCTGTCGAGGAATTGTATGCCATTGTCAACAAAATCCCGCTGTTTATTTCGGTGCGTTCGGGGATTTTGGATGTAATGGTGAGCGGACAAGGCAATCTCTTTGCCCTCCACTTCAAACGTAATCATTGGATGCGCACTTATTTCCCGTTGCGTGATTTGCGTCCTAATAATGTTTATGACGCTGTTTGGTTCAAAAAAGCCGACACCCCGCGCGTCATTCATAGAATAGAAACCGTGTTGCAAGAAATAAAATAAAAGATAAAATCCGTCATTACGAACTCACTTTCATTGTTGGTTGTTTGTATGACGTTTTTTTGTTACATATTATTTTTATACGGCGATATTATTGCGTTTTATAATAAAAGTTGACTAATTCGGGAAATTGTGATACAATTAAATACTAAAATTCGGGGGTGTGCGATGATTGACAAGCAAAGCAAAGAATGGTCAAAAGAGGTGGATTATCTTGCGAAAACGGGGCAGGTAATCGCCCAAAAAATTGACAAATTAAATTTTGACATCGGCAAATCCAAAGACACGGTTGAGGATTTGCGCAAGTATTACATCGACGGGACGCAGGTTTTCGGTGATTTTGACGATGCGGAAAAAGTTACTGTCAATCAGGTCATCAACGAAAATATCGACCTCGCCAACAATAACATTGACAAACTCAATGCCTTGGTGCGCAATAGCCCTAGGCCTTATTTTGGACGCGTGGATTTTGTCTCTGACGGTGAGACGACCGAGGCGTATATTGGCTTGACGGGGATTGAGGACGGCGAAAAATTTTATGTCATCGACTGGCGTGCACCCGTGGCTGAGTTGTTTTACGAGGCGGGCAAGGGCAAGGCGAGTATCGCTATCCCAGACGGCAAGTTGAATTGCGAAGTCACCCAAAAGCGCCAATACGACATCCAAAACGGCGAATTGCTCGATGTTTTTGAGGTAGATGCCGATATGTTTGACGAATATTTGCAAAAAGTTTTGTCCAAGGTCAACTCGGGCGAATTGCACAACATTGCAGGCACGATCCAGCGCGAGCAGAACGAAATCATTCGCAACCTGCACGATGACCTAATCGTGGTGCAAGGGTATTCAGGCAGTGGCAAGACGACGGTGGCACTCCACCGTATCGCTTATGCGCTGTACCGTCTCCGCGACCTCAAATCAGCGAATATCCTGCTTTTCACCCTCAACGAGGCTTTTATGTCACATATCAATGGCGTTTTGCCTGAGTTGGGCGAACAGAACGCAAGGAATGCAACTCTTACCAAATTCGCTGGTCGCTTGCTCAAAATTACCCGTGAATTTGAGGAAAATGACGAGTTTTTGACCCGTTATATTGTGAGTAGCGAGGCAGAAAAAGAGCAGATTCGGGCGAAATTGAGTATGGATATAAAGCCTGTCGTGCGTGAGTTCGCTGCCACTTTTACCGCTTCCCGTGTGGCAAAGAGCGGTTTTAAGATAGAGAACAAAGGCTTTACCGCCGATGTATTGAATGGCTTGATGCAGAAACTCGATGACGGCGGGATTTTCGCAAAACTCAACGAAATCACCGCTATCATCGTACGCAAACTCAAATTGGACAAGTTCGCCGCCGCAAAGCGCATCATCAGAGCCAAAGTCTATGAGTGTTTTAACACTCCAATGACTATCGAGGGGCTGTATGACGAATTTTTGCAATTCGCAGGCTTTGGTGCTGTCGACCGCACGCAAAAGGTCGCTACCGAAGACGCGATTTTGATGTGCCTGCTCAAAGAGGCGACTAGCGAAATGAATGTCAAAATGGATATCCGTCATATTGTCATTGACGAGGCTCAGGAGTATCCGCTACTTTTTGTCGACCTGCTGCTGAGGCTTTTCCCTCGTGCACAATTTAGCATTTTCGGTGACAAATATCAACGCACCAATCCGACAGGTATCGCAGATTTGCAGGAGATTATCGACCTAAATGCGACTTTTGGCACGAGCAAACTCTACACGCTAGACAATACTTACCGCAGTAGTGAGGAGATTGTCGACTATTGCTCAAAAATCATCGGCAACCCTCGTCACAATGTTTTTAGATATTCAAATGGCGAGCCTGTCGAAGTGATACAAATGGCGGACGGGGATTTGACTGTCGCTAGCCAAGTCGCTACAATTCTCGAGAATTTGATAGCAGAAAAGGGCTCAATAGGGGTGATTACGGGGGATATCGATTCGGCGAAAAAATTGTACCGCAATCTGCAACCAATTTGCGGTAATAGGCTTAGTTTGGTGGAAAATGCTCAGAGTAGCGCCGTCGAGGATATCCAGATTGTGCCAGTCGGGCAGTGCAAGGGGCTAGAGTATAATACCGTCATCGTGTTGCAAAATGGCGGACTTTTCGATAGTTTCTTGGGCAAAAATCTCCAATATATCGCTGGTACCCGTGCTATAAATAAGCTGTATGTTTTCAAAAAGGATGTGGATTAGATGAAGTGTAAATTTTGCGATAGCCTCAATAGCAAAGTCATCGACAGTCGCCTCAACGAAGACGGTACTAGCATTCGTCGCCGCCGCGAATGTACCAAATGTGGCAAGCGATTTACCACTTTTGAGGAGTACGAGACTATCCCGACGCTTGTCATCAAGTCGGACGGCTCTCGCCAGCCATTCGATAGGGAAAAAATAAAGCGCGGCATCATCAAAGCGTGCGAAAAACGACCCGTCACTATCGTCCAAATCGAGCAGGTAGTGGACAATATCGAGCGAGAAGTCTACAATACTTTGGCTCAAGAAATCAACTCAAAAGCAATCGGCGAATTGGTGATGAAGAGTATCAAGCAACTCGACCAAATCGCGTATATCCGCTTCGCTTCCGTATACCGCCAGTTCACCGATGTCAGCAATTTTATCGAGTTGCTCGACGACTTTAAAAATGAAATCAAAAAAGAAAATCTCTAGTCGACTTTTTGGGTCGGCAGGGAATGAAACGGCAAATAAAGTAAAATCAAAAAGACCTTGCTAGGTCTTTTCCTTTCTGTCATTCAGAGACGGACGCTGTCCGCCGTGGAATCCGTGAGCGGAGCGAACCCCAAACCGCAAAAGCTCGCACATAGCAAAAAGAGGCAGGGAATGCCTTTATTGTTTTAATTTTGGGTTCAGAACTTGCATTCTTCACAGATTCCACGCAACCTGTGGTTGCTCTGAATGATAAGAGGAAGAAATTTGCCTTAATATGGTGTGGGCGCAGTAGCACACACAACGGCAAAAGGTGGGTGGGGTAGCCACTCTCAAAAAAAAGAAAAGTACGGTTAGTCCTCGATAAGTTTGCGATGCTCGATGATTGGCTCGCCGTCGGTAGGCAAGGTGATGACTGCGTAAGTGGCGGTCATTCGGTCGTGGATAGAACCAGGGCAGACAATTTTTACCCCATTTTGCTCAAAATAGGCAGGCTCGTCATCACAACCAACCAGCAGAATAGTAGCGCCTTGACCCAAGGCAAAGTCAGTCAGTTTCTGCTTGTTTTTGAGCGACATTCCGTCACCGTGCGCTAGCAAAAAGACCTCTTTGGCATAGTTGATTTTGCTGGCAGTCGGCAAGCGTTTGCCAAATTCACCACCACTGCGGACGGCAAAAATTCTACCGCCAAAATTGAGTTCGCTTAGGTCACGGATACCTCCCCCCAAGTGAAAAATTATGTCGGGCTTTTCCTTGTCAAGAGCAGTGAGGATGGGACCCGTATTACCCAAAGAATTACTAATAACCAAAATTTTTATACTTTTTTCCATAACATAATTATAATATATTCAGTCGCCAAAAAGCAACTAATTTCGCGCAAAAATCAAAAAGCAAGTTTTTTGTACCGATGCAGCGGGTAAAAATTCCGTTTCGGTGGGCGTTTTGGCGTAGAATTCAGCCGATTTTATCCTAAAATTTACACAATTTCCCACATTTTGATGCATTAAATGCCAATCTTTGGGCAAAATTAGATTAAATACAGTATGAACCGCAAAGTTTTTTGGATAATGTGACCTATTTTGTTTGACATTTGGGATTTTTATATTGTATTATTTTATTAGGCTTAATTGTGGCGATACTGCAATTAGCTAAATACGAAAAAGGATGGTACACGACTTGATGAAAATTACCGACATTCGCATTCGTATCGTCAAGAAAGATGACAACAAATTGAAAGCAGTTGCTTCTCTAACTATTGACGATTGTTTCGCAGTCCACGACATCAAAGTCATCGACGGCAATCAGGGTTTGTTTATCGCAATGCCTAGCCGCAAGACTCCAGAGGGAACTTACAAGGACATTGTTCACCCTCTCAACACCGAGACAAGGGAGAGTATCAAAGAACTCATTCTTGCTGAGTACGAAAAGGCATTGGCAGAAGCACCTGCTGAGTAATTAGCAGCAGAAATGCCAAAAGGGTAAGGGCGCGATTTTTTCGTGTCCCTTATTTTTTTGCTCAAATCGTGTATCATCCTGTGTTTTTGTATGAATATGGCGCGCATCTTTAAAACTTTTGTGCGTTTTTCTGTGTGAAACGGTGCGTTTTCTGCGCATATATGGCGCGTTTTTGCGGGAAATGGGGCGGAATATCGCTGCGACTCAATGATGGGGCGTATCGATTATTTTCGCTTGTTTTTGCGGGTGTGTGGGGGAGGCTCGTACAGGAGGGCTAGTGCGGAAAAATGCTAGTTTTTTGGGCTTGACTGGGGCAATGAGTGCTGCTAGTCGCGGCGTTTCGTCTCTCGCGGCTGCAAGGTAAAAAGTGTGCAGTTGTACGGCGGCTGTGGCGGGAAGCTGGGGAGTGAGCGGGATTGTGTATTGACTTTCAAATATTACTGAGAGTGGGGGATAGATGATATTTTGCAAAAATAAAAGTGCTACAAAGCGTGGCATAAAGTTTTTTGTAGATAAATTTATGTTTTTTGTGATTTTCCCTTGACAATTCTCAATATTTTTTATATACTAATGCCGTACCTGTGAGATGGTGATATTTTTTACGCAAATAGCGTTTTATCCACTTCGGTTCTTCATTTTTGTGGATAGGTTTCTTTTGAAATATGATATTCTTCGTTGACATCTTGCGGGTATTGTTTTGTGCTAGTTTTTTAGTTGGGCAGGGTCTTTGCGGATGATGTTCGCGCGCCAAATTTCCACTCCTTTTGAGGCGTGCCTCAGTTTGACTCCTCCGCGACGACTCTAGCCAATGTACCGCACATTTTGGTTCGCTCTGCAATGTGGCAGGTGACGGCGCGTGATAGACGAGGCTCGCTGCCTCAGTGGAGCTACGAATATTTTGGCTTTGCACTTCACTTCGCGCAATCGCTGTTTTGCGAATAGTTTTGTCTGCAATCTTGCCCTTGCCGCAGTCGCTGCAAGCGCTTTGTATTAGATTGTTTAGATTTTCGTCGATCGCCGCAAGTGTTTTGCGATTTCTGCGTTTCCGCCGCCGCCCCTAAAAAATAAATCCCAAATAATATGCTGATGTGGCTCAGTCGGTAGAGCACTGCCTTGGTAAGGCAGAGGTCACGGGTTCAAGTCCCGTCATCAGCTCCAGTAAAAAACTTTAGTCTTGATACACTAAATATTAGGTGTCAAGACTATTTTTTTACCTTTTTTTAGGTGTTTTAAGGTTGAAAATGGCACTTTCAGTGTAGAAGTCCGTCAGATTTTATGGTCTGGTGGACTTTTTGTATCTAAATTATAGCATTTCTAATCATTTTTAGATGTAGGTGTTAGAACGATTACCCTAGGTGGCAGAACGATTACTAGGGGTGATAGAACGATTACTTGGTCAAAAACGGTGTTAGAACGATTATTTCGACACCCGTAGAAACTGTAATAAAAAAGACGCCTACATTATTTTCGGCATCTATAGTTATTTTTCATGTATATATTGTTTAATGGTTATGCTTTTATCATGATTCATCACCTTTGCTATAAGACGTAACCATAGGTCATCGTCACACAGACCACGATATATATTTGGGCTTAATAGGCACCAATGAAAAAATTTCAAAATCTAATTGTCATTCATATCATCAGTTTGCTTGTTAATATCTAATAATGTGGGAATTTTTATTTTTTTATTAGGGATTTCCAACCCCCAATTATCCCAGCCTTCATAATTTTTCCTTGCAAAAAGTTCAATTTTATCTTGAAGAGGAAACATTTTCGTTATTCCATCGATTACTTCTATAGGTTTTTCACTGTGGTTCTGTCGATGGACTTTCAATAACTGTCTTACGTTTCTTGCACCGCGTGGAGTCGGGAATTTTCCTTTTTTAAAGGCTAGCACAAATTCTGTTTGAGATAATGTGTATCTTCCTGGATTATGCACCATTTTATCCCATACAAAAGCGACTGTTTTATATTCAAAACCCCATGATTCGCCCAATTTTATTGAATTTGCAAACTGTGGTCCTGTTGTCCACATAAACAAAATACAATTTTTATCAGCAATATTTTGAATCGGTAATGTCATTAAATCTTTCAATTTAATGGTTGGATATTTAAAAGAAGCAGCACTAATAAAGATATCCTTTTCAAAGTTTTCATTTTCCGATTTAATAGTCGTTTTGTCGTATTGCATTTTCCCACCATAATCCCATGGCGGATCGGCATAAATTATTTGATATTTCTTATCCGGAAGTGGTTGAAACAAATCTTCAAGCGGGTTAACTTTAGTGCTATTTTTTGCTTTTATACTATATATTGAGTATGCTGTAACGGTCTCGCTCACTATCATTCTTTCCTTTCTATTTTATTGCTTTTATAATTTTATCATTTTTTTTTAAAATTGTCAACCGTCTGTTGCTTAAAACCCGTTGTTTTTAAGCAACAAATTTTATATAATTTAAAAGAAGGAGTGTACTTATGATTAGAAAAAAATTTGGAGCAAGAGTCAAACTTTTAAGAAAAGAGTTAACTGATTTAAGTCAAGAAAATTTTGCAAATTTAATTGATATGGATAGAACTTATTATTCATCTATTGAAAATGGTAACAGAAATATTTCGCTTATTAATATTGCAAAAATTGCAAGTGGGTTAAATATTACAATTTCTGAACTGTTTAAAAATATTGAAAACGAGGATTAAATATGGGAAAGAAAGAATTAAGTGGAAGATCAAATTGGGAACGTTCGGCCGGTACGTTAGCAACAACCGCTGAACAAAACTTATATATTGTATTTGAGGAGGCATTTAAAGGAAGTAAGTATAAATTACATAGACAGCCCAAACACTTAAAAAATTTATATGCAAATGTTGAAATTCCGGATTCGATAAAAAGTGTAATATATAATCCTGTAATCAAACTGGAAGATACAAAATGGGGCGTTTCTCCTGATTTTGCAATAGAAAACTGTGAAACAAACAAAATTCTTTTTGGGGAAATTAAACGTCAAGATGGTTGGGTAGAGGGCAAAGATCCTAGTGCCGGTAGAGGTAATGCTCACGAACGTTCCTGTAAATTATTTACTCCTGGATTAATCAAAGCTTATCGTAAAGCAGGACACATTGAAAACGAAGAAATTTTGCCGTTTTGGGTTGTATTTCAAGGAGATATTACTAGGGATCCTAAGCGAGTACGAGAAATAATGTTTTGGTACGATACATATCAGGATAATTATTTTATGTGGAGACCTGGAGAATCAGGGCAAGCTTTGTTAAAACATTTTAACGAAAAACTGAAAAAATATTTAGATTGAGAATAGCTATTGTTTTAATAAAATGGTGTCAAAGTAATCATTCTAACACTTAGGGGTGTCGCTTTTTGAACTAAGGGTGTTTCAAATTTTAGGTAGGGGTGTCGTTTGTATCAAAATACTTCGACAAACACAGTAAAAAACATTAGTCTTGATACACTAAATATTAGGTGTCAAGACTATTTTTTATGCTTTTTGGGCAGTCCTAGGGGCAAAATGGACACTTTTAGGGTGTGGGATTTGATAAATTTTGTTTCAAAATCATTATAAACAGGGCAATTATTTATTATTTATCTTCTTTTCAATGTGTGCGACATTAAAGCCGTCTTTTATCGCAAGATTATACAAGTCAACGTCTTCAAAGTGCATTAGAATTAACTTGTCGCATTTGATTTCTTTTAGCATTTCGTACGCTATATGTGCATTATAAGATTTCCAACTTGCTTCACAATAAACCCTTTTTATTTGGTCATTATCGACCAGTTCCTTTACCTTGTCAAAATCGTTCGTATCGCCAGTGTAATAGTATTTTCCCTCATTGTCCGCAAACATTATCCCAAAACTTTCAAGAATTTTGGTATGTGTAGTAGGTAGCATTTCAATTTTACAATTATCAACCACAACATTGGCGGGGTTAACAAATTCAAAAAACTTTTCTTCCACGCCCAAAAGTTTCAAAAGTTCTCTCAAATGCTCCTCAAAAGTATCTGAGTTGCTGATAATTTGGGGTTTAATATTCAAAAGGAAATTGCTATACCAAAGGAAAGTCCCCAATCCTACACAATGGTCGGCGTGAGTGTGGGTAATTGCTATCACTATTTCTGACACATCGCAAAATGCATTATTCTCTTTTAGTTTGCTGGTGGCATCTTCACAACAATCTATCAGCAACAAAGTTTTGCCGTCTTTTAAATAAGCACAATTACCACCGAGCCCCAAGGCATAAGCCCCACCAATGCCTATAAATTTTAAATCCTTCATTCTATCATTCCTTATTATTTAATTTTTTCATTTGTCTTACTATTTTTCGCATCTTTATTATAACATAAATTTCATTCTTGTGCTATATATTTCAAAATATTTCGTCGTATCAAAATCAAATCGTTCGGGGCTGTGAGGGGAAGTCGTGCGTGGTAAAACTGTGCCGAGTTTGCATAGTATTGCAATCGTGTTACCCTGCAAAGATAAACCTGCAAAAATAAATAATAATCGGCAACAAAAAAGCAAAAAATTGCACAGTAGCACGAGATGAGTACGTTTTTTATTAGGCATAAATAGTAAAAATGAAGCAAAAATTCTTCCTCAAAACAGTTGCGTTATTTGTGGGATTTTGGTAATATATTAGGTAGAGTTAGGCGGGTATTTGATTGTGCTTAACTAAGAAATTGAGTGAGAAAAGGAGCAAAAAATGACAAAAAGATTATTCAGTTGTATGTTTGCATTTTTGTTGTTGATTCCGTGTATGTTCTTGATGACTGCGTGTGCGAACGGAAGTAATAATAGCGACAAAGATGGAGGCAAGAACAATCCTGCAAACAGTTTGACAAGTGCGCAACTGTCGACTATTTACAAACAGGCTGCTGTCGACACATGGGGTAAAGTTGGGTTTTCGGCCCCAACTGCTAGCGGAGGCAATGCTGATACTTTGTCTGTTAGTATTGTCGATAAAAAAACTGAAGCAACAACTGACCTCGATATTCAGTTGATAAGTATGAATGCGGCTGGTAATGCTGCTGTAGTATATTTGTTGGGAGAGCTTTATGCAAATGCAAATTTTGTGTTGATGAATGACATTGTCAAATTCGACACCACAAACATGATATCAGATGAGACATTTAATTACAGTTTCATTCTGTCGCCATCGATTGACACTGAAAACAGCAAGATTTATCTAGAAGTGATTGTCGATGTGACCTTGCCTGAGGGGGCTTCGGCTAGCGCGGACGGGGCAACTCCTGATAGTTTTGAGCAATATGTCTATGCAGAATTTGACTATGATTTTACCGAAGCGGAACTTACCGCATTTAGATTTTGTGGTGTAGCGGCTGGAACGTATATTGATTTGGGAATTGATTCGGAAAACAAAAAATGGATTTATAACACTACGGACTCAACAGACACTTTTGCTGTTGCTGTGGACGCCGCCAAGGACAGTTTTAGGTCGAGGGCGCAAAATATCCAGAAATTGACGGCTTCTTTCCAAACTGAGTGCCAGAATTACTTTAACATTATCACTATGCTGCAAACACCTGTTGTCTCTGAAACAAAATAAAAATTAACTTTCGTGACGCAGAGAAAAAATCTTTCTCGTGGCAAAGAGCAGTCCCCCAAATCGCAATTTTTGTTCCCATCGTGGCAAAAACTGACTAGCGAACGGGGAAACTGTTTGCAAGGCGAAAAAGTTTGTTTTTATATTGATTGGATAAAAAATAAAAGAATAGAGAATTATCTATTCTTTTTATTATTTTACCGCTTTACACTGAGAATTTATTTTGCGTTAGGTACACTTTAGTTTTTGTTGTTGGGTGTTTGTTGTTGCGCAGCGCAAGGTGGCTCGGGGCTTTCTTCGGTCGAAATACACTGGTGAGCGGGTGCGTTAGGCGAGTCTGTGCCGTTGGAGAGGATTTTGAGCCGCCGAGAGCCTTTTACGATCATAAAAATCGCAACTGTCAGAGTAAAAATAGTGATTGCAGCGCCAGTGCACCCGAGAATAATTCGGTCAAAGAGCGGGGAGGTGTCGGCGCCGAAAGTGTTTAGCAAGGTGGTTTCTAGCGTCAGCATTGACACACAAGCCGCGATGAGAGTGATTGTTTTTGCAGAGGAGTAGACAGGGCTATTGTATTTTTTGTACTTGATATAGCTGCGTATCGCGACTGCGAGCGTGACGAAAGAGTATGCTGCCAGCGTGATTGCGACGATTTCGTGCTGATGCAGCGGCTTGTCCCAATAAATAATCAGCGTGATGACTATCGCCAGCGCCACATTCATTATCAAGAGCAGCCAGCCGCACAAGCGGTACTTTTTTGCCTCCATTGTCTCCATTTCGTTCGCCTTGTACACGCGGGTATGCTTTAGTAGGAAAAATCGCATAATTGCTAGCATAATGTAGTACGCTGCCATTGAGTAGAACCAAATCGAGCCATAGCAAAAGCCTAGCCCCAACTGGAAAATCGCGAAAGTGCCGTCCCAAAAAAGCGAGCCATAGAGCGAAATATTCAGTCTCAAGTGCACATCTGTAGTCAATTTGTTGACTAATTTGTTGTTGTCTTTGACCGATTTGCCAAATTCAACCATTCTAGGTATCCTCAGGCAAATCACTACCAGCATATAGAATGCAAGCAGGTACGATGCGATGCTAACTGCCGCCGTAGAGTCGCAAAACACCAGCGAAAACACCAAAAACGCTACCGAAACAGGCAAAAATAGCACGATAAATGCTAGGTGAGGATAAAATATCATTCTTAGAAACTCTTTCCAACTCATTTGCACTATCTCCTTTTTGTGCGTTTTTTTGGGATGCGTTCTTGCGTAAAGTGTATCGCTCTAGGTTGGGGGGCGGCTTGCCGTGGTGCGTGGCACCGCCACGCACTATGCGCCATTCGGCGCATTAGGCGCCCTGCGGGCGCCTCACGGCAAGCCGCGTGGCTTCGTCCGTCCTTGTTTGCAAAGTAGAATAGAAAGCCTCATTATGGGGGGGCAAAAGGCTTCAGCCGCCTATAGACTAGGGCTATCAGTCCGCCAAAATCGGGCGAATACAGCGGATGATGACATCCTCAATGTAGCGGATTTCGTCACGGCAATCGTTCTTTATCCATTGATTGACAATGGCGGCAATCCCGTTGAGGTAGTAGGCGATCATATAATTGCCTGTCTTTTCGTCCACGCCAAATCTAGCGAAAATCGGCTGAAAAACGAACTTGTTTAGCGAATTAAATTTCTCCATTGAGTTCATCAAAATGTTGTGTTTTGCTGCGACCTGATGAGTGAGGCGGTTGTCATAAATGTACTGCAGATACGGAGTCAAATACTGCGGTGTAATCAAAATCAGTTCCTCGTTTTTTGCGTCGCGCATTTTGTCAAAAAACTCCTTTGTCGAGTTGGGGAAATACTCCAAAAACTGCTTGTCAGAGTTTTGGATGCATTCGCGCAGCAGGTCGTCGATAGTCTCATAATGCAGATAAAAGGTCGAGCGATTTACGCCGGCCTTTTTGCAAATTTCTTTGACTGTGATAAAGTCGTATTCTTTTTTGTTTAGCAATTCTATCAACGCCTGATTCATCAGCAGGGCTGTGTTGTAGTATTTACTTTCAGATTTGTTCAATCCTTAAAATGCTCCTTTTGGGGTGTTTTTCGGTTGAAATTTGCGCTAAAATTACTCTTCTTCACTAATTTCGTTTGCTAGTCTGATAATGTCAGAACCGTATTTTTGCTTGCCCTTTTCACGCATTTTTTTGTAAATTGGGTAGGTGACAGCACAACCAGCGATTCCGACAATGCCTACAATGACGCCACCCAAGACAGCCCACAGGCCGCTAGCGATGACTTCCATAGCGAGACACATTCCAGTACCAAAAATCAAGCAGCAGCAAACGCCGAAAATGTAAGCGAAGATATTAGCGGGCATTTTTGCTTGAGCATCCAGTTTTTTGAGTTGCTTTACCTTGGTGGTCTCCTTTGGAGCGTATTCGTTGGCAATGTGTTCTGCATAAATTTTATCTGTATTCATAAATTTCCTCCTTTTCAGTACACGAGTAGTATATCACAAAGTTGTGTAAAATTACGCAACACAAAAAGCAAAAAGTGTTGATTTAAACAAAATTTAAGAAAAATTTAACTTTTGCAATGGGCAGGGTGCGGGGTGTGCCTTGCGTTTCTAGCAAAATCCAGTTCATCATATGGCGCCGCACAATCCCGCTCCGTTCAGCCCCCAAAAGGCAAATATGGAGTGAAACCTGTAGTGGGCACTCGAGAAAAAGGACTTAGGAAAAAAATTTTATGTTTCTTCCTATGCTTTAGCCTTTTTGTATTGTAAAACTCAAGCCGTCTACTGCGTGAATATCGCCGAAACTCTTGTGCAAATCTTTGATTTCTATAATATTTTCCACAATCCGCCCCTTTTTTGTCCTTATTATAGCACTTGTACCGCCAAATTGCAAATTTTTGTAGCCAAATTATCCTGCTTGCTTAACATTTTCTTCTTATATTATTATGGGGACTTTCTCGCTTCTTGAATAAACGGCTGCACGCTATTGGGCTGATTGTCGCTACCCAATGCGCCGAATGGCGCATTAGTGGGTGCTTGAGCACCCACTAATAATACCCCCCGAAAAAGAACTGTCATCCTGAGCCCTCCCGCCTTGACGCAACTTACGTGAGGATCTCATCTGCCTTAGTAATGGCTGGGGACCCGACGAAGCGGCTTGCCGTTGTGTGTACTATCGCGCACACTATGCGCCATTCGGCACATCAGGCGCATTTGCGCCTGACGGCAATCCGTTCGTATGCGGCGTTGCCGCATACAACCTTCGCTCGGTCATCCCCGCGAGCACGTCTGCCTTTCACATCGGTTGTCATTCAGAGGACGCTGTCTGCGTCCGTGGAACCTGTGAGCCGTAGGCGAACCCCAAAAATGCACTTGCTTGCACACTGCCCGAAGCGGGAGCACCTTCAAAAAAATAAAAAGCCCCACACGAGGACTTTTTTAACTTGGTGCATCCAAGAGGAGTCGAACCCCTACTTCAAGCTCCGGAAACTTGCGTGCTATCCATTGCACTATGGATGCATAAAAAACATAAATTCGCATCTCAAACGCGCCATTTGCGGTCGAGATACCTATATTATATATGTTTTTTTACGAAAAATCAAGAGTTTTTCACAATAAACCCGTACTTCCGAACCCGCCGTCATTTCTATCCGTCTCGTCGAGGTCGTCCACAACTTGTGGAGCGCAGGTATAAAAAGGACAAATCACTAGTTGCGCGATTTTCTGCCCCTTTTCGACCACGTAGTCGCTTGCGTCGGTGTTGAGCATAATCACACAAATTTCACCACGATAATTTGTGTCGATTGTGCCGGGGGAGTTGAGCACACACAGCCCGTTTTTGAGCGCCAAGCCACTTTTTGAGCGGACTTGCCCCTCGCAGCCTTTTGGCAACGCTAGCGCAACACCAGTGTGAACCAGTGCACGCCCGCCTGCAGGGATAGTGAGCGTCTCATCGCTAAACAAATCCATCCCCGAGTCGGTAGGGTGGGCGTATTCTGGTATTTTGGCTGAGTCGGTGAGTTTCTTAAATTTAACAGTCATAAATACTCCTTAAAAACAAATTATCAGTCCGCGGTCTTGCGAATAAAAACTCGTCAACCCGCGCATCGGTTTGATAATAATTTCGCCAAATTTGCACCTTTCCATTAGCAAATCGCGGATTTTTTCGGCATCTGCCTGATTGTTGTTGTGTGTGATGATGACTTTGCGGTCGGCGTAATCGGTGCATCTTTGTGCGCACAATTCAGTGAGTTTGCGGTATGCGTTTAGCGAACCAATCGCCTTGCTACACATATCAATGGTGCCCTCGGGCGACGCAGTGCAAATCGGCTTTATCAGCAGCGTTTTTGCTACAAGCCCTGCGAATTTACTCATCCTACCGTTTGCGATGAGGTTGTCGAACCGATGCAGAATAAAGAATAAATTCCGTGTGTTGATGAATTCATTGGTGCTTTCGGTGATTTCTGCCACTGTTTTGCCGTTTTCGATTTGGCTCACAATGTGGTCTACCACCAGTTCGAGAGTCCCTGAGGTTGATTTTGTGTTAAAAAGGATGATATTCTCCTTATTCGGCATCGAGTCACGCGCCACGCTAGCACTATTGTATGTGCCGCTCAATTTTTCCGTCATCGTTACGACGAAAGTATAATCAGCCTGCTCATACGCCTTTGTCCACGACTCTATGCTCGGGCAAGCGGTGCGAATTTGTTCCTTGGTCGTGTTGAGCGTGTGGGCAAGGGCAGGGACGTCGAGGTCGGGCGAGTCGACATATTCTTGGTCGCCCACATAAATAAATAACGGGATTATGCTAAATCCGATTTCTTTGCCAGCGAGGTAGTCGGGTGACATATCCGCGCTGCTATCTACCAAAATTTGATATTTCATTGTTACTCCTAAAAATTTTTTCAAAAAACTTGATTGCTTAATTATATAATTTGATGTATAATAGTCTCCATAAGGAGAAATTATGAGTTATAAAAAAGAGAATGATACGAGTTTTGCACTAGGCGCTTTTGCCGTGTACGAGGCACTGCGTGCGCGCCCCAATTTGGTGCGCCGCATTTACACCAGCAGGGAATTGACTATGACTGCTAAGATTTCTGCTATATTGG
The DNA here is from genome assembly GCA_964579205.1 of uncultured Christensenella sp. Taxonomy (GTDB): domain Bacteria; phylum Bacillota; class Clostridia; order Christensenellales; family UBA1242; genus UBA7867. The sequence continues at coordinate 95,319 of CAZOFH010000002.1, forward strand.
ATTTGGCTCGAAAATTGCATATTGCGGTCGAGGACGGCTCCAAACTGCTCAAAAGAGTGGGTGGCAAGGATAATATTTACCTAATGGCTGAGTTTGATAAATTCAGCGCCCCATTCGACAACTCGGACCAAATTGTCCTGCACAATCCCTCTGATATGGGCAATGTCGGCACGATTTTGCGTACTGCGCTCGGGTTCGGGGTAAAGAATGTCGCGATTATCAAGCCGTGTGTAGATGCCTTTCATCCGCGTGTCGTCCGCGCCTCGCAAGGTGCGATTTTTAGCCTAAACATTCGCGTTTTTGACTCTTGGGAAGACTATCTAGCCGAGAATTCGCAAATCACAAAGTACCTCTTTATGCTAGACCGCGATGCGCAAGTTTTGCAGAAAACTCCTTGCCCGAACACTCCCAAAGCCCTAGTTTTCGGCAACGAAGCCACAGGGCTGCCAGCATCTCTCAAATCGTGCGGCATTCCGACAATTATTAGACACACTGCCGAGATTGATTCGTTGAATTTGGGAGTGGCGGTGAGTATCGCGCTATACCATTTTTCAAAGATATAAACCAAACTGTTTTGTCGAGGATATAAATGGCGCGATGCTGCTTTGCAGCGCAAACCGCTAGACAGTTACAAGAGCAAATTCTTTCCTCTAATTGCTATTCCGAGGCCACATTGGCGTATGTCGTCCTCTGAATGGCATTGCTGTGGAGACCTCTCGACCCCTATTAATTAATAATTGAAAAGGGAAATTTCTGCCTATTTTTATTCAGAGCGGGTGATGTACCGCGCAAAATCCGTTAGTCCTTTGTGCTAAAACAAAACCTAAAATAACAAAATCAACTTCCCGCATCTTGATTTTCTTTTGCCTGCTCTTTAGTCTCGTTGTCATGCGGCGGCTGTGTCGGGGGTGTTTCGCTCGGTAATCCCATTCCCCGAGGGATGTCGGAGCCGTCAGCCTCCACGATGTCGTCAAACTCAGGATTGGCTTTGTCCCACTTTTTAAAATAATTCAGCCATAGTTGCGCTACTCCAAACGCAATAATGGCGACCCCAGCGCCCGCGCCGTACCAGTGCAAGTATACAAAAAACACGATTGCCAACACTAGCAAAACGACCACGCTGCCGACACTCAGCACAACAGTCCTCCGAAAGGACTTTTTCTTTTGCTCGATGATGTCGTCTACCAAATATTTTGCGACCATATTTTGGTGGTCGGCGCGTTTTTTTGCCTCGGCAATTTCTGTATCAATATCTCGAGGTGCGTCGTCGGTGTCGTCGGTAGTCGCGTCAAAAACCTCAGGCTCGTTTTTTGATTCTCTAGGTAGCATATGTTCGCCCCCTTTTATCCTTATTTATTATAAGCGAACGCGCCGATTTAGTCAATTTAATTTGACCAAGATTTTTGGCAGATTGCGCGATTTTTGCGATTTGGTGCCACAAAAAGCGATTTTTCATTGAATTCACGCGTCTTACAATTCATTTGCCACCGTGCGCGAGAGATTTTGCAAAAAAGAAAAGGTCCAATACTCTCGGTATTAGACCCAACATCATCAATGGAGCAGGTGAAGGGAATCGAACCCTCGTATCAAGCTTGGGAAGCTTGCGTTCTACCATTGAACCACACCTGCAAATGATAGACTAATTGTACGCAAAAAATCTGCGTTTGTCAAGTGTTTTGCGCAAATCAGTCAAAAATGTTATCTATATTGCGCCCACGGCACGGCAGGAATGGTGTCGATGTCCTCACTTTCGATAAATTGCGGTACATCGTAGTCCGTCTTTGTGATAGTTTTTTCCAAAAGAGACAGGGAAAAACTGTCGTCATCGACAAAAATATGATAGTGATTGCGTGCGTAAAAAGCGGGTGCCAATTCCTCGCCTTCGCCTTGCGGAAAGTATACGCCTTTGATTTGGTCGCAGCCATTTTGTAGTGCAAATTGCTCAAACAGCCCATTCATCACGCTCCCGACACCCTTGCTGAGATACTCGGGGCACACATTGATGCCGCGCAAATCCGCCTGCCTGCACTTGCGCAAAATCTCAAAACCGAGGTAGCCTATCGGGGCGCTCTCCTTATCGTACGCCCAAATTTGATAAAAATTGTCAAACACCTCAGGAATTCGGAAAATTTGCAGCGAAATCTGCTGATTATCTTTGATTAAATATTCAAATTCTTGCATATTATTAGTATATCATAAGATGATGAATTTGTCAAATTTTGATTTTTTTGCGATAAAATTGGGGTATACGATAATGTTTGATGAGAGTGATTTTTTGGGAAATAAATTTTATCTAGCCAGTATAGGGAAGAAAAGAGAGTTTTGTCTAATTTTGGGATGCGGTGTTTTTGATAACGAATAGCGCGGTGGCTAAATAAAAATACATCAAAAAATCAAAAATAATTTGACGCAAACTCTTGACAGTGCGATTTTGGAGTGCTATAATTGACGCAAAGGTCAAAGAAAGTCAAACTTACAAAAGGGTGAATAAAAATGAATATTTCTGATATGATAGAGGAGTTTATAAAGGAGACTTTGGGCGATTCGGAGAAATTGGATATTAGCCGCAATGAGTTGGCGAGTTATTTTAATGTCGCCCCCAGCCAGATTAATTATGTGCTGACTACTAGGTTCAATTACGAGCGCGGATTTGTGACCGAATCAAAGCGCGGAGGCAATGGTTATGTGACCATTTTACGCACAGATGATAACGATAGCAAATGGATCAAGGAGATTTTGGCGCGCTTGAGTAATGATTTGGATTATCGCAGTGGGGTGTATTTGCTGACTGAATTGTGCGAGCGTGAATTGATTGATATCGGGCAGTGCGAGGTGCTAAAATCGGCGATTTCGCCGCCTGCGTTAGCCAATCCGTTTCGGCTGGAAAATCACTTTCGGGCGCAAATTCTCAAGCGCGTGATTTTGGATGCAAAAAAAACAAAAAGTAAAAGTTGAGGAGTAAAAAATGTATTATTGTGATAAATGTGGTCAGCCTGCCACCTTTCTCACTTGGGTGGAGATAAACGGCGAGCGAATGGAGCAGCACTTGTGCGGTAATTGTGCCAAAAAAGAGCGCGGGCTCAGCGATTTGATAGAGCCTATGGTGGGAGAATTCTTTGATTTTCCTGTCGCTTTCGGGCGCAAAAAACCGTCCAAACATCAGGGCGTTTGCCCGACTTGCGGATATACCGAGAGAGAATTTTGGCAGTCGGGATATTACAACTGTCCCGATTGTGCTCGGTATCTCAAAATGAATAATTATGCAAAATCGCAAAAGGCGTTTGACGATACGCCGATGCCGATTGAAAAGGTCAAACTCAATATAAAAAAGCCGAGCGAAATGACTTTTGTAGACGATTTGCGTGCGCAACTTCAAAAAGCGGTCAATGAGGAGCGTTATCAAGACGCTGCAGAATTAAAGAAAAAAATCGACGAAATCGAGAAATCAAAGGGGGAATAGAGAATGAATTTTTCAGAAACATTATACAAGGCTTTGCAAAACGCGGGCGAGTTGGCTACCCGTATGGGATATGCAGAAATCGCTTCTGAGCATCTGTTGTTCGGTATAATTTCTATCGAAGACGCGCCGTCAGCCCAGATTTTGCGGAAATTCGGTGTAACAAAACAGAGTTATCTGCAGGCAGTCGATGAGCGGATGGAAAAATTCCCGAGCAAATATCTCGACGAGGTGGGCTACACTGCCTATGTCCGCGAAGTGCTGATTTTTGCTAACAAACTCGCTAGCAAACTTGGGCTAAACAAGACTAGCACCGAGCACGTTTTGGCGGCGTTGGTGCAAAATGCTGAAAGCGATGCCATTCAGTTGTTGCGTCGCGCCTTTAATATCGACATAAATGCGTTGCGAAATCAGATTTATCAGAATATTTTGCCGACTGCCACTCAATCTGAAAGTGTGAGCCAAGATGCTGGTGGGTATGACAATGCTGGCAGTACTTTGCCCAAAAACTTGCTCGAACTCGGTACCGACCTAACGCTCAAGGCGCGTCAAGGCAAAATCGACCCAATCATCGGGCGTGAGGACGAAATCGCGCGCGTAATTGAGATTTTGTGTCGTAAAACAAAAAACAACCCAGTGCTCATCGGTGAGGCTGGTGTCGGAAAATCTGCCGTTGTCGAAGGGCTGGCTAAAGCGATTGTCGAGGGTAATGTGCCGGATTTGCTCAAAAATAAGGTGATTTTTTCGCTGGAATTGGGTTCTCTGATGGCTGGGACAAAGTACCGCGGTAGTATGGAGGAAAAACTCAAGAACGCGATTGACACCATTATTCAGAATAAAGATATCATCGTTTTTATCGACGAATTGCATACTTTGGTGCAGGCGGGCGGCGGTGACAAGGGAGAGGTCAGCCCTAGCGATATGCTCAAGCCATACCTTGCGCGTGGTGAATTGCAGACTGTCGGTGCGACTACTACTGAGGAATATCGCAAATTTATCGAGCAGGACAAGGCGCTAGAGCGTAGGTTTCAGCCTGTTATGGTTAATCCGCCGTCGGTCGAGCAAACTGTGGAAATTCTAAAAGGCTTGCGAGAGTCTTATGAAAAGTTTCACAAAGTCAAAATTACGGACGAAGCGATTTTGGCTGCCGCAAGTCTGAGTGACCGCTACATTATGGATAGGAGCCTACCTGACAAAGCGATAGACTTGGTCGATGAGGCAAGTTCGAGGGCAAAAGTCAACGGGGCTACTATGCCTGCACCGCTCAAAGAATTGCACGACAGGCTAGAAAAACTCGAGGCGGACAAAAAGGACGCTGTCGCAAGGCAAGATTACAATGAGGCGGGGGCTTTGCACGACGAAATCAAAAAATTGAGCGTGGATTACCAGCAACAAAAGGAAGAATTTGACAAATCTACCGCAAATGGCCCTGTTATTGGGTTCGATGATATTGCTAGAGTGGTGAGTGCGTGGTCGCACATTCCTGTAACAAAACTTACTGAGACCGAGCGAGACAGGCTGATGAGGTTGGAGGAATTACTACACAATCGTGTCATTGGTCAAGATCAAGCGGTCGTTGCTGTGAGCAAAGCAATTCGTCGTGCTCGTGCTGGGCTCAAAGACCCGAATAGACCGATAGGCTCATTCCTATTCTTGGGACCTACCGGTGTGGGTAAGACTGAATTGTCAAAAGCGTTGGCAGAAGCGATGTTTGATGATGAAAATCTGATAATTAGGCTAGATATGAGTGAGTATATGGAATCACACTCAGTCAGTAAACTTATTGGTTCGCCTCCAGGATATGTGGGGCACGATGACGGTGGTCAACTCACTGAGCAAGTCCGCCGCAAACCGTATTCGATTATCCTATTCGATGAATTGGAAAAGGCGCACCCTGATGTCTTCAATATTTTGCTACAAATTCTCGACGACGGGCGCCTGACTGATAGTCACGGCAGAACGGTAAGTTTCAAGAACACAATCATCATAATGACTAGTAATGCTGGGGTAAGCAACCCAAAATACAAGAAAAATCGTGAAATTTATGAAAAAGAAGAGGATTTGGATAAGATTGCGCAACTAGATGAAGAGGCTACTGAAATCCTAAACGACGCTATCAAAGGACAATTTAGACCAGAGTTTTTGAACAGAATTGACTCAATAGTTATCTTCAAATCGTTGTCAAAGCCAGAACTTGCACATATTGCCAAACTTTTGATAACTAAAGTTGTCAAAAAACTCAAGAGCAAAGATATAGAATTGAAATTTACCGAGGACGCTCTCAGATACCTTGTGCAAAAAGGGTATACCGCCGATTATGGTGCGAGACCTTTGCGTAGAGTAATTGAGCAGGAAATTGAAGATAAACTGGCTGATGAGATATTGTCGGGCAAATTGGCTACAGGTGCTAAGGTAACAGTAGATGCTGATATCGAGGCTGGCAAATTGAAATTTAGAATTTATCAACCCAAAGTCGAAAGTAATGAATAATTAGATAAGGTTAATTTAAATTAGAATACAAAAATACGCTACACAGGTAGCGTATTTTTTGGTATTTAATAAATTGTTGCTTGCTCGCAAAAATGTGGGTAATGCAATAAATAAGCGAGTAAGTGACAAAAATAAGCAGTTAAACAGCAAAAATAAACAGGTAAGTGGTAAATTTTTGATTTGAACAACTGATAAGTAATCAGAGCAAAGGCGGGGAAAAATAAAATATTCTAATAAAAATCAAAATAATATAACTCGATAAATATTGTCTCTATTGAGTAAAATCGGGTATAAAAATTAGAATAATTCTTTAGTTATTATTCGCGATTTTGGTTAGTTTTTTGATCTGTGACGGTGTGTAATTTTGCTGCTGAACGGCTGTCTTTTGGGCTGTTTTGACGGGCTGATTTTGTTGTTTTTGGGTCAAAAGAGGGAGTAGTGTCTGTGCCAATTCTAATACTGCTGCTATATTATTGTTTTGCGATTTTTGGCTAGAAATAGGCGTTTGCTTAGGTGCTATGCATTGCATAGTACCTTGCATAGTACTGCCAAAACTGTCGTTTTTTGTACCAAAATCGTAGTTTGGTAAGTTGTAATAATTCTGTGCAGTCTGTTGTGATGGTGCCGGTGTGGCGGTAGAAATGTTGGGCGAGAATATTTTTGACACCGTGCTGATTACATCGCCAAGATTGATATTGCTATTTTGTAGAATAGATAGAAGATTTGTTATATCCATAATGCACCTAATTTATATATGAAAACATATATTGATTTAGTGAAATATGGAGGTAAAAAATGAATATAAAAGATTACAAAAGTACACAAACAGAAGAAGAAAAGACATCAAAAAGTGATTTTGAGGAGTTGAAAAATAGTCAAGAATTCAAGGATATTGAGCGCGAATATGGGAGTGTAGTTGAGGATTTTATCAATAATTATGCTAGCAAAAGCGAGCCAGAATTGATACAGGATTTGCTGCGTCTAATAGCCGAAAAGAAAAAAGATGGCACATTTGATGCGCAAAAACTACGTGACTTGGCGGAGATGATTGCGCCGATGCTGGACGATGAAATGAGGGCAAAAATGTATAATTTACTCAATTTTTTGGACTAACAATGCACCCAAAGATTGACCCAAGCATTCTAAACTCTGTCGGCATTCTCGAGGTGGATAAGTGCCAAGTGATAGTGTATTATCGCGATGAAAACTTTTTACATAAGGTACAAAACAACACTGATTTTGAGGTTTTGGGGCATTATCCATTTATCAAGGCGCTGGCAATTTGCGTAAATTATCGCAAAATATTTGATTTTGCTAATGATATTGGGGTAAATTATGTCACCAAAGTGGCTACTACTCATACGCTCATTCATAATGCGCGCGATATGCTAGGGGTGGACAGATTACATACTCAAGGTATTAATGGGCGAGGGGTGAATGTCGCAGTGATTGATACAGGGTGCTACCCGCATCTCGATTTTGTATTGGGCGAGAATAGGATAGTCAAGTTTGTCGACTTTGTCAATGGGCGAGAATTGCCGTATGATGATAATGGTCACGGCTCTTTTGTGGCGGGAGTGCTGTGTGGTAGTGGGCTGGTTTCTGGTGCAAAATTCACAGGAATTGCACCAAAAAGTGGGTTAATTGTGTTAAAATCGCTCAAAAGTGACGGTCAAACGCAAGCATACAAGGTGTTAGAGGCTATGCAGTGGATATACACAAATTGCCTAAAATACAACATCCGAGTGGTGTGTATGAGTTTCGGTAGCACTCCATTAGGGCAAAATGACCCGCTTTCTCTCGGTGCAAACTCGTTGTGGCAAAAAGGGGTGGTGGTCGTCTCGGCGGTTGGCAATGACGGACCTCGCCCAAGTTCGGTCAAGTCACCCGGCGCGAGTGGTAAAATCATCACTGTAGGCTGTGCAGATACGCGCAAAAACGACATTTCGGTAGCAGATTTTAGTTCTCGAGGTCCAATTTTTGACTTTATCAAGCCTGATTTGATTGCTCCAGGGGTGGAAATTACCTCGCTATCTAATAGTGAGAATTTTTATACCACAATGTCGGGGACTAGTGTGAGCGCTCCTGTGGTGGCAGGGATTTGCGCACTGCTTATTCAGCAGAACTCTAGCCTTACCCCAAATATGATAAAATCAATTTTGCTCTCTAGTGCGCGCACTCTGCCTTTTGATGTGAATGCCTGTGGGGCGGGGCTTGTTGACGCGTGGGCGGCGAGCGAATTAGCAAAATTGTCTCGACCTATCCAATCGAAAACTGCTCAAAAATGATGCAAATTTGCCAAAAAACTATAAAAAAAGTGCAAAAAACGCACTTTTTTTCAATTTTTGCACAAAAAATTATGCTAACATTGTTTTTCGGGAGGACGACTATATGCAGGTAACTTCACAAATTTTTGATGATACACTGGTGTTATTTTTGAATGGGGAGTTGGACGAACATAGTGCAACCTATGTCAGAGAAGTGATGGACGATATCTTGACCCAAAGCAGAGCGAGACACATTATCATTGATTTGGAGCAACTGGATTTTATGGATAGCACGGGTATCGGGGTGATGATTGGCCGATACAAAAAAATGAAATCTCGTGGCATCCCGATGTTTGTCCGCAATCCCAACAAGCAAATCGACAAAATTTTTGCAATGACGGCATTGTATGATGTGATGCCGAAAATTGATTAAGGAGGCAGAATGGATTATCTCAATGAAATGACCTTGACTTTTTTGTCATACTCGATTAACGAAAGTTTCGCGCGGAGTGCAGTGGCGGGATTTTGCGTGCAACTCAATCCGACTCTGGACGAAATCAGCGATATCAAGACTGCCGTCAGTGAGGCGGTGACGAATTGCGTCGTGCACGCTTATCCAAACGGCGAGCGTGGGAAGGTGACGATTTGGGTGGGCTTGCGACAAAACGAAGTCTGTATCAAGGTCATCGACGACGGTGTAGGGATAAATGACTTTGTCAGAGCGTGCGAGCCATTTTTTACCACGCGACCGACAGAAGAGCGTGCGGGTATGGGGTTTACAGTGATGGAAAGTTTTATGGACTCGGTCACTTTGCAAAAGAATAACGAGCGTGGTTTGATAGTGGAGCTGAAAAAAATTCTGCACAAAACTGAGAGTAAAGCGTGCAATGGTTGATTACGAAAAAACTCTCGCCCTCATCCGCGCGGCTCAAAACGGCGACATTGCTGCCAAGAACGAGTTGATAAATCAAAATTATCCTCTAGTCAAAAGTGTGATCAGGCGCTATCGCAACAAAGGGCTGGATTATGACGATCTTTTTCAACTGGGCTGCGTGGGCTTTGTCAAGGCAATCAACAATTTTGACACGCAGTTTGGAGTAAAATTTAGTACATACGCCGTGCCGATGATAGCGGGTGAGGTAAAACGCTTTTTGCGCGACGACGGCTATATCAAAGTCAGTCGTGCTATAAAGGCTCAGGCTATCGAAATCAAAAAATACCTAGCGTCTTTGCCGCCGCAATCGGATGAGCCCGATATTGCCGAAATCGCCGACGCACTCAATATTTCGCCTGAGGATGTGGTCTTTGCGATGGATAGCGCAAAATATCCGATGAGCCTATCTGCGCCGATTGATTCGACCGACGAGGGCAGCATCTCTCTATCCGAGCGCATCGCGGACGATGAGGATGAAGAAAAGAGGATAGACCACTTTATCCTCAGGGATTTGATACAAAATCTGGACGAGCGCGACCGAAAAATCATCATCTTGCGCTATTATCGAGACAAGACGCAGGCAGAAATCGCTGCCGAATTGGGTGTCAGTCAAGTGCAGGTCAGCAGGATTGAAAATAAAATTTTGGCAAGTTTCAAAAACAAATTACGCTAAACGACCTCAAAAAGCAAGGGCAAAAATTGTGTCCAAACTTTTTTTGAGGTTGTTTTTTGTACCCCAAATATATTGAAAAATTGTGTTTTTTGTGCTATAATAGTGAAAATCTGTGAATTTAGGGGGCAAAATGATACAAAAAACTATGGATTATCTAGCGCGGCTTTTTCCGAACCCCGACCCAGAACTAAATTTTGATACGCCTTTTCAATGCTTGGTAGCGGTGGTGCTGAGCGCGCAATGCACGGACAAGCGAGTCAATCTCGTGACGGCGCCGCTATTCCGCGATTATCCCGACGCAGCCTCGCTCGGGCGCCTAGAACAGGCGGAATTGGAAAAACTAATCTATAGCACAGGTTTTTATCGCAATAAGGCGAAGAATATTTTGGCACTATGTAAAGTGCTGAACGAGCAGTATGGGGGCGAAGTCCCTAGCGACCCGAATATTCTCGAGACGCTGCCTGGGGTGGGGCGCAAGACTGCCAACGTGGTGTCTAGTGCGATTTTCGGCGCAAATCGTATCGGTGTGGATACGCACGTGATGCGTGTGACCAATCGTCTCGGGCTGGTGGACGCAAAGACACCTCTCGAGGTCGAGCGGCAGTGGGTGGCACGTTATCCAGAGTATCAAAATCACGACGCGCATTTTCGGCTGGTGCTGTTTGGGCGGTATCATTGCAAGGCACAAAATCCTCAGTGTGATGAGTGTGAATTGGCTAGTTTTTGTAAATATAGGGCAGAAAAATCACGCGCGACTACAAAATCTAGTACAAAATCATCGCCTACAGCAAAATCAAAAGCTAAAACTGTGACCAAAAGCAAATCCCATAATCCCAAAACTAAATAAGCGTGCAAAGTAATCTGGCGGAGTTCGCTTGGGCGGTCAATTATGAGTAAAGTTTTGCGATTTGTGAATATCGAGTAGCCCCTCTAGCACGCCCTCGTTGGATAGTCGATATCGTGGATGAGGAATGCTGCGATAAAAAATAAAAAAAGATAAATTTTGCTATATATAATATATAAGGAATAGGTAGAGGACAAAAAATGTTTATAGATAAGGTATCAATTCTAGTAAAAGCAGGCGACGGCGGCGACGGTGCGGTGTCTTTTCGTCGTGAAAAATACGTACCAAATGGAGGCCCTAATGGTGGAGACGGTGGTAAGGGTGGTGATGTCATCCTCAAAGTTAAGGATAATATCAGCACTCTGCTGGATTTTCGGTTTAACAAGCATTTTCGTGCTGAGAACGGGCAAAAGGGTGACATAAACAACCGCGCAGGCAAAAAGGGTAAAGATTTGTATGTGTTTGTGCCGCGTGGTACCTTGGTGCGCGATGCTGAAACAGGCAAGGTGATCAAGGATATGTATGCGCCTGATGAAGAATATGTCTTGTTGCGTGGTGGAAATGGTGGGAAGGGTAATCAGCACTTTGCATCCAGTCGCCGCCAAACGCCGAGATTTAGTCAATCAGGGCAGCGCACGGCTGAGCATAATATCGTTTTGGAACTCAAGACTATCGCCGATGTCGGGCTAGTCGGTTTCCCAAATGTCGGCAAATCGACATTTTTGGGCGCGGTCACCGAGGCAAAGCCAAAAATCGCAAATTACCACTTTACTACTCTTAGCCCAAATCTCGGCGTGCTAAAACAGTTTGAGAAAACTTGCGTACTCGCAGACATCCCGGGGCTCATCGAGGGCGCGAGTCAAGGCGTGGGACTGGGGCATCAGTTTTTGCGCCATATCGAGCGTACTAGACTCATTGTGCATATCGTGGATATTAGCGGAATTGAGTCGAGAGACCCACAGCAGGATTTTGTGACTATCAATACCGAATTGCGTGAATTTAGCCCTGTTTTGGCGAATTTGCCGCAAATCGTAGTGCTAAACAAGGCAGACCTATTGCCTGAGGGGGCTACCAATATTGCAGACTTTGAGGCGTTCTTGCATACGCAAAAAGGCTTTGAAAATGCCCCTGTGTTCGTGATTTCTGCGAGCCAAAGGCAGGGCGTGCAGGCGCTGGTGGATGCGATTTTTACAAAACTCGACACCTTGCCAAAACCCGAGCCAATCCCCTGTGACGACTTTGAATTTGACTTGCCCGACACCTCTTCTATCGAGGTGGTCAAACTGGGTGACGGCGTCTATGAGGCAAAAGGTGGTAGGGTACACGAATTGGTGCGCAAGACCAACTTTAACGAAGACGACAGCCTCGCATATTTTCAAAAGCGTTTGCGCGATGACGGCATTATCGCAAAGCTAAAAGAATTGGGTATGAGCGACGGCGATACTGTGGTGGTAGAAGATATCGAGTTTGAATATCAAGAATAGTCTTTGCCGATTTTTTGCGAAAGGCTATCTTTTGTAGAATTTTATTTATCATTATATAATAAGGAGTGAAATATGATTACACCTAAACAAAGAGCGGAATTGCGTGGACAGGCGCAAAAATTGGACGCTATCATTCAGGTGGGTAAGGATGGGATTACCCCCGAAGTCATCAATACTGTCGATCAGGCGTTGTTCGCAAGGGAGTTGATAAAACTCACTGTGCTAGAGAATTGCCCTGAGAGTGCGCGTGAGGTCGCTGATACTTTGGCTGGGCGCTGCCGTGCCGACGTGGTCCAAGTCATCGGCAGAAAAGTCGTGCTGTACAAACTCAACACGACCAAGCGTAAAAAATAAAGCGGAGTATGCGTCCGCTGTCTACTAGGCTGGGGTAGAGGCTGTTTCATCCGCACACGCGGCTCGCCGCCGCGCCCCCGCGAGGGGGGGGGCGCTACGCGCCTGTCGGCGCGTCAGGCACTGCCGTGCCTCGGCGGCTCGCGCAAAGCGGCAGAGGCTCTGCCCCTGACCCCGAGTAATATCGTTTGATTGTGCGTGAGTTTCGCCGCCAAATGTTAGCCCAATCCGCTGGATTACTCCGCATCATACAGTTTTTTGACTGTGTTTTGATGCGTCTCTAGCGTGTGCCTAGCGAGGTCGGCATTTTGCGTGCGCATCAGGTCGGCAGTCGGTACAAACTCAATCTCAGAGGGCAAATTTTGTGGCTGACGACCAGCGTCGGAGCGTGTCGAGCCGAAAAGTTGGGGCAGGTTTAATTTTGGTAAAATCTGCAATAATTTAGTCAGGTCAAAGTTTGGGCTAGTGCTGGTAGTGTCCTCTGATTTTGGGGCTGCGATTTTGACGATGTGGGCATTTTCTGACTCAAACTCCACTTTTTTCATAATATTTTCCTTTTAATTTACTCTAAATAATTGACTAAAAATTTATTTAATGCTAATATATGATAGCAAATTTACTTTTGTGTAATTCAAGGAGACCAGAATGTCAATTTCAAAAATCTTAAACAATGCATTTTTTAAATTCGCCTGCGTGTTGACCATTGTTGCGTCAGTAGTGCTGCTGTTCGCAGGTTGTGGGCTCAGCAGGCTCTCTGACGGCCCTGCAGTTAGCGACGAGGTGACTGGCAACGGTAGTTTGGCGGTGACCAAGGGCGACTATCTGTACTTTGTCAACGGGTACAAAGGTGTGGCTGATGTCGCCGATACCAACCATTATGGCAAGGTCGAGCAGGCTGCTATTTATCGCGTAAAATTGGATGCCGAGGGCAAGGTCACCGAAGACGCCAAGTACAATGACGACGGCGAAGTGATTTTTGACAAGACCAAAGCGCTCAAAGATTTGGAAATTTTGGTGCCTCAGGTCGCGGGTTTTGAATATACCAAGTTGTATATTTTCGGCGATTATTTGTACTATTCTACGCCCAACCATTTGCGTGACAAATCAGGCGAGATTATGTCAAAGTATATCAATATTTACCGCGTAAGGCTAGACCGCACAGGGGGTAATGACCTAATGTACTCGACCGACAGCGAGAATGCTAGCGTAAATTGGTCGATGCACCAGATTGGCGATATCGCTTATATGACTGTCCTCGATGGTGAAAAATTGGTAGTTGTTAGTCAAGACTTGGAGACCGCTGCCACTACTACCAAAGTGGTGGCTGAGGAGCACATCTCTTCTGCGACTTTGCCGACATATTGCTGCAGTACGGACACCGTGAGCGAAATCGACAAAAAGATTTATTTCACTGAGGAAAACCACGACGACGCTACTACTATCGTGCTAAAGAGTTTTGATTTGGCTACCCAAGCTATCGCCGATGTTTTTACTAGTGCAGGCGAGCAGTACGAGGTAAAAGGGACTAGCGGTGGCAAGTTGTATTACACAAAGACTATCAGCACTCAGCCGGGTTTTTCTGCAAAGATTTTTGCATCTGATATGGTGAACCCTGCTGTCGAGGTCAGTGCGCAGGCGTATGGCAGTAGCGCAGATATTAGGTCATACGCACTCACCGGGCAGCAGTACGAGACGTCTATCCTTTATTCAGACGGCACAAATTCATATTACAAGCGCGCAGGTGAGACCGCTACAAAATTCTTGTCTAGCGACATTATTTCCAAAATTGTCAAGGTTCAGGGCGAGTATGTCTACTACCTCGACAGCAGTAGCCTTTACCGCGTAAAATACACTCAGACCAACACCTCGGGCGAGACGATGATCCCGTCTGGCGTTACTCCTAAGGGCGACATTGTCAACAACTTTAGTGTGGACGGTAGCAAAGTTTACTTCTTTGTGAAATACACTGACAACTACTATATGCACTACGCAAACTATGATGCGACCGTTTCGGAAATCGACCAAAGTGTGTACACTCACTTTATCGGTAAACTCTTGGAGGCGGACTACGTTTCCGAAGAATAATCACGCGTAAATCACGTGAGATAATAGCAAAAGGCGATATCCGCCTTTTCTTTTTTTGTCATATCGGGGAGAGTCTCAGCATAAAGTAGGGGTAACAAATCGTTTTAAGGAGCAGAGAGAATGAACCCTTACAATATCTATAATGACATTGCGACGCGGACAAACGGTGATTTGTATGTTGGGGTGGTGGGTCCCGTGAGAGTGGGCAAGTCTACCTTTATCACCAAATTTACTGAGCAGTTTATCTTGCCGAATATCAGTAGCGATAATATGCGGGCGTGCGCATTGGACGAGTTGCCGCAAAGCGCCGACGGCAATACCATTATGACCACTCAGCCAAAATTCGTCCCAGCAGAGGCGGTGCGCGTGGATTTGGGGAATAATGTGGCAGCGAATGTCCGTCTCATCGACTGTGTAGGTTACCTCGTAGCAGGAGCGCAAGGGCATCTCGAGGGCGGCAAAGCGCGTATGGTGCAGACTCCGTGGGGGACTGAGCCAATGACTTTTGAAGAAGCTGCCGAAATCGGCACTCGCAAAGTCGTCACCGAGCATAGCACGGTAGCAGTGTTGCTCACTTCTGACGGGAGTTTCGGCGAAATCGAGTGCGCTAGTTATGCCCCTGCGGTAGACAAATTGGTGACCGAACTCCGACAGCACAACAAGCCTTTTGTCATAGTGGTAAACTCCACTCATCCCGCCGCTTCCGAGACGCTCGCCCTTGTGTCGCAAATGGAACAAAAATACTCGGTCAGTGCAGTGGCTATCAATGCAAAAGAACTCAATTCATCCGACGTCTTGACCATTTTTGACAAAATCCTGCAGGAGTTTCCGTTCGTGGGTATCGAGGTCAATATGCCGCAGTGGCTCACAGCGCTGCCATTCGATGACCCGATAATCGCCGAAATCGTCCGCGAAATTGAGCGCGTGGGCAGGGATGTGACCAAAATCGGCGACTTTGACAAGGGGAGCATTCTGTTTGAGGAGAGCGAGCATTTTGAGCCGACCGTGCTCAGTAATATCGAAATGGGAGAGGGCAAAATCTTGTATTCGCTCGTGCCCAAAGAGGGGTTGTTTTACCGCGTGCTGAGTGCTCAGTGCGGGATGACCATCGGTAGCGACTTTGAATTGATTGCCCAGATAAAATCGCTCGCCACCGCAAAACTAAAATACGACAAATTGGCTACCGCTCTCGAGTCTGTAGCGCAAACTGGCTATGGCGTGGTGCAGCCGTCTGTCGACGAGTTGCAACTGGATGCGCCCGAGGTCATCAAGCAGGGGGCGAACCGTTACGGTGTCAAAATCCACGCCACCGCGCCGAGTCTGCATATTATGCGCGTAGACCTTGAGACCGAGATTAGCCCGCTCGTCGGCACCCAAGAGCAGTCGCAAGACTTGGTGCAATTCTTGAGTACCGAGGCGGAGACCAACCCCGCGGGGATTTGGCAGACGAATATGTTCGGCAAAACTATTCATCAGTTGATGAGCGAGGGGATTAGTAGCAAAATCAATACTATGCCCGTCGAGGCACAAAAGAAAATGCGAAAAGCCCTCACACGAATTGTCAATGAGGGTAAGGGGGGCATCATCTGCATTCTACTATAGCCTCTGCGTGTGCGCTCGGTTTGACTTTATTCAGTTATTCTTGACAAAAAAATGTTGCGATTGGCAGCATTTTATTTGCTATTATTGCACATAATATTTTGCAAATGAATAAATTTATTTTATCGTCAAAAAGTTGACAGGTTTTTTGGACTATGGTATAATCATCGCTATGATGAATTAGTTCCAAATTTATCAAAATTTTCAAAAAAGGAGAGATGATTTTTATGTTAAAAATTAACAAAAAGTTGTTGTTCCTTCCTTTGATAATATGCCTACTATTGGTTGTCTTTTGTACTTTTGGTTTTGCTGGTTGTAGCGCTAGCAAGGTCACTATTACATTAAATGCCAATGGTGGTTATTTTGTTGTCGATGGAGAGAATGTGACGACTTACACGATCGAGCTCGATGCGGGGCAGACTGTCGATCCGAGCGACTTGCCGAACCCTCGCAGAGACCCGACCAACACCACTGAGTACGTTTACGACGGCTGGTCGTACAACTTTGACACTGCCGTGACTCAAGATATCACGGTCAACGTCGAGTGGCAAGAGAATGTCAGAATGTACACGGTTACTTTTGACGCAAACGGTGGATTGTACACCCATTTGCCTACTGGCAACACCGCTACTGTGACGGCTCAGTACACCTACAACGCTAATATTACTGCGCCTAGCGACCCTGTCAAGGCTTCTGACGGCACGTACAATTACGCATTCGCAGGCTACACACCTGTAGTTAATAACAAGGCTACTCAGAGCGTGACTTATGTCGCTCAATGGACGCCTACCGCTATAGACTACACTTTGATTTTTAATGCCAACGGTGGTAAGATCAACAATGGTTCGACCGACTTGGAGTATTATCAAGTGAATAATGCTCGCTATGGGGCTCAGATTGCGTTGCCTGCTGGATATAATGTCAAGGCACCAGAGTCTACCGCGTCCCAAGACTATGTCTTTGCGGGCTGGTACACTGCTCCAAACGGAGGGCAAAAGGTAACTACTGTCTCAGGTAACAATACCGTTTACGCACAGTGGACTACCAAAACCAGAAAATACACGGTGACTTTTGACGCAGGTACAGGTAAATTCGCCGATGGCTCACAGACCAAGTCTTTCTCATTGGATTATGGCGTGACTATCGTAGAGCCTAGTCAACAGCCTAGTATGCAGCAGGACAATACTACAGTCTACACTTTCGCAGGCTTCGGCGTCCCTGCTAATACTACTGTTAGTGAGGATGTGACCTATGTCGCTAGTTATACCACTGCGACTAGGTACTATTCTGTGACATTCCACGCCGGTGAGGGTGCATATTTTGACAATCCTGCCACTACTACAAAAGTTGTCACAGGGCTAACATTTGAGCAGGCGATTACACAGCCTGCTATTGAACCGACCAAGACTGCTACCACCAGTTCTACCTTTACTTTCTCTGGATATAATGCCAATTTTGTCTCAGGGACTACAGAGGTGACTGGAGACGGTATGGAGTTTACAGCGCAGTATAACGAGACCCCTAGGATATATGTTGTAGTATTTTACGCTGGTGCAGATGCACACTTTGATATCGAAGGCAATCCTAGTCAGTACTCTATAAACCTTGCGTATGGTGCTAATATCAAGAGTGGCATAAGCGATATCCCTACACCTGTCAAGGATTCTACCGCAGCATACACCTATGAGTTCGCTGCTTACCTAAACTTGACCGACACCGCTACAGTGACGGGCGAGAATATGACTTATACCGCAAGTTATACTCAGAGCGACAGATACTACACTGTGACATTTGATGCTAACGGCGGTGAATTCGCAAATGGCGAAGGTACTGTTACTCAGAGCGTAAAGTATAACGAGCACGCAGATTTGAGTGAGAGTGCTGTAGAGAGGCCTACCAAGGCATCTAGTGATTGCTACACTTACTCATTTATGGAATGGAGTACTGAGAGTATTGGTGCTGGTACCATTATGTCCCCAGTTACAGACGATACTACTTATTATGCTCGTTATGAGGCTAGCACAAGGACATACACAGCCACTTTTGTAGATAGCAATGGAAAGGTTATCTATGAGACTACTTACAAAGCAAGCCCTTTTGGCGCGCCAAAGTTAAGTGAAGATCAAATGGCAGCATTAAACACTGCTTATGAGGATGCCGGTTTGAATGTTAGAGATGAATATGGCTTTATTGGGCGTTGGGATTTCACTTTGCTAAACGCAAACACCTCTTGCTATGTTAACGGCGAATACTCTGTTTACAAATTTGGTGACGGTTCTGCACAAAAGCCTTACCTGATTGACGGACTAGATGCTTTCGGCGGAATGTTCAAGAAATTGAGCGAGTTCTACAGCAATTACACCGCCGCAACTAACGAGTCTGAAAAAACTATTCGATACAATAACGCAAAACGCACAAATTACAAGATGATTGCTGATGTCGACTTTACTGGCTACAATACTTTGTCTGAAGACAAAAAGGTTAGTCCTTGGTTTATCGGTACATTGAGTGCATCAAAAGGCAACAATTCGCATTACGCAATCAAGGGGTTGAAACCTGAATATTTCCCTGCTACTTGGGGCGCAATGTTTAATGAGATTCGTGATGCTACTGTTCGAGAATTGGATATTATCCTTGGGGCAGACTTGGTAAGTTTCGCAAGTATCGCTTGTGGTGATAGAGTTGACTTTATCGGTGTTGACATTCGCAATGCAGAAGAGGGTGCTTCGACATTCATTTCAAAGGATGATAACAACGAAAGCGCTTACTTGGTACACACCACCGCAAAAACCACCTCATTTGAGAGATGTGTAAACTACGCAAACTACACTTCAGAAGCAAGTTACTTTGGTATTTTCATCGGTGGTTATTCAGACGGTAGCGCGGATTACTCATCGAAACTGGAGTTCGAAGGGTGTGAAAACAGAGGTAACGTCGTATCTAGCGATTATGTAGGTATACTGACTGGTAACCCTGCACGCCGTAACTTTAAGTCGGATTTTAGCACTGTTTTAATTGGAGAGTGTTACAACTACGGTAATATTGCCGCTCGTGGAGTAGGTGGTTTTGTAGGCTTCTCATCTACATCTCCATCAGGCGTAAGCGCTGAGATGAAGACTGTGTTGGATGCTATGGTTGAGAACAAAGACGGTGGTACTATGACCACATTGACAGCACTCAATGCTACACTCGCTACTACCAAGACTGGTGACGCTAATGAGACTGACCAAATTGTCTTGACTGCAAGGTCAGGCAACCTTGCCGCAGGTAAGTACGTTCTGACAGTAGTAGCATATGCAAAGAATGCCAATAGTACTGTTCGTGTAAACTACTCGTTCACAAAAGAATTGGCTGCAGCTGATGCGGCTACAAACTCAATAAGTTTCGGTAGCCAATACGACTTTATCGACAAGAATTCATACGCTGCGTACACTGGTCTGACTCTGCCTGCCGAGTTGACTTGGACAAAAATGACTGGTTACAACATCAAATACTTGTTTGATGACGCAAACAAATTGATTGTGTTTGACTTCGCTGACTATGTTGAGACCGATTACACACTAAACCCAGAAGCCCAGAGTACCGCTTATGTGACTTACTACAATGGCGAGAATATCTTGAGCGCTTCAAGCACTTATGCCATGGCTTCAAACCACGCAACAGTTACTACCCAACAGACATTTTACAGTGCATTGACTGCTCAAAAGTCATACATTGCATTGGGTAATGACATCGAGTTGAGTAATGTGAATGTGGTGGTAGACGGTGCGTTCGCTGTAATCAATTATAACCTAAATCTTAACCTAAACGGTCACTATTTGGATGCAACTGCTGCGATTACCCGCGTGTTCGTGGTGGACGGTAGCGCTAATATGGTTGTCTACACCACTGCTCCTGCTACATCTGCAGGCACGACCGAGAGTTATTCGCTCGAAAAAGAGGACACTGGCGAAAGCAAGACACGTGAGCCATCTGAGGGGCCTGTAAAGGGTACGCCTGGTTCTAGTTCACCTACCACTACCATCACCTCTATTACCGTCCTTGACGCTCGCAACTTGCTTAGGGCTAATGGTTACGCTTTCCGAGTGCAAAATGGTGGTAACTTGAGCATCCTCGAGGGCGTGACAGTTTGCAGTACGAATAACTTTACCATTTTCGTAAAAGGTACTGGGAATGCTGACAATAGTTCATCACTTTGTGTGAGTGGTACGGTAGACTGTCAAAGCACGCTTCACGCTGCTATCTCAGGTAATGGTATCGGAAACTTGGGTGGTATCAATATTAGTATCAACGGTGGTACTGTTACCTCAAAAGAAGCCGCTATCTATATGCCTAGCAGCGGTACTTTGACCGTCAGTGGCAATGCTACCATCTCTGGTACTACCGCTATCTATATTAAGGCTGGTACCGTTAATCTAAACGATGGCACGATTTCATCGACTCACACTGGCAACAAAATTGATTATGTATACAGCAATGACGGTTACAATGTGACTGGTGACGCAATCGTGGTAGATAGTTGCGGTTACCCTGACAGCCCTGCGACTGTGACAATCTCTAATGATGTCGCAATCGAGGCAAGTGGCACAAACTGTGCAAAAGTTGCCCACTACAAAAAGACTCCTATTGTAGACGCCAAGGTCGCAATTATTACTACAACTAAGGATGATTATACTCCTGTTGTGTATGTTGATGGGGTGTTGCAAACAACTACCACAACTGATGAATAATCTCCTTATTTCCGCAGTACGCACATAATCTTATTCAGGTGTCGTTGGGGACTCCAACCGCAATGCCGCCTACATAAGACTAGTATCTGCGCTCGCCCTAGCGAAGGGGGATAGGAGATAAACGCAAAAAACGACCGTAAGGTCGTTTTTTGCGTTTAATAATCGTGGCAGCATCGCGCTCCACGCTGCCACAGTTTTTACATAGCGCCAAGAGATAAGCAAAAACTCTCATTGATTATCAGCACGCCTATGCACATTTGACTGCCTTAAAACATACAATAATAGTGTACGGGCAAGTCTTATGGAGGTTAAAAATGTCTTTCTTTTCTGGACTTAGGACAGAGCAGATACCGGGACCGATTACCGACAACCCAATGCGCGGCTTGTGCGAAAAAGTGTGTATTCAGGTGAAAAAAGTCTTTGACGCGTGCCTCAAACAGCAGCACGTGACCGACACTCAGGTGCAACTCAACTCTTTCACCCCTGCGAACCCCACTTTCCCGCTGACATTCGTGTCAGGGCAGTCTAGCCTGACGAGTCGCCCCACACTATCAAACCTTAGTGTGACGCGATTTACCGACAGGCCAAATTTCGCTCACGTGTCTGCGATAGCGAATATTCCGATTGAAGTGGTTTATACCGATGCCGACGGCAAACAAGGCGTGGCGAGTGGCGTGATTTCGCTGCCCCAAGACGTGGTGCTATTCCTGCCTCAGGCGTCCATTGTCCCTTATCAAGTCGAACTAGTCGCCAGCGCGATTATCGCACAAGGGACATTTGATAATAGCATCATTACTCTCGAAGGGTGTGTGATGATGATTATCAAAATCGTGGCAGAGACCGAACTCTTGATACCTAGTTATGGATACTGCCACATTCCGCAATGTCAGGAATTTTCTACCAACGTGTGCCAAGGATTTTTTGAAATGCCGTTGTTTCCGTCGACCACTCCAATCAATCCAGCAGACCAAAACTAATGACCATAAGATTTATCTCTACGACAAAAGTAGCCCAGAACCGACAAGTTTTGGGCTATTTTTTTGTTAAAATAAACAAAATCCACAAAAACACTTGCAAAACGCTGCAAAACATTATAAAATTAACCTGAGGTAATATATGAAAATTTTTGCGATAGGAGATTTGCACTTGTCTACCGCGGTGGACAAGCCAATGGACATTTTTGGACCGGGGTGGGAGAACCACTTTGAGCGCATACAGACAGACTGGCTAGCCAAGGTCACCGACAATGATTTGGTGCTGGTGCCAGGGGATATTAGTTGGGGGATGTATGCCCAAGAGGCAAAGCCCGACCTTGATTTGGTCTCTCGACTGCCGGGCAAGATTATTTTTACACGCGGCAACCACGATTATTGGTGGAAGTCTATTTCTGCCGTCCGCGCCTTGCTAAATGAGGGGCGCTATGCTCTCCAAAATGACGCTATCCGCTTTGACGGAGTGGTGATTTGCGGCACTCGTGGCTGGGCTGTGCCCGAGGTGGAGGGCAAGTTTAAGGATGCCGAGGACGAAAAGATTTTCAAACGTGAGGTCATCAGGCTCGAGTTGGCTCTCAAGGATATGCAGAGGCTGCGCGAGGCGGGGGACAAGGCGATCGTGATGATACACTATCCGCCCTTTAATGCAAAGATGCTGCCGTCTGAGTTTACTCGTCTGTGTGAAAAATACAACGTTGATTATGTGGTCTACGGGCATCTCCATGGCAAAAACTGCCGCTGCAAATTGCGTATGGTGCAGAATGGCGTGGAGTACTTTTTGACCAGTTGCGATCAGGTCAACTGTTCGCTAGTGCCGATTTGTGAGGTCGGAGGTGCAGAAAATGGAGTTTAATCACATCCCAGTAATGCTCGACGAGTGTATCGACGCACTCAATATCGACCCCGACGGCGTGTATATGGATGGGACTTTGGGCGGCGCAGGGCATAGCAGCGTCATCGCTAGCAAACTGTCTGAGCGCGGTACTCTTATCTGCTTTGACCTAGACTGCGAGGCTATCGAGGTAGCCAAACAGCGTATCCAGTGCAAGGGCAAAGTTATTTTCGTCCATTCTAATTACAAGGAGTTTTTGGCTGCGCTGAGAGAGAATAACATCGCAGGGCTAGACGGGATTTTGGTGGATTTGGGGGTGAGTAGTTACCAAATCGACAATCCCGAGCGCGGCTTTAGTTATATGAGCGACGGTCCGCTCAAGATGACGATGGATGGCGACCAAAAAAAGGACGCCGAGACCGTGGTTAATTCTTATAGCGCCGAGAGACTGACGCAAATTTTTAGAGAATATGGCGAGGAGCGTTTTGCAAAATTGATTGCCGATAGCATTGTGGCTCAGCGCAAAATTCAGCGAATTACCACTACGCGTCAATTAGCCGAAATTGTGGAGAAAAGCATCCCTGCCAAGTTCCGCTTTGCCAACGGTCACCCCGCAAAGCGCGTTTTTCAGGCTATTCGTATCGAGGTGAATAGCGAATTGAGTGGGCTGGGTGACTTTTTGGTGAGTTGCGTGCGCGACGGCTTGAATAGCGGCGGCAGGCTGGCGGTCATCACTTTTCACTCACTAGAGGACAGGATTGCCAAGGACGCATTCAGGATGCTGGCGAGCGATTGCTTGTGCGACAAAAAATTACCTGTGTGCGTGTGCCACCATACCGCCGAGGTGACTTTGGTCACCAAAAAGCCGATTTTGCCGAGCGAGAGCGAGTTGGCTAATAATACGCGTTCGCATAGTGCAAAGTTACGCGTGGTGCAGAAAATTTAGTGATAAATCAAAGAAAATAGGAGTATATTATTATGTCTTTTAACTCAAAGGATAATTTGACTACTACCTTGGAGAGACCAACTACGGAGAAAGATTTTGCTGATTTGGTGGACAAAAAAGTTGAGCAAAATATCAATCTTGACCGCGTGATGAGTGAGGTCGAGCGTGAAACGGCGCGTTTTGAGACATCGCATTCGGCGGCAGGGTTGACCGAAGTTTACAACAAAATAGATAGGCAGACGATTGCTTCGGTCGAGGACGAAGAGGCGGATTTTGAGGAAGAAATCCCAGAGCAGGAGACCGTCTCAGCACCCAAAGAGAGCAGTGTCGACAGGGTCAAAAAGTCGCGGTCATATCGAGATGTAGTGCGCACTTTTGAGACTCCGACGCTAGAAATCGACGAGGTCGCCAGCAGTCAAAAGCGCGTCAAAAAGTCGGCAAAATCCGTCGCAAAATCATCGAGCAGAATGAAACTCTGGATTACTACGAGCGCGTGTTGCTTGGTTTTGCTCATCGGCTTGGTCATTTGCAACATTTTTGCGATAGGCAATATCGAGCGTCAGACTGGGCTTGCCGAGAGTACTCTCATACAACAGGAGCAAGAATTGAGCGGTGTCAACGGTCAGATTGAGGGCGAGCAGGGGGCAATCCCTGAGAATATGCGCGATGTGGTGCGCAACGGCGGCACTATCGACATCGCGCCGACCGCCAATCCCGATATTGTGACGACGGACAACTTTTTCAATCGTTTTGCAAAATTTATCTCGTATTTGTTCGGCAGGTAGTTTTTTTGGGGAGGCTAAATGCGACAATTTTTTAGTCTGAATAGTTTACACAAAAGGTTATTGTGCGTGGTTTGCATAATGGCCTTTTTATTTTTGTGCGTGATAGGCAAACTTTTCGTCGTCCAAATTATACAGGGCAAAGGCTTGCAGACGAGAGCGATTAGTCAGTGGACACGCGATTTGCCTATTGCGGGGGTGCGTGGCAAGATTTTGGATAGGAATGGCACCGTACTTGCGAGCAGTTTTACCACTTACAATGTCTATCTGCGCAGCAGTAATATCACCGACCCTGAGGCGGTGACGGCGGCGGTGTCCGAGACGCTCGACCTCGACTATGATACAGTATTAGACAAGGCAAAAAAGAAAAATGTCAGCGAGAGCCTAGTCGCGCAGCAGGTCGATAGGGAAAAGGCGCTCGCGCTACTCAATACCGGGCTCGGGGGGATTTATCTCAGCGAAACCAGCACGCGCGAGTACCCATACGGCGATTATTTGACCAGCGTTTTGGGCATCACCACTATTGATAATGTCGGGCAGGCGGGATTGGAGGCATATTATAATAATTATCTCACTGGTGTGTCAGGGCAGACTTTGACTGAGAGCACGATTACAGGTACCGAACTGTCCTCCGCCACCACCAGTTTTGTGCCGGGGATTGCGGGGTGCGATATTACCTTGACTATTGATATCGGCATCCAGCGCGTTTTGGAGGAGGTTGTCGATAGAGCGATTGTCGAGCAGGAGGCTCGTGGGGTGACCGCGATTATGATGGACCCGAATAACGGAGAAATTCTCGGTATGGCGAGCAAACCGAGTTTTGACCTAAACAATCCGCCGCGCGACGATGTGCAAAAATTGCTGCAATATTCCAAGAATGTGAATATCGTAGATGTATACGAGCCGGGCAGTACTTTCAAACTTTTCACCATTTCTGCGGCGCTGAGCGAGGGCGTGACTAGCGTGGATGAGCGCTTTTATGACCCGGGGTATAGGGTGGTCGACGGCGAAAAAATCAAGTGCTGGCGTACGCGCGGTCACGGTTCGCAGACCTTGGCTGATGGCTTGGCTAATAGTTGCAATAGCGTCTTTATGGACTTGGGGCTACGCCTCGGCAAGGAGAAGTTGTATGCCTATCTCTCTAGTTTTGGCTTCGGCACGCCTACCGGCGTGGACTTTGCGGGCGAAAGCGCAGGGATAATGATGAATGTAAATTCGGTCAAAAATGTTGACCTCGCCCGTATCTCGTTTGGGCAAGCCGTGGCAGTGACGCCGCTGCAAATGGTGACGGGGGTGAGCGCGGTGGTAAACGGGACTCTATATGAGCCGCATTTTTTGCGGTCAATTACTAGCGCTAGTGGGGTGAAAAAAGAATTCGGCGCTGTGGCAGTGCGCAATGTGCTAGACAAGTCAGTCTCGAGTACGGTTACCAGCCTGATGGAGGGGGTGGTCAGTACCAAAGGGCTGTATAGTTTTGTGCCGGGGTATCGGATAGGCGGCAAGACGGGCACAGCGCAAAAGTATGAGAATGGTCATATTGCTAGCGGCAAGTATGTGTCGAGTTTTGTAGGGTGCTATCCTGTGGAAAATCCTGAATATGTGCTGCTCCTTTGTGTAGATGAGCCGGGGACCGGGGTGTATTACGGTAGTATGGTGGCTGCCCCGTATGCAAAGCAAGTCTTTTCTGGGCTGTTCACTTACAAAAATATTGCCCCGACTTCGCTGACAGAAGATATGAAAAAACTTGAGCCGAATATCGCTGTACCTAATCTAGTAGGTCTGTCCATTACCCAAGCCGTGTCTCTGCTCAAGCAAATGAAACTCGAATATGAAATAGACGGTGAGGGCGACTATGTCGTTTGGCAAAATATCCCTGCTGGCGAAATGCTTTTTGCGGGTGGTATCATTTTTATTAGTACGGTGCAGCAAAATGGTTAGATAGGCAAAATCGCAGAATTGGTTAATTGCGACTCGATATTGAGTGATGCGAGGACTGACTCTACAAGGGCAGGCGATGCGGACCGGGGGGGGGTGACTGGCGATTGATTTATTGTCAGCAACGTGCCGAGCCCCAAAAAGCAAGTTGTGTCAAAAAATGACTAGTTTTGCTTTTGACAAAATCCGCATATCATAGGGCAGTATAATAAATAAAAAAGGAGCAAAAACTATGAAATTATCGCAAATTATTAGCAATATTGAGTGCAAAACGCACAATTTTGCCGACATCAAGATTCAATATATTACCAACGACACAACGGTTTTGCGCCCTAATTCGTTGTATTTTTGTGTCAAAGGGCAGCGGGTCGACGGGCACAGATTGGCTCGGGTGGCTATCCAATCTGGTGCGGTGGCGCTTGTGGTTGAGCGTATATTGGATGATGTTTTGGTGCCGCAAATTGTCGTGCCTAATGTTCGTGCGGCGATGGGGCGAATGGCGAGCAATTATTACCACAATCCACGCAGCAAGTTCAAACTCATCGGTGTCACTGGTACAAATGGTAAAACTACTACTACCTATATGCTCAAGAGCATTTTAGAGACCGCTGGTTATAAGGTGGGGCTCATCGGTACGATTTGCAACATGATAGGTGAGGAGCGGTTGGAGTCGCGTTTGACCACGCCCGACCCGATAGAGTTGCACGAGATCTTTGCGCAAATGGCAAAGGCTAAGGTTGATTATGTCGTTATGGAGGTGAGCGCGCACGCTATTGCGCTCGATAAAATGTCTGGGGTGGTGTGTGATGCAGGGATTTTGACCAACATTACCCAAGACCACTTGGACTTTTTTGGCACTTTTGATAACTATCGCGACACCAAATTGCGTTTTTTGAGCGATGAGTTTTGCAATGCAAAAGTCGCAAATATTGATGATAATTGCATAAAAAACTGCATTTTAACGCAAAAAATCAAAAAAATTACCACTTTTGGGCTAAAAAATCCGTCTGACGTCTTTGCAACAAAAATTAATTATAGTATGTTGGGGACGAGTTTTATTGTCAATTTGGATGACGAGTTGCGCGCGGTAAATACTAGGCTGATAGGCGAGTTTAATGTATACAATGCGCTCGGAGCGGCGACTGCTTGTTTGCGGATGGGGGTGGATGCCGAGGCGATCGCTTTGGGGGTGAGCACTTGCCCCTTTGTTGCGGGCAGATGCAATATTATCTCGCTCAATAATGGTGCTTTTGCGGTGGTCGATTATGCGCATACACCAGACGGTTTGAGTAAAATTCTGTCTAGCATTCGTCCTCTATGCAAGGGGAGGTTGATTTCGTTATTCGGATGTGGCGGTAATAGAGACACCACAAAACGCTCAAAAATGGGGCTAATTAGTGCAAAAATCGCCGATTTTACCGTGATTACGAGCGATAATCCGAGATTGGAGGAGCCGAATGCTATAATTGAGCAGATTAGGCAGGGCGCGGCTGCGCAAACGGAACAATATGTCTGCATACAAAATAGAAAAGAGGCTATACTAAATACAGTCAAAAGCCTGCACCCGCACGATGTTTTGGTGATTGCGGGTAAGGGGGCTGAGGATTATATGGATATCGCGGGTGAAAAAATCCATTATTCTGATTTTGAGGTACTCCAAGAAGTAAAATAAGAGTTTAGAGGCAGTAATGATAACAAAACTATTAGCGTTTTTGCTAACTTTTGTGATTAGCCTGATTTTGGCTCCATTTATCATCAAATTAGCGAAAAAAGTCGGCGCAAAGCAAGAAATTTTGGAATATGTGACGGCACATAAAGCCAAGCAAGGCACGCCTACAATGGGTGGGCTTATCTTTGTTTTGCCTGCAATCGCCATTGCTGCATTATTGTGTTCTGGACAAGCAGGTATGATGCTGGTGGCTCTAGGTGTGTTTGCAGGGTATGCGCTGCTTGGGTTTTTGGACGATTTCATCAAGGTGCATACGCACAAGAATTTGGGGCTCAGAGCGTATCAAAAAATCATCGGGCAACTAGGTATTGCTCTAATAATTGGTTTTTATATGTATTTTTACAGTCCAATCGGGTCGATTCTGTATATTCCGTTTTATGGTACTATCGACCTAGATTGGTGGGTAATCCCTTTTACAATTTTTGTGTTTTTGGCTATGACAAATGCGACAAATTTGACTGATGGGCTGGACGGCTTGGCTGGCTGGACAAGTTTTGTGATGCTCATTTGTCTGTCTATAATTATAATGATTACAGGCAATAGTTTGCTGGTAAATGGAGGCAGTATTGGGCTGGTCGGAGAGATGGACAACCTCGCTCTTTTGAGTGCTAGTGTGGCGGGTGGTGTGTTGGCGTTTTTGTGCTTTAACACATACCCCGCAAAGGTCTTTATGGGGGACACTGGCTCGTTGGGGTTGGGTGGTGTAATTACCGCCCTAGCAGTCTTTTCTGGATGGACACTTTTGCTGCCTGTTTTGTGTGCCGTTTTTGTGGCTAGCGCGGTGAGTGTTTTGGTGCAAGTTGTGCATTACAAACGCACAAAAAAGAGGATATTTTTGATGGCGCCGCTACATCACCATTTTGAGCAAAAAGGCGTGTTTGAGACCAAGATAGTGGCAATTTATTCGGTAATTACAGTGTTTTGTGGAATACTATGCATAGTACTATGCATAGCATAGTACATAGGAGGTGGCTATGCAAAACTGCTTGATTTGGGGAGTTGGCATCAGTGGAATTAGTGCCGCAAAATTACTAATCAACAAGGGTAAAAATGTCTACATATATGACAAAAATACTACCAAATTGCTAGAATTTTTTGATTCAAAAATCATCGATTCACGCGCCCAAATTGTCAAAAAAATTGACAAAAATATCTGGTCAAAAATCGATACTTTGGTGCTAAGTCCAGGGGTAAAATTGAGCCCGAAAATTTTCTCAAAATGTCAAAAATTTGTGGTGGATATTATTAGCGAAATTGACTTGGCGAGTATGTGTTGCACGGCACCGATTTTGGCTATTACAGGGACAAATGGCAAGACGACCACGGTCACATTTGTGCATCAAATTTTGCGCGCTGCTGGTAGGGATAGTCGACTGGTCGGCAATGTCGGTAGGGCATTTTGCGATGAGGTGGAGACCTTGACAGAGGACTCTGTCGTCGTGCTAGAACTCAGCAGTTTTCAACTCGAACATTGCTCGCATCTCAAATGTCGCGCTGTGGGGCTAATCAACCTTGCGCCAGACCACCTCAATAGATACTCAAGTTTTGAGGAATACACAGCGGCAAAAACAAATATTTTTGACTGCACAGCCCCCGATTCGTCAATTATTATTAACAAAGATGACCCGCTCGTATGTGCGCAGTGTGTGGACAAAAATGTAAAAAATGTGGTTTATTTTAGTCAAAAACCACTCAAAATTGGAGAAATTGGCTACTTTTTATCAGAAAATGCAGTTTTTTGTGCGACTCATCACCGCATCAAAAAACTTTTTGACCTGCCGTCGCTTGGGTTTTTAGGACAGCACAATTTGTCGAATCTGCTATGCGCTGTCGCTTTTGCACACCTCATCGGTGTCACCGCGCCGCAACTAGCCGCCGCCATTTTGACGCTCAAATTGCCGCGTCATCGACTGGAATATGTCGGGGAGAAAAATGGGGTCACGTTTTATAACGACTCCAAAGCGACCAATATTCACGCTTGCCAAGGGGCTATTTCTGCATTTTCGCAAGGCATCCACCTTTTGTTGGGGGGTAGTGATAAAGGCGAGAATTTTGCCGAATTTTTATCAAATTTGCCTCAAAATGTAGTGTCTGTGGTCACTTTTGGTGCTATGGGGAAGAAAATTTGTCGCCAGAGCAAGAGTAGTGCTCGCCCTTGTTATAATTTCTCAAACTTGCTTTCGGCGTTTGATTTTGTCAAAAAACACGCAAAAAACGATGAAATTGTGCTACTTAGCCCTGCTTGTGCGAGTTTTGATGAGTTTGATAATTTTGAGGCGCGCGGCGAGTACTTTTGTAATTTGGTTGCGGAGTGGGTGAGTGAAGAGTAAAATTTTTTATCACGGGCAGCACAAATTCCATATCCCGATTTTTGCCATCACACTAGGAATTGCGATTTTCGGGATAATTATGGTATATTCCGCATCGTGCTACAATGCTGAGCGTATGTACGGCGACAGTATGTTTTTTGTCACAAAACAAATCGTCGGTGTTGCTCTCGGCGCGTGTGCGATGGTTTTGTGTTATTTTATTGATTATCAAATTCTCAAAAAACTCAGCATCCCCGCACTCATTCTCGGGTTCGTCGTGCTGCTGGTCGTGTTTATCCCGGGGGTCGGAATTGAGTCCTACGGCGCAAAAAGATGGATTGGATTCGGTGGATTTAGTTTTCAGGCGAGCGAAGTCGCCAAATTTTGTTTTATAATTTTTGCCGCAACCTATATGTCCAAGTCTTGCGACAGGATGACCAGTTTTTGGGGCGCGCTGCCTGTGATGCTCGCTGGTGGGGGGATGTGCCTCCTCATCATCCTCGAGCCCAATATGTCCATTACGATTTGTATGGGCGTCCTGATGGTGACAATGCTCCTCGTCGGCGGAATGCGAATCAAGCACCTCGCGATTTTGGCAGTGCCAGCGCTGCTGCTGATTCCGCTGCTGATTATCCTCGAACCCTATAGGCTGCTGCGTCTGATGGCTTTCGTCGACCCGTGGGCAAGTC
Source organism: uncultured Christensenella sp. (assembly GCA_964579205.1). Classification (GTDB taxonomy): domain Bacteria; phylum Bacillota; class Clostridia; order Christensenellales; family UBA1242; genus UBA7867. The sequence goes on from CAZOFH010000002.1 coordinate 126,447, forward strand.
CTCAAGGCGAAGGCTTTCAGTTGATTCAGTCGCTCTATGCGTTGGGCTCAGGTGGATGGTTTGGCGTAGGGCTTTTCAATTCGCGTCAAAAATTTGCCTTTCTGCCATTCAGTGAGAGCGATTTCATCTTTAGCATCGTCGGGGAGGAATTAGGATTCGTCGGCGCAATGCTCTTGATAATTGCCTTTGTCGCACTTATTTATTTTGGCATCAAGATAAGTATTACCGCTCGTGACCGCTTTGGCTGTTATTTGGCAACGGGTATTACCACTATCCTAGCCATCCAAGTCATCCTCAATGTCGCTGTCGTCTCGGGCTCAGTGCCTCCGACAGGGCTGCCGCTGCCTCTCGTGAGTGCCGGTAGTACTAGTATCGTGATGTTTATGGCGGGCTTGGGCGTGCTGTTGAGTATCTATCGCCAAAGTCCTGCTATCCTTGCCGACCCTCGACCATTTTTTACTCACCGAAAAAGAAAGGCTTAAAACTCAAATCCGCCGCGAGGCGCGTACGATGCTCGACATCATTTGGGGTGTGGCATATTTGCGCATATTTGCGCGAGGCTCTCAATTATGGTTCGAGGCGAATTGGATGGAAGTAATCATAAAGATTGAATGTGTTCTCATAAAAATAATAAAATAAACTTTTATCCACAGTCATTCAGGGGAGGGCTGTGCACTCAGTGGGCTCTGTGAGCCGTAGGCGAACCCTGTCGCGGGCAAAGCCCTAGACATTAATCAATCATATAGATTTCCCTTCCTATGTCATCCAGAACGGTATGCAATACCAAGTGGGCTCTGTGAGGCTTTGGTCGAACCCCAATACCGAAACGTTTTGCTCATAACAAAAAGGCAGGGGCTAGTGAATTGACCCGTACGGAATTCACTTCAAGTGCCTCTGTCTTTATTAATTTATATAAATGACGACCCTGAATGTTATTCTTCGTTCACGCCGTCGTCTTCGTTGAGCGCTACCGTGCCGACAACAATATCGCACAAACCATAATCAACTAGCAGTTTGAATTTGATAATTTTTGACTTTTCATTCCATTCTACAAATTTGACTTCGCCAGTATGTATGTCGTCACACTCCGCGGTGTAGATGCACGCCGTATATCCTGATTGTGCGTTGACAGTGACCGTTTTACCCTCTAAATTGTCAAGGTCGCTCACAATGATACCATTTTCATTCGTGTCATCCGAAAGCAAAGAGCCGTCAAAATACCCCAAATCTATCAGGAATAAAACATCTTCGTAGCCTATCACATCTTCATAATCATTCGGCTGCTCGACCATCTCGAGCCCTCGAATTTCAAACGCCAAATGATAGCCCGGCTTGCCATTAAAATCTTTTACACAGCCATATCTCGCTGTCGCAGAAAATTTTATGCCCTCATTAACAAAAGATACGTAGCCTACTTCGTTGAATTCATCGTCCTTAATGGCAGCACATTGCTCGAGAAGTTTCGGCATAGAGCGCACCAGTGTCTGCTCTGGTGTCGGTTCTTGCTCCTGCGGCTCTGCTACAAGTGCAGGCTGCTGGCTTGTTTTGAAGTGCCAAATAATCGCCCAAACAGTCGAAGCAGCAGAAATAATTAGCCCCACAATCCCAATAATAAGTAGGCTCAGGCTGCCGATGACCGCGCCCCTCGCGACAAAAAATGTAAAGAGTGCGATGCCAACCGCGGATAGCGCGAGCCACAAAATCAAAAATAATATATTTTTTTGCATATTTCAACCTCCTATACTCCTATTATATCATATCTTTGCCAAAAGTCTTGCGTTTTTGGGTAAAATAAAAAATTTTTTGGCGGTTTTTTGATTTTGGTAAAAATGGGCGTGGGAGAGGTGTGGTTTTTGCGGAATTATTGAACGCCATTTTTGTTAATTGGGTGAGGAGGGATTTTTGTTTGAAATTTTTGCGAAAATTGGTTGCTGAAGCGGTGGCTTTGTGATAAAATGATTCTCAAAAAAACAGGGGTGGACAATGAATAAAAATAACAAAAAAATCGCTGATGTTACCGAACATCAAACTTATAGGAATCGTTTTGGCATTCTGTATATTCTCAAAATCGCGATGATTTTTTTGGCGGCAATGCTGTTTACATTCCTTACTATTATTGCGGTGGTGAATGTGATTCGCCCTGTGGTTGGGCTGTGCGATTTTTGTGCGGTGCTTTCGGGGTGACAGAAGCGTAAAGCGCGAATGCCTAACAGAAAAGACCTCGTGGGTCTTTTTTGTTAGGTGGGGAGGGGGGAGAATTGTGCTGCCGTTCTTCGTGCGATGGGGGCGGCTTGCCGCGTGCGTGCTGCAGCACGCACTATGCGCCGAATGGCGCATCAGGCGCCCTGCAGGCGCCTTGCGGCAAGCCGCTATGGGTATGTCTACGCCACAATTAATTTGATTATTGCGGGTTCGGGGTGCAGCCCCGCAGTGTCATTCAGAGGAGTGCAAGGCACTCCGTGGGATCTGGGAGAAACGCAAGTTCTGAACCCAAAAGTTAAATAATAAAAGCAAATTCCCGCATCTACGCATTATCGCAGGATTTCGTTGATTTCACCGCCGCCGAGGCAATTTTCGTCTTGGTCATAAAGGACGGCGAATTGCCCTTGGGTGATGGCTTTTTGCGGGGTAGCGAACTCGAGGCGGACGTTATCGCCCTCGACAAAAGCGGTGACGCGCTGGTCGGCTTGCCTATATCGAAATTTGGCGAAACATTCAAAACTTTTTGCCTCAGGCTGCCGCGGAATCCAGTTGAAACCGGCGGTAATCAGCCCTTGCGAATATAGGGCGTCCTCTTTGCCTTGGTCGACGATGAGGGTATTGGTGGTGAGGTCTTTCTTTGCGACGAACCACGCGCCTTGCTCCATACCTTTTTGCCCGCCGATGCCCAAGCCCTTGTGTTGACCAATGGTATAATACATCAGTCCTTGATGCGTGCCGATGGTTTTGCCCGTGGTGGTCTTGATTTCACCCGGTTGGGCGGGGAGGTATTTTGACAAAAATTCTCTAAAATTCCTCTCGCCGATAAAACAAATCCCGGTGCTATCCTTTTTCTCCGCGGTAATCAGCCCATTCTCGCTAGCGATTTTGCGCACCTCAGGCTTGGTAATATCGCTCAGCGGAAACAGCACCCAGCGCAGTTGGTCTTGGCTAAGTTGGTTGAGAAAATACGACTGATCCTTATTCTTGTCCAGAGCCTTTTTGAGATAGTGGAGGTCGCCAATAGTCTCTTTTTTGGCGTAATGTCCCGTGGCGATAAAATCCGCCCCGAGGATTTTGGCACGCTCGAGGAAGGGACCGAATTTGATTTCGCGATTGCACAGCACATCAGGATTTGGGGTGCGTCCCTCGCGATAACTCTGCAGAAAGTATTCAAACACTCTCTCATAATACTCTTTGCTAAAATTGACAGAGTAGTAGGGTATGCCGATTTTGTCGCACACTTTGCGCACATCGTCATAATCCTTTGTGCTGGTGCAGCGTCCGAGGGCGTCTTTTTCCTCCCAGTTTTTCATAAACAGTCCGATGACTGAGTATCCTTGATTTTTTAAAAGTAAAGCGGTAACGCTACTATCCACGCCACCGCTCATTCCCACAACGACAGTTTTCATAAATTATTTTTCCTTTAATACTACTGGTACTTTGAATTTTTTGAATATGATAGCGAGGATATCTCTGAGCCATAGCACAAAAATAATCGCTCCGCACACACACGACATTACGAATATCGCACTCAATACGGCGGTATTGTACACCGTCTGGATGACTACGGGAAAGTCTACGTCAAAGCCGACGATTGCCCCTGGTACGATAATACAGGAGAAGAAATACACACTACAAATCAAAAAGGTAATCGCGTGAGGGTACCTTTGGGTATAAAAGTAATGCCCGCCGAAAAACCCCAAGAATATGCACATCAGCAAAGTATTTTTGTAACTTAGGTCATTAGGGAATATTGTGCTATAAACGATTTTTTCTGGCTGATAGGTGCGTTTTGCCTCTTTTACAGCCAAAAAGGACGCCTCTCTGATTTGGGTAAGTCTGGTACCGCATTTAAAGCATATGTGACTCTCGTGAGGTATTCTAGCACCACATTTGGGACAACGCAATAGTTTTTTCTCCTTAGTCGATAGATTTTATTAATTTGATTAGGTCAATGATGCGGTTTGAGTAGCCCCACTCGTTGTCATACCACGCCACGACTTTGACGAATTGCTCATTGAGCATTATTCCCGCGGTAGCGTCGAATATGCTACTGTGGTAATCTCCGTTAAAATCGCTAGACACGACAGCACGATCTTCGTACCCCAAAATCCCATCTAGTTCCTTTTCGCTCGCTCGCTTCATAGCGGCACAAATCTGCTCATAGGTGGTAGGTTTTTTGAGTCGAACGGTCAGGTCTACGCAAGATACATTGATAGTTGGCACCCTAAATGACATCCCAGTGAGTTTGCCTTTTAATTCAGGGATAACCACGCCGATGAGTTTGGCTGCGCCTGTGCTACTAGGGATGATATTAAATCCCGCTGCACGTCCGCCGCGCCAATCTTTCTTTGAGGTGCCGTCTACCGTCAGTTGGGTAGCGGTGATAGCGTGAATGGTACTCATCAAGCCTTCTTCTACACCAAAATTGTCATTTAGCACTTTGACGATAGGGGCGAGGCAGTTTGTGGTACAACTCGCGTTTGAGATGATACGCATATCCTTGGTCAAAGTGTCCTCATTGACGCCCATTACTATGGTAGGGATGTCGTCACTTTTTGCAGGGGCGGAGATAATCACTCTCTTTGCGCCAGCCAAAAGATGCTGCTCTGCTAATTGGGAAGTGGTGAATTTGCCGCTACACTCTACCACGATATCTACGCCCAGTTTGCCCCAAGGGATGTTTTGCGGCTCTTTTTCACTATAAAAAGCCACCTTTTGTTTGTCAATAATTAGCGAATTGTCCTTGTGCGACACTTCGCCGTCATATTCGCCGTGCGTCGTGTCAAAATTGAACATATAACTTGCGTATTCCGCATCCATAAATGGGTCATTGATAGCGACCAACTCTACGTCGCGCGTCTGCATTGCAATGCGCGCCACCAGTCTGCCGATACGCCCGAACCCGTTTATTCCTATCTTTACTGCCTTCATTTTTTACCCCTTATTTTTCTTTTTTGATTTTGGATTTTTTCTTGCCAGAAACTGCGCTTTTTTTCTCTTTGGTCGAGGCGCTAGTGTCTGCGTTCTCTTTGGTCTTTACTTCGTGATGTTCTTTTGAGTTGTCGTCTTTGTCTTGCTCAATCGTTGCTGCAGATTGTTTCTCTGCCGCCTTTTTTGATTTCGCCTGCTGTTTTGTAGCGGATTTTGTGGCTTTTTTCGTTTGCTTTTGAGCCTTTTTGTCCGCTTTGTGGTCTTCTTTTGTCTTTTGCGCTGCTTCTGCCGCCTTTTTGGCTTTTAGCACGTTGATTTTGCCCGCTTGCGCCTTGAGCATATCTACGGTAGATGATGCAGTAGTCGTGTCGTCTGAATAAAATCTCTTTGCCAATTCGTAGTTATAACTGATGTAATCCTCAATGTTTAGCACAGGTTCATTCTGTAGATCAACCGCCACTGGATAGCCGAGTCGCGTCCTGTAGATGACGCGGCTACTCAACACGCTAGCGAGTATGCCTGCCAGTATCCATAGGACGAGCACTATCAGTACCCATCCCGAGTATGTACCACCATTGCAGAGCGGATAAACGAGAGCCATAGCGAGTAGGGCGAGAATGTAGACAAAGGTAACTATTCCTAGCGTAAAGATAGACTTGTTGATTTGCTGCTGTTCAAAAGTCGGGTTGCCATAAATATCCTTTTCGGATACCACGCGCAAAGTCTTTTCTGGGTCGGCATTCACTAGCCTCAGCGCCTTGCTAAGAGTAGGATTCATAATGATTGTGTTGATAGAGCGAGAGTTGAGATAAATCACGCGCGCATCACAGCACAAGTCTTGCCCGTGCCCGAGTATTTTGAGTCCCATCTGGTAGGCGGCTTTGCCGAGGCTGGTAAAAATCGACTTGAACCAGTTTTCTTTGTGGCGCACAAACACAAGGTCGGCGCCGTCAAAATGTTTGTTTAGAATGTCTAGCATCACTTTGGGGTTGGTGTCAATGGTGCATAGCAGTACATCGCCATTGTCCGAAACATCCATAGCAGAATAAATCTGTGTATTGATGTTGGTCGAAGGGGCGGAAATAATCAAGTGCCTGTTTTTCTGCTGGCAGACGATACGGCTCAATTCATCCTTAAAACCGTAATCCGAGCAGATAGTGTAGATTATCTCATAAGGTTCTGCAAATTGCTCCATAACTTTGCCAAATTCAGCATCTTTTTCTTCGAGATTGTAATTTGTGTCCCCGTCAGTGGTAACAATTAGAGAAATCATAGTTTACCTCTCGTATTTTTTTCAAACTATCTATTGCAAATATTAATAGTTTGTACATATTATATATTTTTATTAGATATTTTTCAAATAAATTTGCATATTTTTTTTAATAATTTCATATTTTGTCACTTTTTGGCAGTTCTTGACGGGGGCGGAGGCTTTTTTGTAGCGATGCTAGGGGCTAGGTCAGCCCAGAATTGCGGCTCGCTAGCGTACGCGAAAAGGAAATAACCTTTATCCTCGATGCGGTACATAAAAAGCGGGGAAGTGGTGCAAAATAGTAGTATGAAAAAGCAGACATTTTTATCAGGGGTAATGATATTATTTGCGGCGGGGGTGGTAGCCAAGGTGTTGGGTGCTATTTATCGTATACCGCTCACGTGGCTATTGGGCGCGAATGGGCTCGGGATGTATCAGTTGGTCTACCCATTATTTTCGCTAATACTAGTGCTGTCTAGCACGGGGATGCCGACGGCGATTAGTCGGGTGACGGCAGGGTATGTCGCTCGCGGGCAAATGGCTGCGGCGCGACTCACTCTACGCATCAGTCTCAGGCTCCTATTAGTCATCGGCACGATATTTGCGCTGCTGCTGGCTCTCGGTAGTGTGGGTATAGCGTCATTACAGGGGAATCTCAATCTCTACATTTGCTATCTAGGGCTAGTGCCTGCAGTGATTTTGGTGAGCGTGCTCAGCGCGCTTAGGGGATATTTTCAGGGTTGCAGCAATATGACTCCGACTGCCGCTAGCCAACTAGTGGAGCAGGGTGGAAAATTGATTTTTGGTCTGCTGCTAGGTTATCTATTGTTGCCAATGGGCATCGAATACGGCACGCTCGGCGCGCTCTTGGGGGTGAGTGTGAGCGAATTATTCGCCGTGGCTATTATGCTATACTTTTATCGCAAAGCCCAAAAAATGGGGTACTACTATGTGCAAAACACTTTGCATAGTACCTACATAATACCTGCACAGTACATCAAAATCGCACAGGCAAAACCTCATTCCGCAGAGCCTCTCGCTAGCCCTGCCTTGACCCAGTGTATTGCTTTGGGTGACCAAGCCCTTGTGTCCGCTTCGTCTGCCATCGCGCAAAATTCACTCAATCCGCCGCACTCAAATGCATATCGTACACTCGGAGTGCTTTTGCTGAACTCGCAGGGCACATTCTCGCCACATCTCAAATCGCGCGAAACTAGCATACGGCGATTTTTCCACCGTACAGCCGACGCACGCGTTTTGCCGACACCTCGCGAAATTCGCAAGACTATTATCCGTAATGTGGCGCCGATTACTTTGTCAAACTCTATATTGCCGAGCATCCTATTCGTCGAGAGTCTATTCGTCATACTGCTGCTCGGGCTGGCTGGGCTAGACACGCTTTCGGCGACGGCGCTGTGGGGAGTGAATTCTGGCATCGTAGGCAGCCTCATCAATACTCCTATCGTATTAGCCCAAGCAGTAGCGGTAGCGATAGTGCCATTCGTCGCAGGCGGGGTGAGTGGCGTAGACCTAGGGCGCAGATACGGGCAGGCGACCACGCTAAATCTAGTCTTTTGCGTGCCGATGATGATAGCCTGTGTGCTGCTAGGAGAACCGATAATCAGCCTTTTGTATCAGTCCACGCTCAGAGCGCCTCTCATCACCCTTGCTACTCAAATGCTATGCGTGATGAGTGTGAGTATCATATTTGGCTCGCTACTGCAGACGCAAAACAATATGCTCCAAGGGCTTGGCTTTGGCAAAATCACCGCTAGGAATATGGCTATATCTGCCGTGGTGCAAATCATACTCTTTGTCAGTCTCACAGCCACCAGCCTAAATATCTGGGGATGTGTGATAGCGAGTGTAGTCTTTTATATAATAGCGTTTTTGCAAAACTACCTTTTTATCCGCTTTCGATTGGGACTAAAGTATTCTACAAAGTCTCTCGTGCCGACCTTTTGCGGTGCGCTGCTCCTCGCGCTATATATTATAAACATAAGGATAATGGGGTTAGGAGTGCTCGCGACACTTATTCTATCTATATTGGGCGGCGCGATATTATATCTATTCGCACTCTGGGTGTGGGGAGCAGGATGCAAATCTTTGCCTATCAAGATTTGGCTATCAAAAAAGCGTTTGGATAGATAAAAATTGGCAATACTCTGGGTATGAACAAGCAAGATTTGGTCAAACTTTTGGCAAAGCAAAATTCGCTCTCGGTCGCCGCGTCTAGGCGAATAGTCAATAGCCTCTTTTGGATAATGGGCGAAACGCTGTATTGCGGGGAGCAAATCCGTATCGCAGGTTTTGGGACATTCGGGGTAAAATTTTACCCGAGCGTCACTATTTTGTCGCGGTCACGGCGGGCAGAATATCACATTCCGTCACGATTTGTGCCCAAATTTTGGTGTAGCAAAACGCTAAAAAGGCGATTTTTGATGCCGAAAAACTAAAAAAATAGCCAAAAAATCGCAAATTTTGCAATTTTGCTAGAAAAAATGCACAAAATCGTTTGTAGATTTGCAATCTTTGTGCTATACTTAGACAAGTTCTTAAAAAGGAGTTTTTGACAATGAACAAACAAGAATTTATTGCTGCAGTTGCAGAAAAAGCAGGTCTGACATTGGCTGACGGTGCTAGAGCTGTAAACGCTGTATTGGCTGTTATCGAAGAGTCAATGAAGGCTGGGGACAAGGTTGTTTTGACTGGTTTCGGTCAATTCGAGGCTCGTCAACGCGCTTCTCGTACAGGTATCAACCCTGCTACAAAACAGACCATTTCTATCCCTGCGTGCAAAGTTCCTGCATTCAAGGCTGGCAAGGGTCTAAAAGACGCTGTCAACGCGTAATTGATTTTACTTTGGATGGAGCAGAATTTGCTCCATTTTTTATTGGAGAAAATATGATGGACGAGTTTTTGAAAAATCCGTTTTGGCTAGCCCCAATGGCGGGGTTTACCGATGCGGGGTTTCGCGATATTTGCCTGCGTTTTGGCGCGGGGCTAGTAGAGACCGAAATGGTCAGTACAAAGGGGCTGGTGTATGGTAGTGAAAACACTAGAGAACTGCTGCACGTTTTTGGTGACTATAGCCGCACCGCAGTACAGTTATTCGGCAGCGAGCCGGATTTTTTTCGCCGCGCGCTAGAGTTGCCTGAGTTGCAGCCGTTCGCCTGCGTGGGGATAAATATGGGCTGCCCTATGCAAAAGGTAGTCAAGACGGGGGCAGGCAGCGCTTTGCTAAACAATCCTGCACTCGCTAGCGAAATAATCAAAACTGTGGTAGACTGTGCCAACGGTCGACCTGTGCTAGTCAAGTTTCGCACAGGCTGGGACAAGGGCAATATCGTGGCGGTAGATTTCGCCAAAATGTGTGAGGATAGCGGTGCTAGCGCTATTACTGTGCACGGCAGGACTAGAGAGCAGTTGTATTCTGGTACGGCTGACTGGGGAATAATAAATGAGGTGGCGCGCGCTGTCAAAATCCCTGTCATCGGCAATGGCGATATCAAGACCGCAGAGCAGGCGCTAGATAGGCTCAACTCGCATCCTATCAGCGGCGTGGCTATCGCTCGCGGCGCGCTAGGGAACCCGTGGATTTTTGGCGATTGCGTAGGTAATGCGGATTTGCCTAGCCCGCTAGAGGTAATTATCGAGCATTACAAATTGTGTGCCGAGATAATGCCTATGGATAGAGTAGTGCCGCTGATGCGCGGGCATCTCAACTTTTATTTGCGGCATCTGTGCCTCGGTGCGCGCCTCCGTGACCAACTCAATAGAGAAACAGATTTTCAAAAAATCGTAGAAATTCTGAAAAATTGCATAAACTAACCCCAAAATGTTTGCTTTTTGTGTGCAAAATCTTGTATTATTATAGTGATACCAAAAAATAGGGAAATTTTATGGATATAGTAAGTATTGTTGTGTTGATGTTGGCTGGGCTGGGACTATTGCTGTACGGTATGTATATGTTTAGCCACGCGCTAGAAGCGTGTATGGGGCAGAGCCTAGGTAATAGATTTATGAAAGTGGCGGATAGCCCTATCCGTAGTTATTTTTTCAGCGCAATAATGACTTTTGCTACGCAAAAATCCACCATGGTCAGTGGAATGATAATGAACTATGTCAATTACGGCACCATCAGCCTCAAAAAGAGTCTGCCTTTTGTGCTGGGGTTGAGTTTTGGTAACGCGATATCTATAATCCTAATGATTTTTCAGGGATTGAATATCACTAGGTTTTTGTCCTTGCTATGCTTTGTCGGAGCGGTGATAAACCTGCTATTTAGGCAGGAAAAAATGCACAACATTGCCAAGGCGCTAGTGGGCTTTGGGATGTTGTTTTTGGGGATTGACCTCGTAGGACAGTATGCGACAATGCTATTTGAGATGGACGGGATATTCGACTTTTTTCAGAAGATAAACTATCCTGTAGTCATTATGCTGCTAGCCCTAGTGTTCTCATTCATCACTACTAGCAATTTTGCGAGTCTGACACTGCTCGCCGCTTTCGTGAGCGCGGGTATAGTGAGTGTCGACACCGCAGTATTAGGGATGCTGGCTGTCTCGATAGGTACTTCGCTCGCTAGTTATGTATACACTGTGCCCGGTCAAGGCTCAGAGGCTAGAATGGTGGCAGTCGGGCATATTATTGCGCATCTTTTCGGAGTGATTTTGCTTTTGCCGCTGTATTTTGCAGGAGTGTATACGTGGCTATTCGGGGTGCTGGGTAATAATGTGTTTATGACGCTGATCATCGTGCATATGGTGCAGATGACCCTGCCGATATTATTGCTGCCATTGTGCGGCGTGCTAGAGAAAATGCTGCGCCGTGTGGTGCCGCAAAAGAAAAATTCTCGTGACAGCAGTAGGGCGTTCATCATCCCAGACACCACGCTAGAGACATTTAGCACGGGGTATCTAGCGCTACTCAATTCGGTCAAACTGCTACTCCAAAAAAATCAAAAAATCAACGACGACATTTTGGATAGAATGGGGCAGGGCAAGGATATGCGCGGCATCTCAGGCTCTATAATGGGACTCAACAAGGCGATAAAAATTAGCAACAACGCCGTGCTGCGCCTCACCTCCAAGGTCGGCGAGACTGAATTGCACAAGACTAATGTGCTAGTCAATATCTTTAATGACATCCAGTATCTTGCAGACCGAAGCAAAAAACTAATGGATATGGCGAACGAAATCGCCAAAAAGCCGCGAGGGATGAGCGCTGAACAGGTAGGAGAACTACAGAATTTGCTCAACCTCATCAATGGAGTAGTGGGGCTAGTGAATGCGCTTTGCGACGATGTCATTGCCAACAAACCAGTGGATAGCGATGCGCTAAAACTGGTACTAGATGCCAACAAGCAGATTTATGCCGTATTACAAAAGCAGCGCCGCGCCGTATACAATGATTACAAAGACCGCGGAGCATACCCAGACAACAATGCGTACTTTAATGCACTAGGGATTTTTGAGAATACCAACACCGCATTAGAAAATATCGCCATCAAATTGGGCATACTTTCAGGTTAAAGGAGGAGAGAGAATATGTTTAACAAGGTAACTTTACGAGAAATGGTACTCAAAGGCAAACGCGTCTTGCTACGCGTGGACTTTAACGTGCCGCTAAACTCAAATTTGCAGATAACTAATGACAAAAGGATTCGCGAGACTTTGCCTACTATCCAGTATCTCATTGAGCGCGAAGCAAAAATCATTATCATTAGCCATCTTGGGCGCCCAGAGGGCAAGGTAGCGCCTGAGTTTTCGCTCAAGCCTGTGGCAGACGCTTTGCGCGCGATGCTGCACCGACCTATTCTTTTGGCGAACGATGTCGCAGGTGCTGAGACGTATCGCTATGTAAGGTCGATGAAAGAGGGCGATATCGTGATGATGGAAAACTTGCGCTTTGACCCTAGAGAGACTGCCAATGATGACGAATTCGCAAAAGAATTGGCGGGCGTGGCGGATTTGTACTGCAATGACGCCTTTGGCACAATGCACCGCGAGCATACCAGCACATCAAAGATTGCTGAATACCTGCCTAGTTGCGTAGGGCTGCTAGCGGAAAAGGAATTGCAAATCCTAGGTCACGCGACTACCGACCCAAAGCGTCCTTTTGTAGTAATCATTGGTGGAGTAAAAATCAAGGACAAGATTACCCTGATTAGTCGAATGATTGATGTCGCAGATGTGGTGCTGATAGGCGGAGCAATGGCATATACATTCTTGCGTGCGCAGGGCTACTCGGTCGGGCGCTCTATAATAGAAAAGGACAAAGTGCAGTTGGCACGCCTGCTATTAGAAAAAGCCAAGACTCAAGGCACAAAAATCGTTCTGCCTACCGACCACGTCGTAGCAGGGGAATTTAGTTTTGCTGCCGATTCTGCTACCGCTTCGACCAAGCGCTTTCCTCGTACCGCTATCGGTATGGATATAGGACCTAGCACGGTGCGCGCTTTTAGACATTATATTAGCAAGGCGGCTACCGTGCTGTGGAATGGTCCGCTAGGAGTCGCCGAATTCCAAAAATTCGCCAAGGGGACTACCCAAATCGCTGAGGCGCTCGCCGATGCAAAGGCATTTACAATCGTAGGCGGCGGCGATAGTGCGCGCTTTATCGAGCAGTTGAACCTGCAGGACAAAATCAACCACGTGTCTACTGGCGGCGGCGCTATGCTAAAACTCCTAGAGGGCGTGGAGTTGCCCGGGCTAAAAAATATCAGTGACAAGTAATCGGAGGTGTGATGATGAAGTACGTTTTGGGTAATTGGAAGATGAATATGTCGGTCGACCGAATTCGCGATTTTGATGCGAATTTTGTGACGGAAAATACGCCCGATATTATGCTAGGCTTGGCTGTGCCGTCTATTTATCTAGGCTGCTCTATCGGGCTAAACGATAGGGCTAGCGTGGGGCTGCAGAATGTCAGCGAATTTGAGCACGGTGCGTACACAGGCGAGATTTCTGCTGCTATGGCGCAGGATATGGCGGCGGATTTTTGCCTAGTCGGTCATAGCGAGCGGCGAAAGTATTATGGCGAAACGAACGCCGTGGTCAATCAAAAAATCTCGAGGCTCATAGAGGCAGGTATTCGCCCTGTATTGTGTATCGGAGAAACTCTCGCCGAATATGAGGCAGGTGAGACAAAGGTAGTTTTGCAGCGGCAGATTACCAATGCGCTCAAAGGTATCGACCTCTCAGGGCTCATCGTAGCCTATGAGCCTGTCTGGGCTATCGGCACGGGAAAGTCCGCGAGTACCGAGATAATCGACGAAGTTTGCGGCTTTGTATCCGAGTGTTTGTCGAATATGGGCGGCTCGGAGGTTCCTATACTATACGGCGGCAGTGTGAATAGCACCAATGCTACCGATATCGCGAGACTCGACACGGTAGACGGCGTGCTAGTTGGCGGCGCAAGTATGGATGCTAGTGAATTTTTGGCTATCAAAAAGGCATTTTGTTAGGAGGAAATAGTGATTACAAAAAGACCTGTTTTGGGAATTATTTTGGACGGATTTGGCTACCGAAAAGAAAAGGTGGGCAACCCTGTGTTTGAGGCGAAAATGCCTTTTTATGACAAACTGATGAGCGAATTTCCGCACACAACGCTATTCGCTAGCGAAGAATATGTCGGGCTACCCAAAGGGCAAATGGGCAATAGTGAGGTCGGGCATATCAACCTCGGCGCAGGTAGAGTGGTTTATCAAGACTTTATGCGCATCAACAATGCGATTAGCGACGGCTCTTTAGTCAAAAATAAGGTGTTAGACGATATGATAGAGCGCGTGGTGACGCAGGACAAAACGCTGCATTTTTGTGGGCTAGTCTCAAATGGCGGCATACATAGTAGCATCGACCACCTCAAGTTTTTGATAAATTACGCTGCTAGCCGTGGAGTCCGAAAAATCAAAGTGCACTGCTTTACCGATGGGCGCGATACTCCGCCTGATAGCGGCGCCCGCTTTGTCCAAGAGATTGAGAATTTGTTGGGTAGGCTGGGCGTAGGTGAGATCGCTACCGTGGTAGGTAGGTTTTATGGAATGGATAGAGAGGAGCGCTGGAATAGGACGCAGACCGCGTTTAACCTGATTGTTTCGGGAGAAGGGACTCGCAAAAATGCTATCTATGACGCTTTTAGTGAGACCTATGACCAAAAAATCAGTGACGAATTTATGCCGCCATATGCGCTAGGCGGGTACCAAGGTATGGAGGCTGGCGACGAGATTTTCTTCTTTAACTTTCGCCCCGACAGGATGCGTCAGTTGTCCAATGCCTTTGTGACCAAAAACTTTGCGTGTTTTAACAATCGCAATTTGCCTAAAATTCACGCCACCGCTATGTGCATGTATGACGAAAAACAAAATAACCTGCCGTACCTTTTTGGCGCAAATATCCCGTCAAACACCTTGTCATACCGCTTGAGTAAAATCGGGTACAAGCAGCTCAAACTCGCCGAAACGACCAAGTACGCGCACGTGACATATTATTTTAATGGTGGTATCGAAAAGCCATTTAAGGGGGAAAAGCGAATTTTGGTCGAGAGCAAGTTTATTGACAATTTCGCCGATTATCCGACTATGCGCGCCCCCGAGATTGCTGCCACCGCGGTAGAAGAATTGCAAAAGGGTATATACGATTTTGTATTGATAAACTTTAGCAACTGCGATATGATAGGGCACACAGGCGATTTTGATGCGTGCGTAGAGACTTTGGAGGTGGTGGACAAGGCGCTACAAAAGGTGGTCACCGCCGCTACCGAGGCAGGGTATACCTGCGTGATAACTGCCGATCACGGCAATATCGAGGACTTGCGAAAGACCAACGGTAGGAATACCACTCATACACTCAACCCAGTGCCGCTCATTATCACAGACAAGACTCTAAAAATAAAAGAAAAGCATTTTGCTCTTGACTCTTTCGCCCCAACTGTGCTACACTTAATGAAACTCTACCAGCCTGCAGAGATGACTGGCGAGAGCGTGATTTGGGAGGAAGAAGAGTGAGTTTTGCTATGATGCTGGGGCTATTCGACCCTTTGCTAAACTGGATTAGGTCATTCAGTCAGATGACCAAGGGTATTATTATACTAGTCGCCCTAATGCTGAGTTTTTTGTGCTTGGCAAAGACTTTTAACGTGGGCAAAAACCACGCCGAGCGCCCTATTAGGTGGCTGATGTTTGGGCTGTGCCTCGTGTTTATGGGGATTGCAGTGTTAGTCGGACTGGTATAAAAAGAAAAAATTTTTTCAAATTGCTTGAAAATCCTGTGAGTATGTGATATAATACTTTCACTAAATTTTTATTTGGCTAATATTTTGGAGGACATTTATGTATCTATTTGGTTTGTTGGGCGCTGGTTTGCCTGAATGGGTGACTACCTTGGTTCCCGTGCTCAAGATTATCTTTGTGTCATATATCGGTCTTGCGGCTATCGCTATGACAGTGCTGATTTTGATGCAGCCTAGCAATTCGCAGGGCGGTATCACTGGCGTCACCGGTACTACCGACACATACTATTCGCACAACAAGGGTGCGACAAAAGAGGGCAGGATGAAGCGTGCTACTACTTGGCTAGCGATTTCTGTCATTGTGGTAGTCGTGCTGTTCTTTGTGTTGGATATGCTCGTTTACAGTGCGTAATGAGTTTTTAGGAGAGGAAGGGGGTCTTTCTCTCTTTTCTGTTTTGTATACTTTTTGGGGGTATTATGGAGAATATTATTGATTTCATTAGACAAAATCAACTGAATTTTAGGAATAGGACAGAGTTGGCGCGCTTTGTCGCAGAAGGGCTGGGGATGGATTTTACCGCGGCTTATTTGGCTATCGGCGAGATGATAGACAATGGCGATTTGGTCATCGAGGGCAGTGACAAGTTGGCTCTGCCTGAGGCGCTCGGCTTGCGCAAGGGGATTTTGATGGGCAATGCCAAGGGCTTCGCTTTTTGCAAATTTATCGACTTAGCCGACGGCGAAGAAATGCCTGACGTCTTTATCCCTCCGACCAAGTTAAAGAATGCCCTGCACAAGGACACCGTTTTTGTCAAAGTGCGCCACGTGGGTGACAAGACTGAGGGCGAGGTCATCAAGATTATCGAGCGAAACAACCGCAATATCGTGGGCACGCTAGATGTTGTCAATGACAAATTGGCGTTTGTCAAACCCGACGATACTCGTATTAGCAAGGATATTTTGGTTCGCAATCACAAGAAATTCAAAATCGGTGCTAATGACAAAATTGTTTGCCGCATCACTCGGTACAACAATGGCGACAAAAATCCTCAAGGTGTCATCACCGAGGTCTTGGGGCTGAATGGCAATCCTAATGTCGAGATGCTGGCGATAATTCGTGAGAATGAGTTGTATTCGGAATTTGAGCCCGAGGTGCTGACAGAGGCGCGCACTTTGCCTCAGACCGTGACCGCCGAGGCAAAACGCGGCCGTCGCGACTTTACCGACCTCGATATCGTGACTATTGACGGCGACGATACTCGCGATATTGACGACGCCGTGAGTATTGAGGAGCACCCAGACGGCACATTTACTCTAGGTGTGCACATTGCTGATGTCAGCCACTACGTCCGTCCGAATTCGCCACTGGACCAAGAGGCGTACAAGCGTGGTACTAGTGTGTATTTCCCAGGCGAAGTATACCCGATGCTTCCCAAAGAATTGAGTAATGGTATCTGTTCGCTCAATCCAAAGGTCGATAGGCTCACCTTGTCTGTCATTATGCAAATTGACGAAAAAGGCAAGGTATTCGATTACGAAATTTGTGAGGGTGTCATCCGTTCGCGAGAGCAGATGACCTATAATAATGTATTCGCAATTCTCAATGACGACCCCGAGGTTTGCGCAAAGTATGCGTATTTGGTGGACAAGTTCAAGTCAATGCAAAAACTGCACCGCCTGCTCTTGGCTACTCGCAAAAAACGCGGCGCTCTCGAGTTCGATTTGCCAGAATGTGAGTTTGAAATGGATGAGACTGGGCACGTCTTGGATGTCAAATTGCACGAGCGCAACGAGGCGCATCTGCTGATTGAGTCTTTTATGCTGATAGCCAACGAGACTGTGGCGCACGCTTGCGACAAGGAGAAAATTCCTTTCCTTTACCGTGTGCACGAGCAGCCCGATAGTGAAAAGATGTTTGATTTCTTTCAGTTCGCGGGGCAGTTTGGATACAAGGTCGCCGATAACCCTGAGAAAGTTACACCAAAGCAACTACAGCAGTTATTATGCACTGTAGAGGGCAAGCCTTGCGAGCCGCTCATCAATTCGGTGATGCTCCGCAGTCTCCAAAAAGCCCGCTATCATACCAAGAATTTGGGGCACTTTGGTATCGCTGCCGTGGATTATTGCCACTTTACATCACCGATTAGGAGATATCCAGACCTGTTTATACATAGAATGATAAAGAAATTCTACCTGCGCAACAAGGACAAAAAGGAAATGGAGCGCTGGCAGGAATTTGCCGAAGAGGCGGCGCTAGTCACGAGTGAGCGCGAGAGACTAGCCGAGGCTGCCGAGCGTCAAGTCGATGACCTCAAAAAGGCAGACTTTATGCAGGATAAAATCGGCAATGTCTATGAGGGCGTGGTCACAGGATGTACCAATTTTGGCGTGTTTGTCGGGCTAGAGAATACGGTAGAGGGTATGTGTTCGCTCGAGAATTTGCCTGTGGACAACTATATATTGATGGAGAAATTGTTTAAGTTAGCGGGTACCAAACACGATTATCAACTAGGACAAAGAGTGGTAGTCGAGGTGGAAAGTGTAAACTTGCGCCGTAGACAAGTCAACTTTAAAATTTTGGACAAAAAGCCCGAAAAAGAATACTAAATAGCGAAAATTTGAGCCGATTTGCACAAAAAATCTAATTAATTTGCAAAAAGGTATTGAAAAATTTTTTAAATATGATATAATTAGGAGTGTAGGAATGAAAGTCGTTGCTACCAATCGGCGAGCGAACTACGAGTACTTTGTCTTGGACAAATATGTCGCAGGTGTGGTTTTGGTCGGCTCTGAGGTCAAGGCTATTCGGGCGAACAGTGCTAGTATTACCGATGCTTTTGTCACTGTTCGAGATGGTGAGGCATATGTAGTGAATATGTATGTCAAGGGGTATAGTCAGGCGAATGCTTTTGCACCAGACGAGCGCAGGACGCGCAAGTTGTTGCTCAACAAGTCAGAGATTGACGCGTTGGCTGCTGCCACTCAGCAAAAGGGGTTGACAGTCGTGCCTCTCAAGTTGTTTTTTGATAGGTCATTTGTTAAACTTGAGATTGCTGTGTGTCGTGGTAAAAAGATGTATGACAAGCGACAGAGTATCAAGTCGAGGGATATCAGTAGGGATGTCGCCCGTGATGTAAAATCTGCTAGTTTTTAGACGATACTTCCCCTCATTATGGGGGCGTACTGGTTTTGACAGGTGGATCGCACATTTTATTCAGCATACCGCAGGCTCGTCTGCGCTACCAACGGGAATTAAATTTAAATGCTAACAAGCAATCTACGAGCTATATGCCTGCTACCAACTTTGATACAGCATACGCTTACTAAGTCCTTAGTTTTTTTAGGACAGTTCTATTGTCGACCGAGCGGCTTTGTGGGTGGACAGTAGGGCTTCAACCCGACACAATTAGCCCCTCAGAGTTTTGTGACTATCCGAAATTTTGAGGTAATAGATAGTCTTGGTATCTGACGGTTTGTCCTTGCATCCTAGATATCAATCCCCCCCAAAAAATGGACTAAGTATGTAGTAAGGATAGAATAGGCACCATTTGGACATGGGTTCGACTCCCATCGCTTCCACCAGTATTACAAGAATACAAAAATTTTTAGGAGAAAGGAAAATGCAAGCATTTATAGAAGCAATTTTGAATGTTTTGACCATTGTCGCTCTGATTTCTGCCACAGCATTTATTATCATCTTTTTGGTTGACTTGTTTATGTCTATTACCAACAAGAATGGTGCAATCTTCTTTCGCGGTAAAGGCGAGGCAGACTCAGGTGAGATTAGACCCAAGGTAGACCAGCAGTCCAAAGAGGCTCAGCCTGCCCCTGAGGTGGAGGCGCGCCCTCAAGTGATGGAGCAGCCTATCGAGATGGCAGAGCCTGTGCAGTCTTGGGATGAGGAGGCTGCTCTGCGTGAGCAGCAGGCCATTGCCAACCGTGACAACGAGATTATGCTACTCGACGAGCCTCTCGAGAATAGAGAGCAAAAGCAGCAGCAGTTCGTCAGCGATTTTGACGACTTTGATTCATTGTTTGAAGATGTCAAGATTGAGCCTGATATGGCAGAAAAGGCTGATGAGCCTGTGATTGACTTTGACTCTATGATTGACGAAATCAACAAGGAATGCGTGACCTCATACGAGGCTAGCAAAAAGGTTGAGATTGTCGAGCCAATCAGCGAGGCTTTGGAGGAAATCGCTACCCCTGAGGGTGAGGACTTTGGAGTAAAGGAGACCGCCGAGGACAAGGTAGAGGCTATTCTTATGGAGCAAAGTGAGGCTCAAGAGACTACACAAGAGGCAGTCGAGGCAAAGATTGTCAATGTTTATGAGTTCTTCCCACTTGACGCATTGAATGAGCGTCTTGAGAAACTAAAAGAGAGATTAAAGATTAATGAGCGCGACCTCAAGGCTAACAGAAAAGAGTACACTCCGTTGGCTAGGGTAAACCGCAGTCTCAAGCGTGACCAAGAGAAGTTGCGCAGAAAAGAGGCAGTCATCGCGCGCAAAAAAGTTTTGCTCTACGGCGTAAACAACTATGTCGACATTGACGAGGAAAAAGCCAAAAAACTCAGTGAAGACTTGGACTTGTTGGACGGGTTGAGATTGTCTGTACAACATTGTGAAGAGGTTATGGAGCAAAACAAAGACCGCTTCCCGATTTTGGAGAGCACAAACCGTATATTGGTTGACCAAAACAAGCAAATCAAAGAGGATATCGCCGAGGTAAAGGCTGCTATCGAAAAACTCAATCAAGAAAGCAACGACGAATAATAAGTAATATCGGGCGTTTTGAGCAGATTTTGCTCATCGCTCATCATAGACATATTAGTTTAGTTTGACTAATATGTCTTTTTTTTGTCTCAGGCGTTTGCAATTATTGCGTTTTTCTGCTAAAATATAATGCTGGTGCATAAATTAAGAGATAGGAGTAATGGGCTTATGTGGTTCAAAAATATTTTCAAGCGACCTTCGACGCGTGCAATAGAGAATGCTGCACCGGGCGAAGTGTTGCATCCGCTCAAACTCGGCTTGGCACTCAGTGGCGGCGGAATGTACGGTGTCGCGTATATCGGAGTTTTTCGCGCTTTTGCCGAGGCTGGGCTAAAATTTGACTATGTCGCAGGTACTTCGGCGGGTTCGTTATTCGGCGCCGCGTATTGCGCGGGGCTGACGCCCAAACAAATGGAGGATATCGCGCTCAATATGCGCTCAAAAGATGTCTTGAGTAGCAAGTTTATCTTTGTCCCCAACAAGACTGAGAAAATTGAGAGTTTTGTCGAGACTATTCTGGACGGTAGGAGTTTTGAGGACCTCAAGATGCCTTTTTGTGCGGTCGCCGTTGATGTGATTTCGGGCGAAGAATTGCACTTGCGTACCGGTAGCCTCAGCAAATCTGTCGCAGGGTCGTGCGCTTTTCCGGGAGTGTTTACCGCTATCGACTATCCGCCATTTAGGCTGGTGGACGGCGGCATTATGAATAACATTCCTAGCGATGTCGTCAGAGAAATGGGCGCCGATGTCGTGCTGGCAGTCGACCTCAATCCTAGCCGCGGCTCGGGTACAGACAGTACCAAATATTTTGACATTCTCAAGGCTTCATTGAGAATTATGACCAAGTCAAACTCGTATAGGGGGTATGTCTATGCCGACCATTTGCTCAAACTCGACCTAGCCGAATTCAAGCAGTTCAAAATGGAGGGCTTGCAAGAGATGATACAGATTGGCTACGATATGGCAAAGGCGGATATGCCGAATATTCTCAAGACTCTAGGTATGCGCGTGCCTAATGAGAGTATTCGCGAGACGGCTGCGAGGATTGCCGAAATGCAAAAACGCGCCAAACAAATCGCAAAACACAACAAGAAAAAAGAAAAATAGGAGGGAGAGAATATGTCTTGGGATGAATTTAACAAAGCACGTAAGGAGGCTCGCGAAGCCCAAAAGGCATTGGAGGCGGCTATGGGCGGCAAATCGTCCTCTTCGACCCAAAAGTCTAGTTCGACCCAAAAATCAACTAGCAGTTCCAAAAAATCTAGTTCGTCATCCAAAAAGAGTAGTAGTTCCAAAAAATCAAGTTCCAGTTCTAGCAAAAAATCAAGTTCGGGTTCTAGTTCTAGCAAAAAATCAAGTTCGGGTTCTAGTTCTAGCAAAAAATCTAGTACCAAAAGTTATGACTTGTCTAGTACCAATCTGAGCACGGTCTCAAAGAGTGATGTCAAAAAAGCAACCAAAAATGCAAAAACTTATCGCTGGTTGTTTGCTATTTTTGTCGTTTTGGCGATTGCGATGCTTGCGACCTTGCCATTCAGCGACTACTTTGAGTCAAAAATCAACAACACATTTGAGCAAGATGGCATTATCGTCGGTGCCGACAGTGCTCGCAACTATAGTTCATTCAATATTAGTTATGTCGATGTGCTGCAGGGGGATTGCATCCTCATCAACTTGCCTGACGGCAAAAATATGATTATCGACGCAGGTAGTTCGTTTAAGTATTACAACAAATATGGGTCTGAAATAAAACAAAAGATTTTTGATTACATCGACACGCACCTATTTAAGGGAGCGGGGGACAGCGGGATTATCGACTATATGATTATGACCCACCCAGACTACGACCACTTGTCGTATATGAAGGACATTTTGGCGAGGTATGATGTGGATACTATGTACCGCCCAAACACTTATTACGGTTATGATGCTAGCGAATCTACATCAAACGCAGCCGCAAAGCAGGCGTTTGAGGCTGAGGAAAGAGTACGCGCCGAAAATAACGGTGCACCGTATGTCACCGAGGATATGTACAAAAACACAAAGGATTCTGCTGGCAAAAAGTACTATTCAGGCTATAATGTCAAGACCACCAGTTCGGTATACACCACTTTTAGTGCAATGTACAGCGAACGGTATACCTCGGGCGGAATTGTCAAAAATGCTACTGTAAAATTCTCAAAAGCGGGCGAAACAATTACCAACGATGCGTCAGTGACTGACCCTAGCAAGCAATATAAGTTCACTTTTTACGCGCCTACGAGTTTTACCACATTGTATTCTGACTGGAATAACTACTCTTGTATGATAATCCTCGAATACAACGGGCTCAAGTACTGCTTTACTGGTGACACCGAGGCGCAAGGGGAAAAGGATATCATCGCGGCTTTCGGCGATAAGTTGCCAAAAGTCGACATTATGGACGCAGGTCACCATGGTAGTGACACCAGTAGCAGTCAGGCATTTATCGAGTTACTCAAACCAAGTGTCGTGATTTGCTCTTGTGACGACGGTACAGAATACGGGCACCCAAAACAAAGCACGCTAGACCGCTTTGTCGCTAATGGTGTGGCTCGCAACTGTATTTTTACCACACACCTCAATAGTAATATTTGCGTCGCACTCGATTATGACGACCCCGAGGTTGCGGAGGAGGTTAGCCCTTATGTTGTCGGGATAACCAAGGACGGCGAGGTGACCATTACCGAAGTGCGGTGGTGGTACTATGTCTCAGCAGGTATCGCGATAGCGGGTGTTGTGCTGCTGATAATTATACCGACCATTATCAAGAAAGTGAAAAAAGCAACCAAAAAATAATAAAAAAAGTCCATTGTGGATAAATTGTGGAAAACTGTAATTACATCAAATTACAGTTTTTTTGTTTATAAATATACCCAAATTTTGACGATTTTTACCGCAAAACGCGATAATTCCGTGCATAATATTTAGTCTTTTTGTATATTTATAAACTCGCAAAATTTATTAAAGTTTGTGCAAATAGTACAAACTTAAAACACAATATGTAGTTGTATTCAAAATCGCTTGACACAAGATGTTGTGTTTGGGTATAATTTGTATGTAATAAAAATTAAGGAGCAAAAGACGAAAATGATTCAACAAGTACTCAAAAGAGATGGAACTTATCAAGATTTTAACCTAGACAAGATTGCGGACGCGATTTACAAAGCCGCAGTGGCTTGCAACGGTAGCGATTATGCCACTGCCAAGTCGCTGGCGGAAAAAGTCGTAGAGTTAATCAAAAAGAGACACGGCGACAACATCCCGACCGTCGAGCAAATCCAAGACGCAGTCGAGTATACCTTGATCGAGAATAGGCACTCTCAGACCGCCAAGGCATATATCCTTTATCGTGAGAAGCGTAAGAGCGCGCGCGAGAAAAACGCTCTCGTGGGTGCGACCATCGACCTTTTTGACAAATATATCGACGAGACCGACTGGGCGACCAAGGAAAATGCTAATATGCAGCGTAGTGTCGCCGGGCTAAACAACTACGTACGTGAAGAGTTTACCAAGAATTATTGGCTAAACGAAGTCTATCCTGTCAACGTTCGTGAGGCTCATTTGAGCGGAGATATTCACTTGCACGACCTGGGCTTTTTCGGCAGCTACTGCGTAGGGTGGGACTTGGCACAACTTTTGACCGTCGGTTTTACCGGTGTTGAGGGCAAGATTTCGTCTAGCCCAGCCAAGCACCTGCGCAGTTTCTTGGGGCAGGTGACCAATGCGACTTTTACCCTGCAGGGTGAGAGTGCTGGCGCGCAGGCGTGGAGCAGTTTTGATACTTATTGTGCGCCATTCATAGCATATGACAACCTAAGTTACGAGGAGGTCGTCCAGATCCTGCAGGGCTTTGTATTCAATATGAATGTTGCGACCCGCGTAGGTTTTCAGTGTCCGTTTAGCAATATCACTCTTGATATCAAGGTGCATCCATTGCTAAAAGACCGTCCTGTCATCATCGGTGGCGAGCCTCAAGACCGTACTTATGGCGAATTCCAAAAAGAAATGGATATGTTTAACCTCGCTCTGTGCGAAGTTTTGGCAAAAGGTGACGCCAATGGTAGGATTTTTACCTTCCCAATCCCTACTATCAATGTTACCAAAGACCTTGATTGGGATAGCCCTGTTGTAAACGCCATTATGGACATCACTTGCAAATACGGCATCCCGTATTTTGCCAACTATATAAACTCGACTCTCAGCCCAGAGGACGCGCTGTCAATGTGCTGCCGTCTGCGTCTGGATTTGAGTGAATTGCGTAAGCGCGGTGGTGGACTGTTTGGCTCAAACCCTCTCACAGGCTCTATCGGCGTCGTGACTATCAACTTGCCTCGTATCGGTTACCTCTCAAAGACCAAAGAGGAGTTTAAAAAGCGCGTGATAGAACTTGCCGAAATCGCAAAGACCAGCCTCGAGATAAAGAGAAAGATGATCGAGAAGCAGACAGAAAACGGGCTTTACCCATATTCAGCATTTTACCTCAAGGGCGTAAAAGAGCGCTCTGGCTCATATTGGGCAAACCACTTCGCCACAATCGGGGTAAACGGTATGAACGAAGCCTTGCTCAACCTCTTTGGCAAAGATATTACCACCCCAGAGGGGCAGGAATTCGCTATCGAGGTGATGAACCTGTTGCGCGAAAAAATGGTGGAATTCCAAAACGAAACTGGCAACCAGTACAACCTCGAGGCGACCCCCGCAGAGGGTGTGTCAGCGAGACTCGCTAGACTAGACAAGGCGCGTTTCCCTGATATCATTACTAGCGGTGACAAAGAGCCTTATTACACAAACTCTACCCAAATCCCCGTAGGCTACACCGATGACATTTTTGAGGTAGTCCGCCTCCAAGATAAATTGCAGTCGCTCTACACCGGTGGTACTGTGCTGCACCTTTACCTCGGCGAAAAAATCAACGATCGCGAAGTCTGCAAGAACCTAATCAAAAAGATTTTCTCTACCAGCGAGATGCCATACATCAGTATCACGCCTACATTCAGCGTTTGCCCTACACACGGCTACATCGCAGGCGAGCACTTTGAGTGCCCTCACTGCCACCAATCTAGCGAAGTTTGGTCACGCGTGGTCGGCTACTTCCGCTGTGTAAAGGATTTTAACAAGTCAAAGCAGGCTGAGTATATGGACAGAAAGAAATTCGTCATCCGCCCAGAAGAGGTGATGGATGCTGAAGAGTTGGAGCAGTACAACCGCGAAAAAGCAGGCTTGAGCGCGAGCGCTAGTTAGTCATTATGAAAATAGTCAAATTTATCAAAAATTCCCTCATCGACTTTCCCGCAAAAATCGCGACGGTGATTTTTACCAACGGTTGCAACTGGGACTGCTGGTATTGCCAAAACAAAAAAATCCTCACCGATACGCGCGATTTGAGTAATGAGTTTTTTGAATACCTCGAGAGTCGTAGGGGGTGGATAGATGGAGTGGTTGTTTGCGGCGGCGAGCCAACTATTCACAGCGATTTGCCCGAGTTTTGCCGCAGGATAAAGGCTATGGGCTTTGCGGTCAAACTGGATACCAATGGCACCAACCCGCGAATATTAGCCGCGCTGATTGAGCAAAATTTGCTCGATTATGTCGCAATGGATATCAAAGCCCCTCTCCGCAAATTGCCTACAATGGTGCATTCGACCCGCTCGGTTGACCTTATCCCTGAGTCTATCCAAATTTTGGTCAACTCTCAACTTGATTACGAATTTCGCACTACTGTTACCCCAGACCTCACGGTAGAGGATATTGGGAGAATGGCGCAGATGCTCAAAGGCGCAAAGCGCTACTATTTGCAGCAGTATCACAAACCGCATATTAGCCCCAACGAGCCCGAACCTCTAGCCATTGAAATTTTGCAGCAAATGTGTGCCGTGGCGAATGAAACTGTGCCCACTCGTATCCGCTAAGGTGTGGATATGGCGGCAAAAACAGGCGGCTCACCGCGCGCTCTTGCGTGGTGAAAAGTAATAAACCAAACAAAAAAGACCGCGCAAGGTCTTTTTTGTTTGGTATTTGGTCAGTTTTTGGGTAAAAAGGTGGCAAAATCTGATTTTTGGCGGATTTGGCGAATTATTCCGCTGTAGGTGCTTGCGACTGCTCTACGATATTGTCTGTGGTGGCAGGGATAGGGGTAGGGATGTGCTTGCCTTCCGCTTTGCGCGTCTTTTTGAAAAACTTTTTGATGACGCGAGTCAATTTGCTGACTGCTTTGCTACTCCTAAAAGTGCTGCAATTTAGCATCATATCGCTCTTTTCGACATAGAGTTTGTCACAATCGGTAAAATTTAGTTCGGTGAGGTCTTTGTCGATTACGTCAGCAGAAAATTTTGCGCGTTTTTCAAAAAATTTGGGCGCAATCTGCAGGTATATTACATAACTTGTTTGGCTCAGCACCTCGTAGTTTTGCCCGCTAAACATCGTAGTAGGGCTGAGGCTGATGATAGTGTTTTCAAATCCTGCGACATTCGATACTACTTTGTCCTCGCATTTTTTGATATAAGCAGCCCCCTCTTGGTCGCCCAAAGTCTCATTGATATGCTCTGCATCGCCCAATTCAAACTCGACCATTTCGTCCACATCGACAAAAAACATCTCCAATTTTTCGCTCAGCAACTCGGCGACTTCGTTTGAGTAATTATTCAGCAAACATATTAATGCGATATTTGTTTTCATTACTTTACCTCTCAAAAACTGACTATCAGTTATTCTAATATAACAAATTTTATTAAAATAATCAAACAAAAATCACATAAAAAAGTAAATTTTACAAAATAATGCATATTTTTTGGGCATATTTTCTTTTTTCCGACAACGGGGATGTCTATTACCTCTGTATAGGGGGCGGCTTGCCGTGGGGGCTCTCAACTGTTGAGATACCTAGGCTATGCCGCGGTAATGGCACTCAACAAAAAAAGGCCTCGCAAGGTCTTTTGAGTAGTTTTTCTGTTGCGGCAAAAAGTCGTTACCTTATTTGACTTCTTTTAGCGTCGAGGATTTTTTAAGTCGGCTTTGTGCTATCACATATTATGTAAGATAAGTTACCATAGCCCACAAAACTAAAGGGCGGGACTCAACTCAATAGGTTGGTGTAGACAAATTCATAAAAGTTCGGCGCTTTGGTAGTCCAAATTTCCACCGCCTTGACCGCGTCGGCACGAGTCTGCATATTGATTTTGATTTCAAACATTGGCTCACTGTTGGCGGTCTCGATGATTTGCAGAGTGACGAGATAACTGCCGTCGCTATTTTTTGTAAAATCTGCCACATATTCCTGCAAACGCTTGAAATACATTCGATTGGTCTTGCAAAATTCACTGATTGATTTGCGCAATTCTTCAGGCACTTCTTCGTAATAGATTCCCAAGCCACTGCGCCCTTTGGCAGTTAGGGTATAACGGCACCTCTTGTTATCCTGTGCATCGGGCGTGTAGATAAAACCGTCCCTCATTAGGTCGTGAAAAACGCTCACGCACTCCATATAGTTTATCCAGTCGTTGCGCGTGGTGCAAATGTCGAGGATAAATTGCTCGGTGAGTGGTATCTCTATCTGCTCTAGCATATACAGTAACATCAATTTGGTCTCAAAATCATCATTGCTAAATTCTAGTTTCACTTTTGTGCCTCCTAATAAAACAAGGCTATTATAGCACACATATGGGGTTTTAGGCAATCAAAATGCATTTTTATTTTCAAAAGTTTTTTGAATTAGCGAAAATCATTTTTATTTTTGCACGAATTATGATAAAATATTACTATACAAAAAATAGGGGAAATGTAATATATGGCTACAAAAGAACAATTTGAGGCGTTTTACAACGCTTGTCAAGAACTCAAAAAATCAAAGATAATTTTGGCTGATGCCAAGGTCAGCGCTATCGTGCGGAGCGTGGTGTCGTCGCCTGCATTAGTCGAAGTGGTGGGCGAAACTTTGGTCGGCTACAACTTTTTGAATACTTTGGACAACCTCACTCGCAACAAGCAAAATGCGATTTTGCCGTCAGAACCGCGCAAAGTCATCGCGTTTGTATTCAGTCTGCTGAGCGAAATCGACGCGCGCAGGATTGATTTGCAAGAGTTTGTCGACCAATATTTCAAGGCGGATACGCTGGCAGAGAGTTTTGAGCGGTTTAATGCCGAACTTATCGAGCCCTTCTGTAGGTACCTGTGCGACTGGGTGAATGGTGAACTCGGGGATGATTATGATGAGTTTTGCGACGATGAAGACGATGACGACGAAGAAGATGATGAGGACGACGAAATCGAGGCTGACGATCAAGTCACTGATATTGGCGCTATCGACAAAGTAGAGCAGTTTTTTGACGATGTCCGCATCATTCTCACGCAAATTCGTGAAACTATCGCTTTAGATAGCAAAATCAAGCCCGACCGTATGGCTGACCTAAATATCACTATTAATGCTAGCATAGAGGCTGTGGACCTGCAAAATCTCAAGATTTTTAATGCACTGCTTATCAGTCTGAATAATCTCTTGCATTCGGTAAAGAGTGTGCGATTTTATAATATGGAATTGCAAAATCGCGTAGCAGATTTTTATAACATAGACTGATTTTGTAGCGAAAAAGCGTTTCTATTTTGCTAGCAGGGCGCCTGCGGCAAGCCGCCCAAAGATGCACACTTTTCTCTATAATATATAAGGATAATACCAATCTATATAATAATATATAAAGATTATACCCGAATACCACCCATACAGTTAAAATAACAAAATTTGTAGAAAATAAACCAGAAATATACACATAATAAGAATAAGAAAGGAAAAACAAAGGGAAAATGAAGAAAAACGACTCAAGCGCCTCCTCGCGTGAGCGGGTGAATGATAGCGAAATCAATGTCAATCAGCGGCAAGCCACCAATATCGTCACAAAAACGATATTGACGCTCGTCATAGCGATGCTTTTTACCTTTGTCACATTGTTTGTGTTGTTCAATTTTGTGTGTCCGACTACGCCTATGGGGAGCGAATCGTATGCGCTGAGTAGTAGCACGACATATTACAAGAGCGGGAGTAGTTTTTACACACGGAGTTCGGCTACATATTACAAATGTACCAATAGTAGTCACAGTGGTACCAACAAATATTCGAGCAGCAGTGATTTGAGCGGCACCTGCTACACAAGGTCTGGCACCTGCTCGACCTGTAATGGTAGTGGTTCGCGTACCAAGAGTACCTACCACAGTTGCTCAAAAACCGAAAATGTGACTTGTAGCACTTGTGGCGGCTCAAAGTCAGTGAGTGTGGCTTGCTCAAACTCAAGTTGTTCGGGCGGTTATGTTTCGAGTACTTGTGGTACCTGTAGCGGGTCTGGTCAGGTAACGTGTGACGCTTGCAAGGGGAAAGGATATACCACTTATAAAAGCAGTAGTGAATGGTGGGATGAGGACCACGGTTGTTCGTCTTGTGGTGGTAGTGGTGCTACCAGTGTATGGGGCGGTGGTAACTTGGTCAAGGGAACAGGAAAGGTAAACTGTAGCAGTTGCTCGGGTAGCGGTACAAAGAGGTCTACTTGTGGCACCTGTGGCGGTAGTGGCTCGTTATCACAGTCTTGTAGTACTTGTAGTGCGACAGGCTCGGTAAGTCAGACCTGCTCTACCTGTAGCGGTAAGGGATATTATTACACCTATTCGACAGTATCTTGCCCTACTACTCAAACTAACTACTATGACCACAGCGTATCTAGTTATGTAGAGTATACATACACCGACATCGACACGGGCGGCACGACTACGACTACCAGTTCGTACTCCACCGCGACTGGATATACAGTCTCCTTTGATGCGAACGGCGGCAACGGGTCAATGTCTAGTCAGTATTTTCTCCACAGCCATTCACAGGCGCTAAAAGCCAATACCTTTACTCGCGAAAATTACGACTTTGAGGGCTGGGCGACCAGTAGCGGCGGCGCGGTCACTTATTCAAACCAGCAGCCGTTGAGCCTGAGTTCGGGGAGCAACTTTACCCTGTATGCGAATTGGGATTTGCGCGGAGCGATCGTGACTTTGGACAATCAAGGTGCGACTACCGCAGGCACGACCTCAGTAGTAGCGCCACTAGGTGCCGCGATGCCTAATATCACTATCCCTGTGAAAAACGGTTACACTTTCGGCGGATATTTTACAGGGACCAATGGTAGCGGCACGCAATATTACACCGCCAACGGTACCAGCGCAAAGACTAGCGATTTGACTGCGGCGACTACCTTGTATGCAAAATGGACTGCCAACACCTATGACATTACGGTCAATTTGGGCGGGGGAAGCGGTACGAGCGGGGCAAATTACACCGTGTCATCGAGTAGCCAAACGCGCACAATAGCCACCCCTACGCGCACAGGATATACATTCTCGCAATGGTCGGTGAGTTGCGACGGCGGTAGCCCGACTATTTCGGGTACCACACTCACAATTCCTGCAAACTGCTACGGTGCGATTGCTTTGACCGCGGTTTGGACAGGGAACCAGTACACCGTTACTCTAGACAATCAGGCTGCTACCACTGCAGGCTCGACCTCGATAACGGTGACCTATGGCTCGGCAATGCCTAGCATTACCTTGCCAGTACGTACGGGGTATACTTTCGGCGGATATTACGCTAGTGCCAATGGCTCGGGTGCACAATATTACGCCGCAAGCGGTGCCAGTGCTAGAGCGTATGACTTGACCACGGCTACCACCCTGTATGCAAAGTGGATAGCCAACACCTATACCATTACATACAATGCCAACGGCGGCACTGCCTCAGCATCGACCCAAGAGGTGACTTTTGACTCAGCCTACGGCACTTTGGCGACCGCCACACTCACAGGCTACCACCTCGATACGTGGTACACTCGTTACGACCTAAACGCTGTGCCCGTTAATACTGGTACGCATATGCGCGTGGATTTGTATAATAATGCTGCGTGGACAAAGAATTCTGCCGATGTTGGACGCTACCTGCATACCAAGATAACCTTTACAGGTAACTCAGGACCGCTAGAATTTAATGATGTGCCATTGTCTAGCAATGATTATACCATCACCACAGATGATAATGGGGTGACGACGGTGATATTTGACTTTTTGACTACGCAAGAGCAAATCTCACTCCGCGGTCCATACAATTATGGCACCGATTACCGCTTTTTGGACTTTGAGCAGTCGACCGATTTGGCTAATGTTACCGTGGTCGAGTGCTACCTAGGCGACGCGATAACTGCCGATACTGTGGTCAAAATTGCAGGAGACCACACCGTATACGCTAGGTGGCTGCCTAATGCGTACAACATCGCTTTTGACGAAAGCGGCTATGCGGGGCTAATGGATGCTGCTATGGGTGGCTTTGAGGCGAGTGGCTGGTCTGGCGGCGCTGGCTCTGGGTATGACACGACTCGCGTGCGCACGGGCGCTTATTCGTTCAAGATTGCGGCTAATAGTAGCAGTTACGAATTTTACGCCTACACCAATATAGTGATACCAATTACTGACAAAAATCACATTTTCTACGCGCAATTCTGGGGCTACCAAGAGGAAGTCTTGGAGAATAGTTTCTGCCAGATTTATTGGCCAGAAGAAGAGCCTGCCTTTGGGCAAACCGAAACGCAACCATTCGGTCCTGCAGGGCAGTGGAATAGGTACAGCTTTTATGGTAGCCGCAGCGCCAATGCACTCACAGGAATTCAGCGAATTAGGATTGACTTTGACAATCAATATGGCGTAGGCAATCTGTGGATAGACGACTTTATGATATACGACCTAACTGCGCTTTTCGGCGCTGGTAATGAGCCAAGCCTTGAGTGGTGCAATATGATGATAAAAACTGGGGTAGGCGTGCAGAGATTGACTGTAGATAGGACGCAAAACCTTTCCGCTCACTCGGCATCAATGACGGGCAACACTTTCTCGGGCTGGTCGACTACTCCTCGCACTACTATAGACACGCCTAATGAGGCAGAGTATGCTGACGGAGCAGTGGTTCGCAATCTATCCGTGACGCAAGGCGCTTTTGTAACTTTGTACGCGGTATGGACGCCAAATCAGTACACCGTTACGGTTGAGCCTAATATCGACGCTGCAGTCGGTACGCTCTCTAGAGGAGGAGAGTATAGTTTCGGTAAAAAACTGACTCTCTCCGCTGGACCAAAAGGCAATCACGTCTTTGTGCGGTGGCTCAAAAATGGCGCCGTATTCGCAGGTAACACTAGCCAAACACTCACAGTGTATGTTTCGGGTAGTGATACATACACGGCAGAGTTCAAGCGTGCCAGTCTCAAGACTGACGATGTGATGCTGCAGGTGATTTGTCAAGATGAGAGCGTGACGAGTGCTTTTGGGTACGCCAAATTCACGACCGCTGTTCGAGACAATGTCGCCTATGCACACTTTGAGGCAGGTGCTGCTGACGGATATAGTTTCGTCGGGTGGCAAATCAGCGGTATAATGTCTACCACATACACCGCTCGCAATGTATCTATTCCGCTAGCTGAAGTACAGGGCAAGATTGTCTGTGCCGTCTTTGCAAAAGACTAGTATTATGCGGATTTTGCAGGATAGGTATGCAATATAAAAAATATTTTATTCGAATTGATAAAAAAGAGTCCTGAGCGGGGGGCTATAGGGCTCTTTTTTGTTTTGCACAAAAGGTCGCGAGAGGATGAGAGAAAACGCACCACTTATGGCGCAAAATAGTGGCGCAGCACAAAAATCAACGCAAAGTGATAATTTTTTATATTTTCACTTGAAAAATGAAATAATGTGTGCTATAATAGCAGACAGAATAGTGGTTTTTAGACACGATTGTCTAATGTAATATTGTTTTGGCTAGTATGATTTATTCGGTGCTGTCGCGCGTTCGGGCAAGTCGGGCGGTGGCTGTGATAACTTATTTTGTCATAAAAAATAGGAGGCTCTTTGCCTAAGTTTTTGGGGCAATGATTTTTTACATAGAGAGGTAAATATGGAATATGTAAAGAATGTGTTAGGCTATTATTTCAGAAACTTCCATTATCTTGTCCTGTTCGCTGTGGCTCCTGCGATTTTGGTGGGCTTGTTGCTCAAGCCATTTGGGATATTCGAGTTTGCTGTGAGATATGACAACCTAACATTATATAATTATGGCGATTTTTTTGTCAACATATTTTTTGATAGTTGGTGGAGTCTATTATATCTCTTCATAGGTCTAGCGATTTTGATAATTTTCACTAGTTTGCTGCTAGGATTCGTAGAGAGTCATTTTAGAGTGGGCAAGCCGTCACTTAGCAATTCATTCAGTCTCAATAACAATGTGCTAGGTGTGGCAAAGACGACTATTACACTATTCTTGATAATTTTTGTCGTAGAGATACTACTTTCACTGCTGATGCTATTTGTGCACTTTTTGAGCGGCGGTAATGCCGTGGCGATAGTATTCGACTATATCGTGGCGCTGTTTGTGTGCGTGTTTGCGGGTAGATTGTTTAACCTATTCGGTTATGCGACTATCGACATTCTCATCAACAATGTGCCTATGCTCGTCGGGCTATCCAATGCTAGCCGTGCCGTTTCTGCGCGCGGGCACAAGGTATGGCTCATCGAGGTGGTGGGTATGGTGATTTGCTTTGTGTTGATGCTGATTTTTACTTTGATAGGTTTACCAGCAATAGGCAATATTATCTCTATCATACTGATTTTACCGCTCACTTGCGTGAATAGTATGATGCTATTCTTTGAGCGCAACAACTTGCCTCGCAAAGACACTCTCAAGTATTATGAAATGCGATAAGGGGAATAATGATGATAATAACTGATTCGGTCAAATTATTTTTGCGCAATGGTGGGCTGGTTTGGCGAGTGCTATTGTATATCGTGATTTGTACGCTGCTGTTGGGTGGCTTGAGCGTCGCGATATGTATGCCTTTTATAGACAAATTGCTAGAGGCGGGCTGCTTTGACCAAATTTTGGCTATATTTACTGGCAACGTAGCCAATCTTCAGTTGAGTGCAATATTCGCGTCTGTTGCCGACCTTATTTACGACATTGGCGCGGTAATTGCTGCGAATATGGGGCTAATGCTGCCTTTGGCTATCGTGTTATTCTTTATTTGGGGCGTGCTAGGCAGTTTCCTCTATGGCTTGGGCGAATTGGCTATTGCTGATAGTTTGTATGGTTATATGGGTAGTAATACCAAGATTGGCTTTGGCAGTTGTTTTATCAAAAATATCGTCAGGTCTGTCAAACTCCAGTTAGCGAGGTTAGTGACTGTGCTGCCATTCAATATTTTGATTTGCGCGAGCGCTTACGGATGCCTGATGATGTACAATTCGACCAATGCGTGGGTGCTATGCTTTGCGCCTTTTGTACTGGTCTTGGTAGTGACACTGCTCGTGTCGCTCAAAAAGACGATTTTTTGCGCGTGGGCACCTACTATGATCGTACACAATAGCGGCGTGTGGTCGTCATTCGGCTACAGCATCGCCGATGTTTTCAAGAACTTTGGCAAGATTTTGGGCAGGCAATTCATCTTGACGCTTTTGATGATTGCTGTGTCTATCGCTGCTATCGTGCTGACCGCATCAGTAGGGCTGGTATTGATTATTCCTGCAGGCGTCGTTTTGTGTGGTGTAGTGAATATGGTGATTTACTTTTACATAAATGGGCTAAAGTTTTATGTCGACGATGACGAAATCGTGTCGTCAAAAAAGAGAGAGAGTCTAGAGAATATCAATTCTTTAAAGGATATTATATAATATAAAAGGAGAAATAAAATTGAACGAAAATATGCAACAGGACGGGGCTAAAAATATCAATGCGGCAGAGACTGCTGTGGATAATACCGTGGCTCCTGTCGTAACAAAAAAATTTATCAACAAGAGGACAAAGAAAAGTTTTGTCAAGCCTGCAGTAGATAACGCTACAGAGAATGGCGAGAGCAAGGAGCAGGGCAACCCTAATGTCCGCAATTTCAAGCCTCGCAAGCAGCAGCCTGCTAGACGCGGCGCAAGTGCAAAGCCTGCCTTCCGTAGACAAAGGAGTGGCAAAGGACTAGAGGTTATGTTTTTCGGCGGTGTCGGCAAGGTAGGTGACAACATTACCGCTTTGCGTTTCGGCGACGACATTTTAGTCATCGACTGTGGTGTCGGTTTTGCTGAGCCTGATATGCCGGGTGTCGACCTCGTCATCCCTGATATGTCTTGGCTAAAGGCGCACAAGGATATGATCAAGGGTATCTGTATTACCCACGCTCACGAGGACCACATTGGTAGTTTGCCGTACTTTCTAGACGATGTAAAAGCGCCTTTGTACGCTAGCAAATTGAGTATTGCCTTTATCGAGAACAAATTGCGTGAGTTCCCTCGTGTCAAGATGAAGTCTCACGCAGTCAACGCAGGCAACGTCATCAAGATTGGCTGCTTTACCGTAGAGTTTATCCACGTAAACCACTCTATCCCGGGGGCTTTTGCACTGGCTGTGACTACCCCTGTGGGGGTAGTGTTTGTCTCTGGTGACTTCAAGATTGACTTTACCCCGATTGCGGGCGAGACGACTGATTTGTCGCGCATCGGTGAATTGGGTAGAAAGGGCGTTTTGCTGATGATGTGCGAGAGTACTAATATCGAGCGTCCGGGGATGAGTATGAGTGAGAGCGTAGTAGGTGCGACTCTGGCAGAGATTTTTGAGCAGGCGAAGGATAGGCGAATTATCGTCACATCGTTTGCTTCCAACGTGCATCGCGTGCAGCAGATTATGGACTTGGCAAAAAAGTACAACCGCAAGGTCGCGTTTGCTGGGCGTAGTATGATCAACAATATGGAACTCGCGATGAAAATCGGCGAAATCCGTTTTGACCACAAGCAAATCATCGACATCGAAAAGGCTGGCAGACTCAAGGACCACGAAGTAATGATTTTGGGTACTGGTAGTCAAGGTCAAGAGCACACTGCTATCGACCGTATGATCAATGGCGAAATCCCAGGTATCCAAATTGGTACCAACGATACCGTTATCTTCTCATCTTCTCCTGTACCAGGGAATGAAAAGTCGGTGACCAATATGATCAACGAGTTGATTGCCAAAGGCGCGAATGTTATTTATGACGATTTGCGCGATGTTCACGCGTCAGGTCACGCTTGCCAAACAGAATTTATGATTATGCACAAATTGGTTAAGCCTAGGTTCTTTTTGCCTATGCACGGTGAGGTAAAACACCTCAAGTACCACGAGCAGTTCGCTATAAAAATGGGTATCAAGCAGCAGAATATTATCGTGCCTCACGTGGGTTCTGTCGTCGAGGTTACCCCAAATTCTATGGTAGAATTGCCTGATGTGCGCTCTGGTGAAAAACTAGTAGATGGCAAGACTATTTGTGAACTAGAAAATTCTGTCGTAAGAGACAGGCTGCAACTTGCCGAAGACGGTATCTGTGTAGTAGCACTGACTGTCAATGCACGTACTGGGCAGGTCTTGTCTGGTCCTGACATTATCCCTCGCGGGTTTATCTATCCGCAAGAGATGGGCGACGTGCTAAAGGATGCAAAGCAGGCTACGCTAGACGCTATCAAGAGCACAGGTGCAGAAAAGATTGATTGGCAGGAGATGAAGGGGATTATCCGTCGAGTGCTGACCAACCTGTTCTTCAAGCGTACCAAGCGTAAACCTTTGATTATTCCTACAATTATGGAGTTGTAAATCGTGGACGATTTTTTGATAAAATTAGAAAAATATGCTAGAGAAAACAAAATCCCCGTAGTGTTACCCGACACTCGGGAATTTTTATGCTCGCTAGTTAGAGAAAATAAGCCCAAACGCATACTAGAGATAGGTATGGCGATTGGATTTTCTGGGTCAAATATGCTCAAGAGTTTTGACGGCGCGACCCTCACTTGTCTCGAGGTGAGCAAGCCTAATATTGCCGAGGCAGAGCGCAACTTTGCGACGCAGGGATTGAGTGAGCGCGTGCAGATTATTGTGGGCGATTGCCTGCAGACTTTGCCGACACTCACGGGGCAAAAGTTTGACCTAATATTCCTCGACGGACCCAAGACTTTTTATCCCGATTTGATTGAGCCGATTTTGGCGCTTTTGGACGAAAACGGTGTCTGGGTGTCTGACAATGTGCTATTCAGAGGAATGGTGCGCGACGGCGCGGCGATTACCGAGCCGCGTTTTGAGCGCACGGCACGACTTTTGGACGAATTTTTGACTAGACTAGAGCAGAATGACAGACTGGATACTCAAATCTTGCATATTGGCGACGGTTTGAGCGTAGTAAAATTTAGAGGTGATGACAAATGAGTAAATTAGAGATTTTGGCGCCTGCTGGCGATATTGAGAAGTTAAAGACAGCGTACTATTTCGGCGCTGACGCTTGTTACTTTGCGGGTAAAAAGTGGGGCTTGCGTGCGTTTAGCGAAAATTTCGGCAATGACGAGTTGCGCGAGTATGTCGAATATGCGCACCGTTTGGGCAAAAAAGCCTACATTACCGTGAATATTCAGGCACACAATAGCGACTTTGACGGGCTGGACGATTATTTGAGGTATTTGGAGCAAATTGGTGCCGACGCGGTGATTGTTTCGGATGCGGGCGTGATGAGCCTGTGTCGTACTGTCGCGCCTAATTTGCCTATTCACTTGTCTACGCAGGCGTGTGCGACCAACAAGTATTCTGCCGCTTTTTGGGCTGCTGCTGGTGCAAAGCGCATTATCTTGGCACGCGAATTGAGCATCGAAGAAATCAAGGAGATTAGGGACTTTTTGCCTAAGGAAATAGAACTCGAGGCTTTTGTGCACGGTGCGATGTGTATCAGTTATAGCGGTCGCTGCCTTTTGAGCAACTATTTGACTGGCAGGGATAGCAACCGTGGCGCGTGCGTGCAAGCGTGCCGTTGGGAGTATTACATTACCGAAAAGAGCCGTTCTGACTCAGGTCAGGGCGAGGAGTATCAGATTCAGCAGGACGAGCGCAGTACCTATATCCTCAATAGCAAGGATTTGTGTATGGTCAACTATTTGGATCGCTTGGCTGCGGCTGGTGTCACCAGTTTCAAGATTGAGGGGCGTATGAAGTCGCCTTATTACGTTGCAAACGTGGTCAACACATACCGTAGAGCGCTCGATTTGCTGGAGAACCACCCCGAGGAGTACGTTATCGACCCTCAGCGCGTGGCAGAACTCGAGAAATGCAGCCATCGCAGGTTTACTACAGGGTTTTTCTTGCATTCGGAAGACAAGGAGTATCCCGAGTCAAGCCAGCCTGTCTCTACATACGATTTTGTAGCGCAGGTAGTGGGCGACAGTCAGGACGGTTTTGCTACTGTCGAGCAGCGCAATAGGTTCAAGGCTGGGGACGAAATCGAGATTTTGTCGCCAACAGACACCTTTAATAAGGTCTTTGTCGTCGAGGAAATGTACAACGATGAGGGCGAAAAGGTGGATGACGCCTTGCTAGTGCAGCAAAAATTGAGGCTCAAGTGTCCTTTCGTGCTGCACGAGGGCGATATTTTGCGCAAGAAAAAAGTAAAATAATCTGCGACCTAATTGCTGAGTAGCGATTTTGGGGCGCGAAAAACAAAAAAGTTATGCTTTGGATAAGCATAACTTTTTTTATTGCTTGCGTATGTGCCAGTCAATCTCGCTTTTGTTCATCGATTTCAAGAATTCGTTGCATTTGCTGAAATGTTTGCAGCCAAAGAACCCTGCATAGGCAGATAGCGGGCTAGGGTGCGGGGCAGTGAGTACAAAGTGCTTCGTTTTGTCGATGACTTCGCCGACCGATTTTGCATTATTGCCCCATAGCATAAAGATAATGGGGTCGTTTCGCTCTCCGAGGAGGCGGATAATGGCTGAGGTAAATTGCTCCCAGCCCTTGCCCCTGTGCGAGTTCGCCGCACCTCTGCGTACCGTGAGGACTGAGTTTAGCAGCAGAACCCCTTGCTTTGCCCATTGCGTCAGGTCGCCCGATAGGGGGATAGGGTAGCCGAGGTCGTTTTGGATTTCTTTGTATATGTTTTGTAGGCTCGGCGGCACCGCTACTCCGTCTTGTACCGAAAATGATAGCCCGTGCGCCTGTCGCGGCTCGTGATAAGGGTCTTGACCAATGATGACTACCTTGACCTTGTCGTATGGCACCATATTGAGCGCGTTAAAGACATTGTCCGCCTCTGGGTAGATGGTGTAGTGCGCGTATTCGTCGTCGAGAAACGCCTGCAATTCTTTGTAATACGGTTTTTCAAACTCAGGTTTGAGGAGTTCGTACCACGATTTTGATATTTTCATATACTTTTTCCTTGTAGTTTTTCTATAAAATATCATTTTTTATGACAAAAAGTCAACCGTTTTCGACATATTATATTATATATATAAGGATAATGGGGGAGAATTTTGTGGCGAAAATCGTCTCAAAAACCACAAACACACGGGTGGGTTGACCGAGAAAGGGGCAAAAAAGGGCAAAAAACCACACTTTTTTGAGAAATTTTAAAAAAAGTTTGAAAAAAGTTGTTGACATTCTTGGGATATACTGCTATAATGGACACCGTCATCACGTGAGTAACGTGTGACAAGCACTTTGAAAATTGAATAGTTTTATACAAGATAAAGTTAAGGTTTTTTGAGTTCTTGTCAATTCTGTACATTAGTACAAATAATTAACAATTAATCAAAATCTCAAATTACGCAAGTAGTTTGGTTTTGAGTCATAATTAAACATTAGAGTTTGATCCTGGCTCAGGACGAACGCTGGCGGCGTGCTTAATACATGCAAGTCGAACGAGGTATAGTAGCAATACTATGCCGAGTGGCGAACGGGTGAGTAACACGTGAGCAACCTGCCCTACACTGGGGGACAACAGCTAGAAATGGCTGCTAATACCGCATAAGACCACAGCACCGCATGGTGCAGAGGTAAAAGGCTACGGTCGGTGTAGG
Source organism: uncultured Christensenella sp. (assembly GCA_964579205.1). Lineage (GTDB taxonomy): Bacteria > Bacillota > Clostridia > Christensenellales > UBA1242 > UBA7867. The sequence goes on from CAZOFH010000002.1 coordinate 166,764, forward strand.
ATGGGCTCGCGCACTATTAGCTAGTTGGTGAGGTAATGGCTCACCAAGGCTGCGATA
>CAZOFH010000003.1:0-122220 GCA_964579205.1 uncultured Christensenella sp.
ACTACTTTTTTCAAAAATATCAACTAAATTCGACCACTTTTTCAAAAATTTTTAATTTTTTTGGCGTTTTTGGGGTGTTTTTTTGGCGTTTTTTTATGAAAAAATGATGGAATTTTGCTCTATCATACTATTGTTTCCGTCCAAGCCAGCACATTATGCAGCAGTTGTACTGGTAGTAATTTCAGCGAAAAACTGCATATTAGCCGAATAGTATGACGGCGGCACCAGAATATAGTTTACCTGATAAGTTTTGTCGCCAATCATGACCGCAGCGGGATGCCCCAACATATCTTGATAAAGTTGCGAAGAAAACAGTTCATCATACTCGGCATCGGTAGTATCGGTAGCAGGGGCGCTAATATATTTTAGACTCAATTTTTCAGTCGTGGTGTCGGTAGTAGTCAATTCCGTCAAGAAATATAGCACTTTCATTTGGTTAAACACGGTATTTATCGGAGTAGCGCTGAGTGACTGCCACCCAGTAGCCGCAGTAGGGAAATCAATCGTTTCGCCCAAATCCGCCACATAATAATATATATCCTGCCCTGAGGTATTGATAATCTGGTGACTGGTATTGTCATAAGCGCGTGTGTTGCAGGTCAAGCGCAAGGTGTAATTTAGGCTAGTGTCGACACGAATAAATTTCAAGACCTTGCCCGACTCCGACTGATAATCTTCCTCTGTAAAATTCACCGTCTCGGTAGTGAAATCCTCCTGATTGCTTGCCTTTATTTGATATGTAAAAGACTCATAAGCCAAGTAATATACACCCTCGGTAGTCTCGACATCTATTTGGAAACAAAGCAGTACATAAGCATTATTTTTCACCTCGGCGGTATTTAGATAATACACAGGCGCGATATTGCCCTCGCTATCGGTGTGGGTGTAATCGACATAAATAATGCCACCAAAATGCTCGTTGACAGGCCTATCATTGGCATCCACCTCAAAGCCACAAAGGTATGGGTTTAGGTCTGCGGTCAAATGGTCCACGCCCTCGAGAGTGAGTTTGAGCGCATTGTTGATAGTTTCGTTTTTGTCGTAAACAAGGTATGCGAAACCGTATTGCGCGTTGTTGAAATTCTCGATGAATGCAGGGTTTGCCTCCAAAATCTCGAGGATGTCAGCCCTAGGAATGTGAACGAAAAATGTCGCGCCACTTTTGATGACATACTCGCTAATGTCGACCGTAGTCACGTCGTCTTCACTAATATTTGCCGAAGTCGACAGGTACAAGTGGTCCCAAGACTCAGCACTTTGCCCCTCATCGCGGTTAAAATGCCCGATGCCGGCGATAGACATAATGATATCATCCTCGACCCAAAGACGATTGCGCTCCGCCAAGTCTTGCTGGCGTTTTTCGGTAATATTGGAATCAGTAATGTTACAGAAAATCAGCCCAGTATACGAGAGAGCATAGAATGAATGGGTGGCACCATCGGCGTCTTGATAAGAGACGACCTGCAGTTCATCACTCCCTGCCTCAGCAGGCGACATCAAACCGCTGTTTTGGGCGAGGTCGCTCTGAGTCGCCAGCCCTGTGACAGTAGAGCCGTCCAGCAGCGTGCTGATAGCGAATGTGCCTGCGAACTTGTTTGGAGAATTTGGCGTACTAGAGGTGATAGCCGACATATAATTCCACTCGTCGCGGTCGATATTTACCGACATAATGCGGCAATCGGTGACGCCGACTTTGTATTGATAAAAATTCAAATTCAGTTTGTCGAGGCTGGCTGCCACGGCTTTTGCACTAGGGTCGGTAGTAGTCGCATTTTTGTCTTGAAAAAAGAGCATTGTGGTATTGGTCGGCACAAAGAAAATCGCGTACGAGCCGAATGGTAGGCTGATAGCGGTGCCGTTCGCGGTCTGAATACTTTTTGTACCAATAAGGCTAGTGAGGTCGGCAGAATTGCTGACCACAGCGTCGACTGGCTCTTCGTCAAATACGACATATTTTAGTTTGCCGTCTTGCAAATTTGCGTTGAGTTCTAGGCGAACCTCGCCGACTACACATTCCGCAAAATCTACCGTCAGCACGGTCGCTTCGGTCACTTTGCTAATGGTGTATGACCATTCGATTTCGTGCGAAAGAGGAGTCGCGGCGGTGTAAGTTTCGCTAGTGGTTACATCGCGCAACTGGCTAGTAGTGACAGGCTGCCCATTTTGCTGAACACTCAAATTATCAGGACGATAGCCGTTTTTAAACTTGATTTTAAAAGTCGCGCTCGCATCTTGTGCCACTTGTCCGCTCGGGTCGCTCAGCACATCAAAATATCTGGTGTCAGGAGTGTTTTTGAGTTGTAACTGAACGGCAACTTTTGGCAAATCGCCCGACTGGTCGCCCGCACAGCCCGCAAAGAGACAAATCGGCAACAAAACGAGCATTAGCGCAAACATAAAAAATATCCGCTTGTTGATAAATATCCGTTTATTCATAATTTTCTCCTTATTTTTTATTTATTATATATCATTTTTCGCAAATAACAAAACAAATCCGCCTTTTTTTTAAATTTTTTCCGATTTTTTTGTTATTTTTACTGATTTTTTATTTATTTTTGGGGTGTAGTCTTTGCATCTCCCTTATTTTTTTATTTATTTTTTGCGATTTTTTCTATTTCAATTTTCGATTTTTAATTTTCGCTGATTTTATTACATTTGTTGACATTTATCTAATTTTGCTATATAATATTTTTGAAAATCTTACGACTCCCCAACAACAAAAACACACTCAAGGAGGCGAGATGAAAGGTCTGATTATCAAAGAATTTTGGCTGAATAAAATATTTAACAATGAAAAAACGTGGGAAATTCGCGGTTCTGACACCAAAATTCGCGGGAAAATCTACCTTATTCAGAGCGGAACGAAGCACATTTACGGCGAATGCGAAATTATCGACTCAAAGAAACTGTCGCTAACCGACTATCAAAACAACTCAGACAAACACTGCATTCATCAAGGGCTCGATGCGCTGCCATACAAGAATACTTTTGCGTGGATCATCGCCAATGCAAAAAAGTATCCGCAGCCAATCCCATACCAGCATCCTTGTGGCGCAATTATTTGGGTAAATATTGATTAAAAATAAAAAGACTTAATAAAAACACCTCTTTTTTAGCAGAAAAATCGCCAAAACACATATTTAGGCATTTTTTGATGCGGAATTCTGGAGGTGTTTGTTGTTATTCAATTTGCACAAAAGCAATTTTTGCGCACCCGACAGTAACTGCACAGTCCCACCCCAAGCGTCCGCTCACGCAACCAAAACGCGCACCATCACGCAACCAATCACTCACCTCAGCCAATACAAACAACCAGTCCCCCCCCCTAGCCAGCACCAAAAAACACGCAAGCACTCGACCATCCGACATCATTGATAGGCCAAAACCTCGTCGAATTCGCTTCAATCACAGCAAACAACTATGTGCAAAAATGCATCAATCGCCCACAAAAACAAAAAGGGCGACATTGCCCACCATACAAAATCAACATATAACCGCGCCGAAATTACGCCCGCCGAATACAATTATACCAAAAAATCTTCACAAAAATTCAAAGACTACCCCACCACGAGCACAATTCAAGCACAATTCAAGCCCAACAAAAGCGCAGCAAAAATGTGGCAAAAGCCTTAAAAATCTTATGACTCGCCGCCCACCGACTCAAGATAATGAACCTTTTTGCCAGTTTTGATAGCGTAATCAACCTCAGATTGCGTGCTAGCGCCGATATAGCCGCCCCTGTTAGTGAAGGGCAACCTTCCAAAAATCACAAGATTTCCCCCGTGTTCTTTGTTGAAAGATAGATAATCATAAATTTTACATGCAAAAATGCCGACACTACCACCTACATATGCACCACCCCAAATCCCCCAAATACTTGCATTTTTGGTGATTTTTTATCCTTATCACACCGTCCTTTTCGCGGCGCTTTTCGAATACACTGCGGCTTGCCGCGAGCACTCTCGCGTGCATCCAAGAACCTGCGATAAAGCCCCTCAACCGCATAAAATTACTTGCATTTCGTGATAAATTGTGTAATAATATGAACAATACTATCTACGATATTGCCAAAAAGCGTTATGGGAAAAGCGATTTGGAGGAGGGCATTAGTCGTTACGGTAAAAGCAAAAAGGTTGAGTTTTTTGCCGAATTGTATGCTAATATGCTGTTATCGCGCGAGCCAACAAATTTAGCAAAAGCATTAAAATTATATTTAAAGGGGAAGAAGCAATGATTCAGACACATCCGTATTTTATGGAAAAAGAAGAATGGTACAATTATGACGCCGAGACAGGCACGTTCACTCTTACAGACAAGGCCACACCCAAAGCACGCAAAAGTTATGAGGAGTGGATAAATCAGGAGCCATACGACCCAATTTTTTTTCGGGCTCAATAATGAAGAATTTATGCAAGCCGTAGACGCTCAGTTAAAATGGCTGAATGATGACTCCAATTATGACCGAGTACGCAACAATCGCCATTACAGAAAACGCGAATGGCTGAAGGAAAAGCGCGCAAAGGAAGAAGCAAAACGCAATCAGATGCTCGCAGATGCCACCAAAAACGAAACGTCTGCCGAATAGCCCACACCGCCTAGCGCTTTTTAACACATTTTTATTGATTTTTGAGTCATTTATTAAAATTTAAATCCGCGCGCTTGATAAAAGTCAACCAGAAATTCTATTATAATAGGAAAATGCAGCCCCAATCAAATCAAACTAATTTACCCCATTAATGTGCAGCGTTCGAGAGTGAATATGTCAGCATTTCATAAAAATAGAATTGAAAACAACCGCAGAAAATGCAGATAAAGAAGTTTTTCTCTATAAAAATTCTAGATTAGCGGCCGATATTTGCGTAAATTCAAAATTTTATACAGCCAAATTGAATGTAGGAATAAAAATAAACAGATACCGCCAGATATCTGTCTCAAAGTGGTTGTCGGAACACTTTAGCATGCCGATACAATGCACAAAAATCGTTGTACAAGGCCCCACAACTCTAAAACAGAGTGTACACTTAAAATTTCAAAAAATCAACCCCAAAACCAAAAATTTTTATATTTTTTTGAAAAAACGCTAAACTTGTTCGATATTTCAATATAATATAAATAAATTATCAAGCAATATGACAAGAATTAATCACACTCTTAACCTTACCATCATATTTCGCCACTATAGCCCTAATTTATATAAGGAAGCTGTATATCGCTCGTTCGCAAGGGCGATTTTTTATTAATAAAAAGCGGAAAGTTATACTCAAATCTTTAATTTTTACACAAGAAATGTGCCAAAATTGTCAAAATTGCCATTCAAAAAATCTTTTTACGGACTTCCCCACAATCCAATATAAGCCAAATAAAGACCTTACTTCAATCAGCCAGCAAAAAAGCGAGATTTAGTTTGTGAAAAAGCGATTTTATCCTTAAAAATCCTAATTTTTCGTAAAATAAAAAGCAGCCCCAACAATATTGAGGTCGCCTTTTTTATGTAAAATAACAAAATTTTAATAATAAAATTAGTCGCCATTGCAAAGTTTTTGGATTGTATTTTTTGCGTTTTTTCCGAAAGAAATAATCAGCGAGCCATCTTTAGTTTTCTTGCAATATCCAGCATCATAACAGTCGTAATTTACATAAATTTGCCCCTCAACATCATCAAAAACTTCCTCTTCCGTATCCGCAAACAATCCATCCACCTCTATGCATTCCTCAGCCAAAACACCTTTGTAACCCGGACAATATTCTACATACAAATGACAAATATCGTGCATGTCTTCCCCCTTTTTGCCGCACAACCGCCTCTCAAAATCAACGACCTTTAATTCTTTTTCATTATCAAAAAGATGATTTTGTCGTGGCGCAAAATCTTTATCTAATTTTATTTTGATATAACCACCGACCGCTTTTCTGTACAAATCGCCGGCACCCCATTCTAGCCGATTATCAAAATTGATATTTACTTCTTCTATCTCCGAGTTATAAACAACGAAACTCTCGCAGTTCTCAAAGTCCAAATCTATATTTCGTATATCTTCTTTTCTCAAATTTTTTATGCTTACGCAATGATTTTCACTTCGATAATCCCCCATCCGCGGCTGCGGCAAAAACTCAAACACCAAGCAATCGCCATCCATTTTTGCCTGCAGTTCGCAGTGCAGTACCTTGTGCCAATTATTGCTATCAAACAGCCAAATTTCCGTTATCCGGCTTTCCTCGATGCATCTATTCTCTATATATGATTTTCTATCTTTTTTGAAAACAGCCTCGTTATATAGAAAATACTCACTCTTAATTAATGCCGGCTTGTCACTAATCGCCAGTTTCAAATACCCACTTTCAACGACAGGATTGTATCCCTGATAACTCCGAATAAGTTTGTCATAAACATTTATCGAAAAATCAACAACCTCAGCCCCTTCAATTTCCAAAAAGTCCCCATTTTCAAAAAATAAATACAAAAACTCCACTTCATCTTTTGCATATTTCATCTTTGGACAAAAATAATCATTAACCATAACTACAACCTACCTCCATCTTTTTACACATAATAGCACAATCCTCCCCCAAAAGCAATAATTCAGCAATATTTTTTATAAACAGATATTTTTTTACAAAATTTATACCACAAAAAATTTTTGATACCCCCACCTCCGCTATATCCTTATGGCATAACGCCAAATATCAAAAAACAACAAGTCTAAAATCATTCATCCCTCACGCTAGTAACGATTTGCATCAAAACCGCACCAAAATCGCAAATCTAATAACAACTATATTCCCCTTTTCCGTTTTAAAAACCCATCACCTAGTATTTTGCCTAAAACATCATCCTCGCACATAACTCAACAGTACTGCGGCGCGCGACTCTTAAGCCCCTTCGGACTCAAACCAACTCTTTGCACAGCCCTAACACGGACATTCACCCCCCCCAAAAAAAATAACAGCCAACCACGCTCGCTCCCAAAGTGCACCCAAACTAAAAATTAACCACCATACTCTTCACTTTTCACTCTTAATTTTTCACTTTTTACTCTTAACTCTTCACTTAAAAATTTGTAAAACATTTTTGTATGTGGGTATAGCTCAGCTGGATAGAGCGATCGCCTCCTAAGCGATAGGTCGGATGTTCAAATCATCTCGGTTGCACCAATTTTGACTCCAAATTTTTGGAATTTTTCTTTTTCTATTTCAATTTATTACAGTATATGCTATAATACAAATGGAGAAATTGTATGAACGACCATAATATAAATTTAAATCTTCCTAAAGACCCTAAGCGCAAAATTTGGTTAGACTGGATTCAAATTGTAGTCAGCATTTTAACATTGGTAATATCATTTGTTGCTTTATTTGTTACTATACCAGCCGTAATAAATAATTCAAATGAACAAACCCAAGTTGTTATTGAACCTCGTGATGGCGACATAATCGTTAAAGACGGAGACAATTATAAATTGCTTCAACTTATAAATCAAACGGATATTAGTTTTCCTACAAAGGTTCAAGAAATTCAATATAAGTATTTAGAAAGCAATTCATCATGCAGGATTGACATATTGAATACATCAAATGAAGATTGGAGCAAAAGAGATTCTTTTAAATATGTGGTTAATAGTTTTTCAATCAATCCTAACAAAGTAATTAATTTGTTAGATAATATTGAACAAATAAGTGTTTATTGTGATCTATATGCAGAACAAAATATTTCTACTGTAATTCAACTTTCCGATGATGATGCTTTTAAATTTGATATGCGAAAATCAATTTCAGACAAGAGTTTTGAGGTAACGAAATCAAATATTACATCATCAAAAGAGTATGTTACAAATGAGCTTAATGATGGCATTGAGTGGGTAAAAATTCGCGTCGAAATAGTGTATCAAATAGGAGAACGGTTAATTTCTGACACTATTACTTCTGATTGGATAGAAACTGATGCTGATATGATATAAAAAGACGACTTTATTTAGTCGTCTTTTTAATATTTATTTTGAACAATCTCTTTCATTTCTTCAACACTAAATCCGCAGACATCTAAAAATTAAACATTCTATTATCACATTCGCAACAAAATAGGCACAAACTGCTTCTTTTGTAAATGGAGTTAACTCACCATGAGTTTTACGGTTTCTATTGGAAGAGAAATGAGAACCTAGTAATTGTGGCGTTTTACTATCTCATAATGATTTGTTAATTCATTGATAAAATGGGGAAACGACATCTTTATAGCGCCTTAAACATTTATTATATTTCTTTTCTACGGATTGAAAAGTCTTGTTTATTCGTCTATAATCTTTTTTATGATTTTTCTTTGTTTGCTATTATAATTACTTTGGGATTCAAAAAATAGTGTGCCATTTTTTTGATAGTTTTTATAAAAATTTTTTAATTTCGAACTTAATTTTTGCTTTTTTGTGCCTTTTTAGTGTAAGGATATTTCATTTAAACAATACCAACTGCAACTACAAATTGCAAAACTATACCCAAATTACACCACTTTTTAATTTGTCAATACATACACTTTTTCAAAAATTTGAAATATGATTTTTGTGTAATTGATATTAGCGATGATGCATTTTGTTATGTTTTTGTTTGGGTAATGTTGGGGGAATGTTATGGAAATGTTGTGTTTTGTTTACATAAAATTTGTATTTAGTTAGTGGTAATGATATCAAAAATGTGCTAACTTTTTAGTAGTTAATGTTAAGTGATGTCAAGTAATGATGAAATAACCGCAATAAATAGTATCAATGCCTATATTGAACAAACTAATTGTACCCTAACTGTACCTAAATTATAAAATAACAAACAAAAAAGCCCTATTTTTAGGGCTTTTCCGAGCTTGGCGGAGAGGGAGGGATTTGAACCCTCGCTACGGTTTCCCGTACTGCGTCCTTAGCAGGGACGTCCCTTCGGCCTCTTGGGTACCTCTCCAAAGACTTTAAAAATGCGAGCGGGAGCGCGGCGCAAAGGCGGACGAACTCCCTCTACTCCATTCTACGATAGACTGATTATACCACAAGAATTTTTAAATGTCAACAAAAAAAATAAAATTAATTGCGCTCAGCCACGCGATTTTTGACATATTGCGGAATACTCCCCTAATCAATAGGTGTCTAACTCCCAAAACTCAAGGAAAAATCCTGAAAAATAGCAAACATCCTACCACTTCCTCAATTAAAACAAACACCTAAAAATCACTAATAATTCATCAAAAACGAAGTTACCAATAAAATTACCGAAAAACATCAATGGATCCCCAAAAATCACTGTAAAATCACATAAACACCACCCCCCAATATCATTAAAGAAATCAAAAAAAATATCGCAAAAAACAACTAGTAAAGCACTAGTAATTAAATAAAAATCAAATAAAAGTCACCCAAAAATCATTAGCAAATCACTAAAAATACCTAAAGCAAATCGCAAGAAAATCGCCAAAATTTCACAAAACATCAACCTCTCAAATAACGATAAATTTCTAATAAATTACCAACGCCCCCCCCAAAAAATAACAATACATCACACACAAAACCTAAATAAATCATAAAAAAATGAATACAAACTACTAATAATCGCTAATTCCACCCCAAAATCAAAAAATACCTAAAAATGCAAAATAAATAGCCAAAAAATACAAAAAAACGACTGAACAATCAGTCGTTTTTCCATTAATAAGTATCAAAACACGCCCCAAAGTGAGCAGATTTTGCAATCAGCCTACACCCTGCTAGAACCAGATGCCGCGGTATCGCTAGCCTCCTCGATAGCGATATTCGTACCAGCACTAGCATCATCTAATTCAGCACCTCTATCAGCCACCGCTATGGCTTTTGCCTTATCTGTGTCAGCATCCTTGGCGACATCCTCCCCTTTAGACACATTCGCTGAGTCGGCAGGAGCATCACCATCAGAGGCACTAGTACCAACGCCAGCGTCAGCACTAGCACCAGCGACATCGCCCGCGCCCTCTATGCTTGCGGCAGCGGTGGCTAGCATTAGGTTTTGCTTGTCGTCGATAAATTTCGCCTTGAGAGTGGTTTTGCAAACAACTTTATCAAACAGCACCAAAATCGACGGCAAGACAAACATTACCGCCAGCACACTGATAAGAGCGCCGCGCCCGATGAGTCCACCGATAGATTTAAGCAATGGCAGCGTCGAGATAAAGTGAATCGAATAAGCCGCCACAATAAGAATTGCACCCGAAGTAATCACTGTCGGGAATGCAGAATTTAGCGCAGATTTTATCGCTTCTTGCTTGCCTTGCGACTTGCGGAAGAACACATATCTGTCCGTCATCAAAATCGCGTAATCGATAGTCGCACCCATTTGGATAACCATCGCCAACAGATAGCAAACGAAGAAAATCGTTTCGCCAAAGAACGTACCTATAGCGAGGTTTATCCAAATCGCGCCTTGGATGAGCAGCACCAAAAGCACAGGGATGCTCACACTCCTCATCAAGAGCAAAATCAACACCAGCACGCCGATAATAGTAATCAAATCGGTACGCGTGCGATCCGTCTCAAACACTTCCATAGTGTCGATGACATTTTGGGTAGAGTTGACGATAAAGTACTCGCTATAAATCCCTGCCCCCACATAATCCGCGTCCAATTTCTCGCGCAATTTTATGATAGTATCTATCGCTTTTTGGTCATCTACTCCTGCATTAATATTAAAAATCAATCTCGCGTAGTTTTCACTATAATACATAGCCTCGGCAGCCTCTTTTGATTGATAAGAAGCCCCTACCTCAGCCACCACCGCATCAGAATACATATCCAAAATAGTCTCATCCGCCCGTACTGGTGTGTGCATCGCCTCAATCAGTTGACACGCGTAAAGCGTACCGCCCTCAGCGACACCATAAGTTGCCCAAATTTGGCTCACAGTGTCCGCTTGCAGCCCCATTGCGGTGGCTTGTTGAGCGGTGTATGTAGCATAAATCTGTGTCCCAGCATTGGTCATTACCGCGGATAGAGTAGGATAACTTGCCAAAACACCCGCGCTCTCCAGCCCTTTTATCACAGCATAAGCAGGCAATACATCTTCATCGGTCAGGTTCGCTACCTGCTTATTCAAAATATTGGCATAAATGCCCGCAAAAATCGCCAAATCTTCTGTACTTGTACTCATTTTTGAGTGCATAAATAAATAACTACCTTGCGTGTAGATATTAAACTCACTAGCAGGGCTAGCAGAAATCTGAATACCTGCAAGAGTGGCGTATTGCGTGTCAAATTCCGCTTGTTTACGCTCAAACGAGCCTCTGATAATACTAGGATTAGCCTGCAAAACATCCAGCACTTCGTATGCATAAAGTGAGGCGGTAGGCTCTTTTTGCAGTTGTACATACACGCTAGCCACTGCCGTCGCGTCTAGTTTGAATTGTTGCGCGATTTGCTCAGCGTTTAGGCTCATTGCTAGCGCCGTACTACAGAATCCACTCGCACTATTGATAGTCAGAGTACCCTCGTCATCAATAGTTAGATTTAGCGCATCGGTCAAAATCTGCAATTCGCTATCCATTTTGCCGCGCGGCACCATTACTACTAGAGTATTCTGTTTGCCAAAATTATCCTCCACCGTCTGCGCGTCCTGCGCCAACTGACTGCCCGCCAGATGATTGTCTACCACGTATGAGTAGGTCACATTTTGCTGCAGCACTACACCGCCGACAATCAAGCACAGCATAATAATCGGCATCACCCACCTAGTCTTGTAGGCAAAAGTCCCGAGTTTGTTTAGTTTTGGCAAAAAACTCTTGTGCTCCCACGCGTGCATAGGCTTTTGGAACATCAAGATTACGCTAGGCATCAAGAATAGCACTGCAAATATACTTATCAAGACACCTTTTGCCAATACTAACCCGAGGTCGAGCCCGATGCTAAAGTCCATAAAGCACAGAGCCACTAGCCCGACCAGTACTGTGAGTGAGCAAGCCAAAATCGCATTAAACGACCCAGCCAGCGCCCGCGTCATCACTTCAGCAGGCGTGCCACCCTTGACACTTTCCTCGCGATACCTACTGCACAGCACGATGCAGTAGTCCATAATTATCGCCATCAGCATTATCGCACTAATCGACTGCGTGATATAACTGATTTCGCCCAAGATAATATTCGTACCCATATTGATGAGAATTGACACACCGATTACGATTAAATAAACCAGCGGCTCAATCCAACTCCGCGAGGTAAAAAACAAAATCCCCAGCATTATGATTATCGCCACAATCAAAATTATGCCGACTTCGCTAGTAATCGCATTTTTTGACGCAGCCGCATCTACAGAATCACCACAAAAAGCCGCCGACGCATTCAATTCATCACACAAATCGCGCAAATCATTGAGCGCCTGCTCCGTCTCTAGGTCGTAGTTGCCATGGTCAAAGAAAATCTGTATCAGCCCCGCGCGAGTCTCAACATTGTAATAACTCGCATTTTCAAAAAATAGCGCGTTTTTTACCCCGTCAATCTGCTCCGCCCGAGTAGCCACCTCTTGCACCTGCGCAACGGTGGCATTGGTAATTACCAAACTCGCCGTACCGCTACTCCCGAATTCTTCATCCATCACTTCTAGCGCGATTTTTGTATTTGAGTCAGCAGGCAAATACTTGGTCATATCGTAGTTTGTCCCCACCATTGGGAAAACAATCAGGCTAGCGATAGCCAGCGCCACGAATACCCCTAAAAAATACCATCTGCCCTTTACTACAAAATTCGCAATTTTGCTCGTAAAATTCATCCTTTTTCTCCTTTTTATTCCTAATAATATTTTAACCAAATAAAATGTTTTCGTCAAGTTAATTATAGAGCAAATTCTGCTTTTTGCGCACCAAATTTTCACCCCGCAAAATTCACCCGTTTTTGAGATTGACAAGCCCAATTATAGCACACCAAATTTGTATTGCAAATTATTGTGTGCAATTTTCACCAATTTAACAAATACGCATTTTTGTCAACCCACACTTTGCGTTTTCCTGTTGTGTGTGCAGATGCAGGAATTTGATTTTGTTGTTTTAGTCTAGGTTCGCTAAAGGCTCACAGATTACACCGCAGACTATCGCAAGCCTCCAAAACGCCCACTCTCCTCCCATTCTCACCAAAGCCCCACCGACTCGACAAATATTTCCCCCACCAAATTCACAAAAATTATTGTAATTAAAATCAATTTATTATATAATAGGATACGAAAGGAGGATTTTTATGGATTTTTCAATAATGATGTGGATTTGGCTCGCGGTCATCGCTGTCGCAGCGTTCATCGAGGCGTTTACCCTGCAAATGGCGAGCATTTGGTTCGTACCGGGCGGCTTGGTCGCTCTGATAATGTACTTTTGCGGCGTGGGATACGAGTGGCAAATCGTCGCGTGTATCGTGATTTCTCTCGTGCTGCTGCTCAGTTTGCGGAGTTTTTGCCTAAAAGTTCTTTTCAAAAACAAAGTCGAGGACAAAACCAACACCGACTCACTTATCGGGATGAGTACCCTACTCATCAAGGCGATTACCGAGCACGAAAAAGGCGAAGTCCGCCTCAATGGCGTCATTTGGACAGCGATTTCCGCTGACAATACCCCTATCCCAGCTAAGACCAAGGTAACCATTACCGAAATTCGCGGCAACAAACTTCTCGTCGCTCCTGCCGAGTAAAAAAGCAACGGTTCTTTACTCGCAAAGGCTGCTTACCGTCGTGTGTGCGGTAGCATAAATAATATAATAAGGAAAATTCCCTCATCTCGTCATTCAGAGGACGTCAACGGCGTCCGTGGAATCTGTGAGGCACAACGAGCCGAACCCCACCGCGCACTACCCACACATAGTACAAGAGGATGAAATTAAATTTTGTTGTTTTAGTCTGGGTTCGCTATCGCTCGCGGATTCCACAGCAGGCTGGCGCCTGCCCCTGAATGATAAGAGGAAGAAATTCACTTTTACAAATTAATTATAAAACAGGTTTACCCCTACCATCGCCTAGCCGCAGCAAAAGCAGCAGGCGCCACAAACAAAATTTTCATCAAACAAAAGGAGACAATAAAATTATGTCAGGATTAATTATTGCCTTGATAGTTATCGCGATTGTGGCATTCGTCATTCTCGGCTTTAGTATCAAGGTCGTTCATCAGTCGACCGCCATTGTCATCGAGCGCGTCGGCAAATTCAACCGCGTACTCGAGACGGGTATTCATTTCGTTATTCCGTTTTTTGAGCGCGCTGCAAGCAAGCCAATTAGCCTAAAAGAACAGGTCAAGGATTTCAAGCCACAGCCCGTCATCACAAAGGATAATGTCACGATGCAGATTGACACCGTGGTGTATTTTCAGGTGACCGACCCAAAACTTTTCACTTACGGTGTCGAGTATCCGATTTACGCTATCGAAAACCTCACCGCCACGACTTTGCGTAATATCGTGGGCGAATTGGAGTTGGACAGCACGCTGACTTCTCGCGACACAATCAACAACAAAATGCGCCTCGTTCTCGACGATGCCACCGACGCGTGGGGTATCAAAATTAACCGCGTCGAACTCAAGAATATTTTGCCGCCGAAAGATATTCAGCAGGCTATGGAAAAGCAGATGCGTGCAGAGCGCGAGCGCCGTGAAGCGATTTTGATTGCCGAGGGCGAAAAACGCAGCAATATTTTGGTTGCTGAGGGTGAAAAAGAGGCGGAAATTCTGCGCGCCGAAGCGAAACGCTTGGCTCTTATCAAAGAGGCTGAGGGTACTGCCGACGCAATCAAATTGATTATCGACGCAAAGCCTGACCAAGCCTACCTCACTCTCAAAGGTTATGAGGCACTCGCTGCTGTGGCTGACGGTCAAAGTACAAAACTCATCGTCCCTACCGATATCGCCAACCTCACCAGCCTCTTGGCGGCTCTCAAAGAAAGCACCAGCCTCGACCAACCCGCTACCCCCGCAAAACCATCGAAAAAATAAAATACTCATTAATTAATTATTGCAGGCTCGGGGGCAACCCCCTCCACTTTTATCATTTTACATCTATTTCTCCACTCCACACCCGCCCTGCAGCAAAAAGGATACCCGTTATCCTTTTTCTTTTTTTCTGCAAAAACAATATAAAAAACAACACGCAAAAAATTTTCAAAAAAATTTCCCAAAAACACTTGCCAAGTTTTCGAAAATTTGTTATAATACAGAAAGATAGGAGCCGAACACGACAAAAGGGGAACAAAATATGCTGATTATGAAGGAATGTTGGTGTCAGCAGTTTGATTATGATGATATTCGCGTGATTATGCTCGAGTTTGACGGGGTTTTGTATTCGACCCCGACTTTGGATTTTGAGTATGCAAAATACTTGGCGACTGCCGTTTCCCGACTCAGTATTAACGATTGGGATATGTCCACCGCGTTGGGCGAATTGATTGATTTGGAGGTCATCGGCGGACATCCATACAATCGGACGGATATTCGCGAGGTTTGCGAAAGTGATTTGGGCGTGCTGCTCGAGGATTATGACACCTATCGGCTAGAGCATCCATTTTTCCCGCGGCTTGAACGCGTGACCGTCTTTGACCAGCGAGTTTTGCAGCAATTAGCGCAGCATTACGCCCTGATTTTGGTTACGAATGACTCAGAGGATGCACTCTACCGCAAGGCGCGCGACCTAGGTATCGACCTGTCTGTTTTTCGCAGCATTATGACGCCCGCGGTTTGGGATGTCACCTCATATGACAAGCAATTTCGTTTCCACGATATAGTCAACAATTTTTTGCTGCACGGCACCGAGATTTATGCGGTCGGCACCAGTTTCCCTACCGATTTGGCGCCGATACTTGACGAATGCGGGGCAGGGCTTTTTGTAGATGTCAACCAATGTCGAGAAACGCAGATGTTTTTGGAAGATAAGTTTTTGGGAGGGAAAAATGGTTATGTGTAACAGCCGCATCTTTGCGCTTGTTTGGCGAATTTTAGGCTTTTTGATTGCCAATTTGGGAATAATCTTTCTCCTTTGCACCCCGCAAACGCCCCAAATTTGGGCGTATTTTGCAGTGCAACTTGACTTTTTCGCCGCTTTGCTTTTCCTAATTCTCTTAGTCAAGACGAGTATTCAAATCAAGCACGAAGGCAAGGAGGGCGCAGTCGCGAGCATTTATCAGCCGCTGCAAGCAGGGCTGGTGTTTATGTCTGTTTTTGCGATGATTTTCTTTTGGACGATGCTGTCGTGGAGTAGTTTTGCCGTCAGCACGAGCGAACCGACCATCCTCACCCAAATCGGCAGTTACATCATCCACGGGATTGCGCCAATTTGGCTTTTTGTCGACTACATTTTGTTTATGCCGCACGGCAATATCGGCTACCGCGCATCGGCTTGGTGGCTGCTGTACCCGTTCGCCTACACCGCTTTTGTGCTGGTGCGCGCGCTGATTTTGGGCGAACTGGCCTCAGGCTCGCGTTTTCCATATTTCTTTATGAATATCGACAGCCTCGGCTGGCTCTGCCTACCTATCGCGATAGGAATATTCGTGCTATTTTACGCGCTCGGGCTCTTCTTTATCTACATTGACAAAACGCTCGCGATTTCCGCACGCGCTAGACGCATTCGCAAACTTTCACAAGAATAACCGCCCGCTGCGCAATTTTGGATTAGCAGGACAAACCAGCACCACCACAAACAGCCCCTCCCCTGCACCGATTGTCAAATACAACCGCTCAGCACCTCGATCAGCGCAAACGACGCTCTCAACATCAAAATTTCATATTACTAGCAGCACGACAAAAAGCAATACTACAAAAAAAATAAAAGGCAAATCGCCTTTTATTTTTTATTCCAGTCAGCAGCAAAGAACGCCTTGTAGCATTTATACGCCTCATAGACATCCACCTTGCTCACGATTTCCCACGGCGCGTGCATATTCAGCACAGGCACACCCGCATCAATGACATCCATACCGTATTTTGCCATAATGTACGCGATAGTTCCACCGCCGCCCTCGTCGACGCGCCCCATTTCAGTGGCTTGAAAAACGACACCGTTTTTATCCATCACATTGCGCAGCATCGCGATAAACTCAGGATTTGCGTCATTACTACCAGATTTGCCATATGCTCCGGTAAATTTGTTGAAACTTACCCCTTTGGCAAAATGCGCATCGGTGGCAGGGTTAAATGGCGCGGTGTAGTTCGGGTCAACTGCCGCAGTCACATCACTCGACAACATTTTTGACCTATTGAGGGCACGACGCAGCGCCAATTCGCTATATTGCCCTGCCAAATTCATTATCTCAGCGATACAATTCTCAAAATATTTGCTGTGCATACCAGTAGCACCCACGCTGCCGATTTCCTCCTTGTCGACCAGCATACACATCGTGCTAAATTCTGGCGCATCCGTCTCTAGTACGGCACGCAACCCAGTGTAGGCACACACGCGGTCGTCCTGTCCGTACCCCATAATCATACTGCGGTCCAGCCCAAAATCTTTCGCCGACCCAGCAGGCACGACTTCGATTTCGGCAGAAAAGAAATCGTCCTCCTCGATACCCTTTGCTTTCAACAAGCCCAAGATATACGCCTTAAATTTGTCTTTTTTCTCATCTTTATTCGCAATATTGCCTGCGATTAGGTTCAAATCCTCGCCTTTGATGTCCTTTTTGTCGTTCTTGTCAAGGTGTGGCAAGAGGTCGGTAAACCCGACGACCACATCATCCTCGCCAAAGACAAGGTCGATTTTGCTCCCGTCCTTGCGAACGATGACCCCGTGCATCGCCATCGGTTGCGCCGTCCACTGATATTTTTTGATACCGCCATAATAATGCGTATCAATCATACAGAACCCCTGACTCTCGTACAGAGGCATCGCCTTGATATCGATGCGAGGCGAGTCAATGTGAGCACCGACTATGTTGATGCCGTTTTCTATCGGCTGCCTGCCGACCACAAACAAAACTACCGCCTTGTCCATATTCACAGCATACACTTTGTCACCCGCACGCAGTTTTTCCCCGCTCTTCATCAGGTCAGACAAATTACGAAAGCCGCACTTTTCTGCCTCACTCACAGCGAATTTTACACACTCGCGCTCAGTCTTGTTTTTACTCAAAAAATCCTTGTACCCTGCGCAAAAATCTTCCACAGGCTTGCGAGCGGCGCCCGCGTAATTTTCCCAAATGTTTGTTTCCATTATCAAAGTCCCCTTTTAACACAACTATTATACAATCAAATCGCTGGGCTGGCAAATATTTTCGCCCAAAAAATTTGGATTTGCCAAAAAATTTTTGATTTCTGTTGACTTATTCGCCCGCAACGGTTAAAATATGTATACAAAAAAACTTTCTGAGGTAACGACATTGTCAAAAAGGACGCGCATAATCATCGCCAGCACGGTAATGATACTCTTTTCGCTTTTTGTCTGCGGTTTTTTCGGCGGCGGTGCCTTTTTGAGCGATATCGTTTTTAATACGCAAAATAGCGTTTTTGCCTCGATTTCATCCAAAAATCAGTCCCAAAATCCGACCGTTCAGCAGGTCGATTGGCTCAAAAATTCCTCGAATTATATAGACTCATACCTGCAGAGTTCGACCGACGACATACGCCTGCACGCGCTCGAGATTGCACAGCCCGCCGCAACAGCGACTGATGATTGGGTGATTATGGTGCACGGATATCGCAGTTCGCCGTGGCGTGTGAGTGACTACGCGTACAATTATTACAATTTAGGGTACAATGTCCTACTCCCCGCCCTGCGCGGTTCGCTCGAAACTGAGGGCGCTTGGATAACTTTCGGACTAAAGGAGCATCTCGACATTTGCGACTGGATAGATTATCTGGTGCAAAAAAATTCTGACTGCCGCATCATCTTGCACGGCGTGTCGATGGGCGCAGCCACCGTGATGCAGGCGGTTGGCGCCGAAATCCCGAATAATGTAAAACTGGCTATCGAGGACTCGGGCTACACTTCACTCGCTGCGGAACTGTCGTATATTGTCAACCACTTCGCCTATATCCCGAGTTTTCCGATTTTGCAGTCGGTCGATTTGATGATTCAGCAAAAAGCGGGCTTCGCGATTGGCGAAATCGACTGCATAAAGAGCCTGCAAAATGCGACGCTACCGATATATTTTATCCACGGCGATGCCGATATTTTTGTCCCGTACTATATGCACGACCAACTTTTTGAGAGTTATCAGCACGAAAAAGATAAATTGGTCATACACCAGTCGACACACATTCACGGCAGCACGGTCGCTCCGACCGAGTATTGGACTGGGATAAAAAACTTTATCGCGACATACTTTTAGCAAAAACTCACCTCTGTAGGTGGGTTTTTATTCAAATTTCGCCCAAAAACCCCATTGACAAAAGGCTCAAAGAATACTATAATTAACAAAACGCACAAGGAGCACACAAATATGGCTACAAAACGCACCACAAAACCAATTAAAATCAGAATCGACAACCTGCGCGGCTCTTATTCTGGCGAAATCGCCGACGGACTCGTGCGCGATCTGCCTGACGGTTACGGGACGGCGACGCTCGACGACGGTTTTACTCTCAAAGGGCGCTTTAAGCACGGCAATTTTGTCCAAGGCACAGCAGAGAGCAGCAATATTTTTCTCAAGGGCGATTTTGACAACCTCACTTGGCTCGGCGGCGAAGACGGATACATCAAATTTAGCAATGGCGACACTCTCGAGGGCGGCATCGACCCAATTTCCAAAGAACTGATTATCCGCCAACTGACCGCGACTCAAGAACCTTTTGGCGACACTGTCAAATTGTATCACCAAAAGACGGCAGACGGAAAATTTTATCTAGTCGGCGAACTGGGGATGCGCTGCGAGGGAAAGATATTCGGTACTTTCCGCGAACTTTCGCAAAACACTCGCGTGCCTACATATTTCGGCGTCCCAAAAATGAACTATATCTGCACGAACGGCGAATGCATAATCAATTTTAGCAGGAGCAACGGGCTTTTTTCTCAAATCGGTGGGCGCATTCGCACCGACCTCAATAACACCACGACTATCAATGGCGAGTTTAATTTTCGCAACGAGTCGCTGCAGACTTTCCTTACTATCAGGGGTCAATTTGGATTTGAGCGCGACCTCCAACAAGACAAGCAGTTTGATTTCAGCGAAAAATTCGTGACGCTGCATTTCCCAAACAGTCCAAAATTTCACACCACGCTCACACTCCAAGATGCGCCGAACACTATCATCTACGAGACACCGAACGGCAAATTTGTCGGGCAGAAAAAATTTATCGCATCAGAGAACCAGCCACCACAAAGTGACAATTCTCAGAGCAACGACGCTCAGCAAGTCGTCTACGTCGGCACAATGACTAGTCGCGACCGCTGTATCGAACTGAATGGTACTTTTGACAGCACTCTTAGGTTTAAATGTGGTAAAATCCGCTACACCAAGGATGACGAAATCATCAATCTGACCAGCGAACAGATAAGCATTCAAGTGAAAAAGCCTCAGACTACCTGCTATTCTAGCACGAACAGCATAGGCGAGTATCAAAATTCTATCATTCACCAAAAAGGCACAATGGCTGTAGAGTTTTCGCTGACTAGCGATTTTGATAACATTGTCAAATCTTGCTCTTTTGCATATCAGCCGATTTTGACACAAGGCGAAATCCAGCACACTTTGCCTGACGGCTCATATTTTGACGGGAAACTCACTTCGTCTGACCCCAAAACGCACAAGCACAACAATGCGTATGTTGGAGAATTTATCAAGACAGACAATGACGGCAACCTCGAATTCAGAAAAATGGGCATTTTTGACAAAAATTATGTCCTAAAGTCGGGCAGTATTCATCAAAAAGATATTAACGACTCAAACAAGGACTTTGACGGGACCAAGGACGCGAGCGGCTACAATGGCACGCTCACCGACCCGCGCGACGGCTCATACGAAAGCGGACTTTTTGACCGCGAACTCAATTTTTTGAGCGGTAAATTCAAAAAAATCTATGACAACTCGGCGATTTTTGAGGGCGAGACAACCGACCTAATCACAGCAAACGGCATTTTGTTCCGTAATGGCGATTTCATCCAAAAGGGCGACTTTATTATTGATTGGGGGTGTCCAGAAAATCCGACTTTTGAGCGAGGTAAACTTTTGGTTCGCTTTGATGACAAAGAGCAGACTTTTTGCGAGGGGATTTTTGACTGTGACGGCTTAGGGCTGACGACCAAGGATGACAAACCTCTATTTGCGGATGCCACCTATCTGCTGAATTTCAAAAATTCTAGTCATCCGAACGGAATGCCTCTCATTACTCGTGACATAACGGACGCATACACGCAGTTTTTGATGCTCACCCGATATCAGGATTTGGTTAATTGCAAACACCCAAAAGTTGCCGATGCCGCAAAATCTGCTGAGCAGACGAGCACAACCAGCCAAGCAAACACAACACCCCAACCTACAGTTGAACCACAACTACAAACAGAAATTACTGCTACCGAAAATAACAACAATACAGCAACAAACTCTGACGAAAACAAATCCGCCACCGCACACTATGACGACATTGTGCAAATCGCAGGGCAGACAATTCATACTCAAGATGCATCCACTCAACCATTCGACCAAAACTTGGCTAGCAATGTTATGTCAAAATTAATAAACCCAAACAAAGAGAATTCTCAAATAAAATAATCCAAAAATATTATAATTTATTCAACCAAATATCGCCAGATATTTGGTTTTTTTGTATTAAATACAATTTTAATTGAATTATTTGCTATTTTTTATTTATTTTTGTGTTATTTAATTTATACTTTTTTTATTATTTTTACCAAAAAGAAAAGCCTGAGCGAAGATACTCAGGCTGCAAGAAATTCTTGCGATTTTTAAAGAAGAAAGGAATGTCTTACTATGAAAAAAGTAAAAGAGAATACACGGTTTTTTAATTTATTTGGCGCAGAAACACGAAACTGCGCCGAATATTAATTCTGCAACTCCAACTCAGTGTATCGCCAAAGCGCAGTACGATTGCGAGGGTCATTCGCAAACTTGCTAGGCTCGGTCGGCTTTTTGTTTTCATAAAGAACTACATTTTTTGGCAAACGCTCCGCCAAGCATAGATACATCGTAGTTTCGATACCCTGCTCGATACTCTTGCCGCGTTTTTTGACAAACTTTGCAAAGAATGCTTTTAGCCCGCGAGCGTTTTTGGTTCTCAGGTCAGTCGAAACAGTCCCCGGATTTACACAATAAGCGTGCAAATCGTCGCGGTCAGAATACTTGTGGTCATACTCCAGTGCAAACATCAAATCCGCCAACTTGGTCTGATTGTACACATCGTCATTAGATTTTGTCGTCAGCGAGCGCACATTACGCCAATCAATCTTCGTCTTGCTCGCCTCGTTGTTGGTAATAGTTATCACGCGCGCATCAAGACTAGCGTCGAGGAGTGGCTGCAACTTTTTGGTCAGCAAAAACGCAGACAAATAGTTCGTCGCCCACATTAATTCGTGATTTTCGTAGGTAATTTTGTGAATATTCGTCTGAATACCAGCATTGTGTATCAACACATCCACACGGTCCTGCCCGATTTCGTACAGTTTTTGCTTTATCTCGTCCGCAAGAATGCGCACCTGTCCCATCAGGCTCAAATCTGCAACAAAGAAATACAGATTTGCCTCAGGACACTCCGCCAAAATCTCATTGCGAGCATCCCGACAAGCGCTCGGACGGCGCCCCACTGCAAAGACTACTTGCCCCAATTTGCTCAAATTCTTTGCCATAGCCAGCCCCAGCCCGCTAGTCGCACCTGTGACGACGATGACTTTTTGCTTGGTCGCGTGCTTAGTCTTGACTAAAGGCTGAGTCGATTTTTCACCAAAAGGCACTTCTGGCTGGTGAGGGCGAGATACATTCAGCCCCTGCTCAGTCATCACAGGTTCAAACACCTCATTGTACTGGCTCACCTGTTCATCATATGTCAAAATCGGCTCTTCCTTGAGATGCTTGGCAGGAATTATTATCGATTTTTGCGCGATTTTCGGCACAGTTACATCACGAATACTGCGCTTCTCGAGCGGCTCAATCGCATCGATATTATCCAAAATATCATCTGCAACCAACTCATCGTCATACGCTCTGGTATTCGGCAACTCCTCATCCACCGAAAACAACTCATCGACCTCGTCAAAATCCGTGTCGTCGACAGTCGTCACAAACTCATCGTCATCGACAATCTCGGTCACGCGCGGAGTAGATTGATTTTTTATGTCCGCAAGTTGCGAAATCACCTCATCTGCCCCACCATTTTCCGCAAAATTTTCCTCTTTGCGTGGACGACCGCGGTTGCGTTTTGGCTTGTTCTCCAAAAAACTCTCATCCACCTCTTTACGAGGGCGCCCACGAGGACGCTTCTCCTTGATAGTTTCTATTTCGCCGCCTTCTTTGCGCGGACGACCGCGAGGACGCTTTTCTTGAGTCTCGCTGGTAGCGGGATACTTGCGAGGTCGCCCCCTACCCTTTTTCTTTTCTTCTTCCATAATTTCCCCTATTTATTTTTTAACTACCTGATGTAGTACTATCTGGTAATCCATTTAGTAGGTTAATAGCATCTTGTACTGTCATCGCTTTGACTGATTCTTTTAACCCAGTATCTTCGACCAAACCAGCATCTATCAATTTTTGAATTGTCAAATGCTCAGTATCTACATTCATCGAACTAATAGTCCCGAGCGTAAGGTCATCATAATTGCTTATCAAGTTTAGCACAAGAGGCTTTGTAGAGCCAACCACAACGCTCAACTTGATGTCGTTAATATTGGCAAACACATTATTAATCAGCATCCCACCTTGCCCCTCAGGGTCGTCAATGGTCATATTGTACAATTCCTTAAGAACGGGCGTCATAGTTTCAGAGTATTCACCGAATACATCCTTGAGTGTAAGCGCATCCATTACCTCCTGAATTGCGGCACTTGGGTTCGCAGTGGTCGTACTATTTCCCAAAAGCGCCGACATCTCAATAGCAGCCATCTTCTTGAGCACGCCACTCACAGCAGCACTTTCGGTATTAATCTCCAAAAAGTCACCCAAAGTCACCGCGCCAGTACTGCTATTAGTCAGTGCATCTTTTATCGAATCAATAGCATTTGCTCCCATAAGGTCGCCCAGTTGCACGTTAGCCAAATATTTAACAAATCCCGTCGTTTCAGCAGTCAAGCCCATAATACTGCCCAAAGTCTTGGCACTGATTGCGTTGGTAATCGCCGTACTACCATTAGTAAACAAATCACCCACCGTAATGTCCATCACGGTCGTAATAATTTCGTTTGCCCCAGCAGGAGCGGCACCCAACAAATCTGCAAGAGTCTTGGTCGATGCCTCCAACTTATCGTTGATTGCATCAGCAGGATTGTTGAGCAAATCTTGGATAGTCACATCTTTGATTATGTCAAAAATCCCACCAGCACTGCCGCCGACTAATTCACCCAAAGTGCCAAAATTATTGAGCAATGTGTCGACAGCATTATCACTCTCCACTATATCATCGATTGTGAGCCCTGCAAGTTTTGCAATCGGAGTCACAAGGTCAGCCCCACCCAACAAAACTTGGATATTCGCATCATTGATTATTGTCGCATAACTAGACGCCTTTGCGTCCGCAATCAGCGCCACATATCCACCATAACTAGCGCAGTCAATCTGACTCCCTGTCGCGGTCTCGAATGTAATATCAGAGTATGTCAAAGAATTCAAAAATTCAACAATCGTTTGCTCGCCAGCATTAGAATATGCGCTAGTAATTTTCGCTACATCGGTAGCATTGAATATTTGATTAATCTTGAGCCCTAGAATGGTCTCTTTTAGTTTTGAAAGTTTGAGAGTTTTACTCAAACTACTATATTGAGGCTTTGCAAAATAAGCATCTTGGGTAGCGGTATCACCAGCGACCACGGTACTCAATTCCACAAATTCGCCGAGTTGCAAACTCGTGATATAAGTCCCCAAATCTTTGACTTTTGTCGCCTTGAATTCGTCTGTATTCAAAAAGTCATACGCACTCAAATCCACCAAACTCAGCAAAATTTCGCCAGTGATTTTGTCAGAAATTGTATCAGTCGTAATTTCGCTAATTTTTATCGTACGCAATTCAGCATAAATGTCAGTTTCGCCCGCAGCAGGTTCTGGCAACAAATCTGAGCCGAGAGCATCCAGCGCCATTTGCACCGTCATCGTGTCTTGGCTAAAATATGCAGGCACGCGGTCGAGAGCCTGATTGAGAGTCAACTCGCTCAGCGTCTTCATCTCGGGCGCGCTCTCTGTGCCGACATTATAAAATTTGTCTTTTAGCGCAGGGTAGCCCAAGTCGTCGAGTATCGTCGTGCCGACAGTCTCGGTAATCTGCCCCACTGTCACGTGGTCATAAAGTTTTGGCAACACAGCCTCGACAAACTCCGTCAAATTGTTGACAATGTCTTGGATACGGAATTCCTTCACTTTTTTGGTTTCACCCAAGAAAGTGATTTGCTCCTCGTATGTCGCGCTCAAGTCAATTTTTGTCCCCGGAATAGAGTCAGGCAACTCCACCTTAAATTCGGTATTTAAAGTATCGAGCGAAACATTGACCAGTTTGTCAGTTTTCGCCAACAAGTCTTTGAGCGCCATATTCTTGATATCGCCCTCGACAGGTATGGTCACACCAAACATACTCTCGACCTTTTGGATGCTCATATTGTAGTAAAGGTACAACCCAGCACCAACCACAACGACCAGCATCAACACAAAAGCAAAGATAAAGCCCAAAAGAAATGTGCCGCAACCGCCGCGTTTTTTCACTTTTACATTGACCGATGATGGGACGACAGCGCCGTTATCATCGACAAGTTCTTGCTTATCTTTTTTTGACATCAATACCTCACAAAAATTTTATATAATTATTATATCTTATTTAGTCGCAAAAAATCAACTAATTAAAATTATTTTTTCATATTTTTTTCTTATTTTTTGCAAATTATTAATAATTAGTCA
Source organism: uncultured Christensenella sp. (assembly GCA_964579205.1). GTDB lineage: Bacteria > Bacillota > Clostridia > Christensenellales > UBA1242 > UBA7867. The sequence continues at coordinate 25,990 of CAZOFH010000003.1, forward strand.
AAAAAATACCCAAAAAATCAAAATAAATTCGTAAAAAATATTTTATTCTACCCAAAACACGGCTGCCGACGACGCAAAAATTGCGATTTTTTTGCCCATCGAGCCACAAAAACAATTAGCGCAATCACAACTCAAACCAAGAATATCCGTCCTCGACATCGACTACCAAAGGCACGCGCAATTCGATGACATTCTCCATCACATCCTTGAGAATTGTGCGGACAGTCGCCACCTCATTTTCGGGCGTATCTATTATCAATTCGTCGTGAATTTGCAGCACCATTTTTGCTTTTAGACCGCGCTTTTTGATTTCTCTGTCCACCCCGAGCATTGCCAATTTGATGATATCACTCGCCGAACCTTGGAGCGGCATATTCATCGCAGCGCGCTCGATAAAACGCGCGACCTTGCCACTTGCGCCGCTATCAAAATTACGAATTCGCCCGAGTAGAGTGGTCACCTTGCCCGTGCGCCGATACTGCTCAATGCTGCTATCCATAAAATTTTTAATCGTAGGATAGGTCTCAAAATATCTGTCAATGTACTGCTTCGCTTCGTACGGCGAAATGCCGATATTGCTAGCCAAACCGTACGACGAAATACCATAAATAATGCCGAAATTCACCGCTTTGGCACGGCGGCGCATTTGGTCGGTCACCATCTCTAGCGGCACTCCAAAAATCTGACTCGCGGTAATTGCGTGAATATCACGCCCATCGCGATAAGCCTGTATCAGCACCTCATCTTGAGAATAATGCGCCAACAGCCTCAATTCGATTTGGCTATAATCAGCACTCACCAGCCGACACCCCTTGCTCGCCACAAACATTTTGCGCAATTCGCGTCCCTCTTCCGTCCGCACAGGGATATTCTGCAGATTCGGCTCATTACTACTCAGACGCCCAGTCACCGTCACAGTCTGATTGAACTGCGTATGGATTTTGCCGTCAGCGCGAATATAATTATGCATACTCTCAATGTACGTGCTATACAATTTTGACGTTGTGCGATATCGCAACACCACATCGATAATCGGATGCGTCCCGCGTAACGCCTCCAAAATCTCCACGCTCGTCGATTTTTTCTTGTTGCGCGCCGAATTCAAGTGCAAAATATCAAACAATACGTGCCCCAGCTGCTTTGGGCTATTGACATTAAACTCGCATCCCGCCAAATCACAAATTTTCCGCCTCAAATCCTCAATCTCGCTGCGATATTTGGGCTCCAAATCCGCCATAATCCGCGTATCAATCGTAATACCATTAGTCTCCATTTCGTACAAAATACGCACGAGCGGCAATTCCAAATCAAAGTAAAGTTTCTCTAGCCCCTTTTGCCCCAACTCACTCTCCGATTTATCCCACGCGCGTATGCCCATCGCCGCGTAATTCTCGTGTGGCAAGCCGAAAAAATCCAACATATGCGTCGGGTCATCCACCTTGATATTACTATTAATGAGATACGCTGCGAGCGGCACATCAAAAGCCTGCCCACGCAACTCAATCCCCAGCGCCTCACATTCTCGATACAAATCTTTTAGCGAATACGCAAAAATAGTGACATCGTCGCGAGTCAAAAACTCACGCAATTCACTCAAAATCATCGCTTTGTTCACGCCAATTAGGTCGATAGAATAATTTTTATCACGCGAAAAAGCAAACTCAAAAACATTATCATTACTAAATAACGAAAGCATCTGGCTAGAGCGATTTTGCTCCACAATTTCGCGAATTTGCGTCAGATTGACCACATTTGCTTCGCAAACTATCTCCTCTGCAGGCTCCTCTGGCTGTCCAAAAAGTTCTTCGCGGCGCGTAATGCTCCTAAATTCGTAACGATTACAAAAATCATAAACCGCATCCCCCCAAGGGAATTGCGTGCGCAAATCCTGCAACTCAAATTCAATCGGCACATCGCATTTTATCGTCGCCAAGCGATAACTGAGCAGGCAAATATCCTTATTTTGCTCTAGTTTTTCTCGCAGACGACCAGTAATTTTATCCAAATTTTCATAAATGCGGGTCACAAAATGATAATTTTTGAGCAGATTTAATGCAGTTTTTTCACCAACGCCCGGCACCCCAGGGATATTATCCGAAGCGTCGCCCATCAGTGCTTTTAGGTCGATAATTTGGCACGGAACCAGCCCCCATTCCTCGGTAAAAGTCTGCCTATTCATCACAGAAATTTCGCTGATTCCCTTTTTCGTCAGCCAAACCTCAGTATTTTTGTTGATGAGTTGCAGCGCATCTCGATCCCCAGTTACGATAATATTCTGCACCGAGGGAAATTTGCGCGAGAGCGAGCCGATGAGGTCGTCCGCCTCGACACCCTTTCGCTCAATCATTGCTATCCCCATAGTCTGGAGCATTTCTTTGAGAATAGGCATCTGCCTAGCCAAATCGTCAGGCATCCCTTTTCGCGTAGCTTTGTACTCGGCATACATATCGTTACGAAAAGTGTGCCGCCCCGCATCAAAAGCCACACAAATATATTCGGGCAGATTATTCATCATCAAACGCGCCAAAATATTCGCCACGCCGTAGACCGCATTACAATTAATCCCATCCGAATTGTACAGCGGCGGCATCGCATAAAACGCACGATTTACCAGACTGTTGCCGTCAATAATTACCAATTTTTCCATAATTTCGCCCTATCCCATCATCTAAATGAGCCTTTTATCACAATTTATCAATCAATTTAATTTGTTCACGCCTTTGCTGCGCGCTTTGTTTTTTCCGCAACACACGCCCCACGCGCCGACGAAGAATTTTTGTCAAACATAACAATTTCGCCAAAAGTATTCCTGATGACAGCGAGTTTTGAGTTTAACACAAAGGCAAATTTCTCTTTTTTACCCTCACTCGCGGCAGCGAATTGCCCAAAAGTCACCGCATCAAAATCGCACTTTGTCGCGTATTCCAAAAATTCAGCAAACCGCCCCCACGCAGCACTGTGGCGTATTTTCCTTTTTGACCAATTCGCATACTGCTGCACGCAAAATGTCACGCAACCCAAGTAATTTTTGACTACATTTTTGCCAATCTCGGCAGAAAATTTCTGCTTTTTGCTTGCGTCAAAATTATTACCCAAAACACTACAAATATAATTGGCAAAATGCTGCTTAAACCGCTCGGTAGCCTGCCAAATTTCCTCATCGGCACCACCGACTCCGAAATGCTGCCTTACCAACTCATCATCAGCCACAGCATTCCATAGCCCAACCAAACAAAACGCAGCCAAATTAGGCATATCACGGCGAATTTTAGCCAAAATCGCAGCACTACCACAACGACAGCCACTTGTGCCGACATTCACCTCAAAATCACTCTCCACGCACACCATCGCTATCAGGCTCTCGATGCCAGCGTCTAGCATTTTGAGAGGGAGATTTTGCCACAACAAATCAGCCTTTGCTCCGTCTATACCGACCGAATAACCAGCCAGTGCATACTGCCCGACAAAATCCACCACCTGCTCAGCGCACTTCGGCGGCGTAGACAGCACATCTAATAGCCGCACGCTCCGCTCATCCAACACATGCAACACACGCGGCGCAAACACCCGCCCAAACTCGCGATAAATCAGCCAGTGCAATTTGGCAGTATCCGCAAAAGAATAGAATTTTATCCCCAAAAGGCTCACCGCCTCAGCGCGATTTTTTTGCCTACACTCGCGGCGGGCTAGTTTCGCATCCCCACTCCACACAGAGTAGCGCAGACAGGCTAGCGATGTGACAAAATTACAGACATTCACACGTCCACGCGCGCACGCCATTTTATTATGTTTTACGCTAGTATTCGGTAGACGAGGCTTGCATATTCCGCGATAAATCCTTACCCGTGTCGCGCCCAAGCGCTCAAAGCACCGCTCCTCAATATCGTACCCTCTGCAAAATTCGTAAAACACCGCACCTTGCGGTACAAAATCCCCGAATATCTTCGCCATTTGTCTATGATTTGCCAAAAATTTCTTTTCGCGACTTGATAAATTGCTCATAAATCACCTCATTATTTTTTGCTTGGTTGAGACTTCTTTAGAGGCTTATCCTCATCGTTCCACGGGTCAAAATCAATATTTTCCAAATCAATCGTTTCTTGCTCTTCATCCAGCACTTTCATCACAGTTTCGCGAGGAAACTCCACCACGCCGCACGCATCTTTTCGCGGAGTATCGTCCGACAAAACGCGATTTCTGATAGGCTCGAGCCACGCTTGTTTTTCGTAATATCCGTCCGTCATCTCGTTGATTTTTTGCGCAAATTCAAAGGCGCGCGCGTTGAATTCCCCTTGATAAGTAAATCGCCCGCTGTCGACCTCCATTTCGGTCACAGCACCATTCTCCACCTTGTACCACAAATCAGGCGCAGGATTTTCGTACGACCACTCAGTGCAAGTCACAATGGTATCAAAATGCCTGCAATACTCCATCAATTTTCGCCTACGGTCAAAATCCAACTCAGACAAGACATCGTCGAGGAGTAGCACGGGCTTTTCGCCATAAAATTTGTGATAAATAAAAATCTCCGCCAATTTGAGCGCCAGCGTCGCCGTCCTCTGCTGCCCCAGACTCCCCTCGGTGCGCAAATTGATATACTCCACCTCTTGCGCATCCCTGCCCCGTTTTTTGTCCGCGCTCTTGAGGTAGACCAATTTTATATCAAAATCATCGAGGTGTGGCCCTACCGAACTCGTGTGTGTCAAGACATCCTTTGCGTAATTTAGGTGCGCCTTGCGATAATACTCGTCCGCGAGCGATTTTATGTGGATTTGGTCCAGACGGTCGCAAAAACTGCGATACGTAATCTTGAGCGTCTCGCTCTCGTCGGTCAAAATCCGCATAATTATGTCCACGATTTTTTGTAGCATTCGGATAAAGCCATATCGTCTCAACATTATCCGCAAACTATATTTTACTATTTGTGTGTCCCATGGGTCAAGCGAATGATCATAATTATTTGCTAATTTTATTCCGCGGAGGAGCGCATTCCGCTGTTTGATGCAATGCTGCAAATTTTTTAGGTCGGTCATATAATTTTTGCTGACCTGACAATTTATGATATCCATATAGCGCCTGCGAAATTGCGGTCCGCCACGCACGATATTTATCTCATCGGGACTAAAGTACACGCAAGCAAAATTCCCCACAATCTCGCTAATCTTGCCGCTCGGCATTCCGTCCAAAATAACCGTCTTGCCTTTTGCTGAATTGAGGTGCACACCTACATTCCTAATCACACCTGCTCTTTGATACTCGAGCGAAATTTGACTGACGCTCTTGCCTCGGCTAATCAAAATACCGTCCTGACGCGTGCGCGGGCTACGCCCGATACTGCATAAATACAATGCCTCCAAAATGTTCGTCTTGCCTGCGCCGTTCTGCCCTGAGATGACAGTCAGCCCCGGACGAAAACCAATTTCTACATCATCAAAATTCCTAAAATTTTTTAAAACAAGTTTCTCTGCTTGCATAACGTTCTCCAAAATCCAACCTAATTGCCCCCAATTCTTTGCCCCTATTATAGCAGACTTTGAAAAAAAAATCAACTGTTTTTCGCAAATTTTTAAAACAAACTTTCGGAACAAATTTTTTACCGATTTTTCGCGCATTTTTCCGAATATTTTTTATCCCCGATTTTTAGCATCCCTCGCGTGCGCGTCTATATAAGGACATAGGACGGCAATATTTGCAAAGCGATGGCAGTTAATTTGGGGCTAAAAATCAGAGTTTATCCTCTCATTAAAAATGACGCCGAAATTTTATTAACTCAAAAAATTTTTTATAAAAAATTACCACAATACCACCAAAAACGAAAAAATCAATTTTCTTCTTTTCTGTTCAAAACTCTAGTTTCTAGTTCACTATTTATTTTTTTGAATTTATTTTTTCTGCTATTTTTTTTGAATTATTTTTATTTAAATTTTTTGAGCAAATTTTTGTGTTATAAATCTTCACAAATTAGGCAAAAATCATAGCAGGAGGCATCTCTATGGAACTACTTTCGCTCTACTCAAACAGCCCGAATTCCTGTGATATTTTGGCAGAGTTTTTGACGAAACATTTTTTTACGCCGCCGATAATTCTCTGCCTCGGCACAGACAAAATGCTAGCGGATTGTTTGGGCGCGGTGGTCGGCACTAACCTCAGAAATAGTGATTATCCAAACTATGTATACGGAGGAATGCTCGCACCGATTACGCATCAAAACGCGCAATTTTGCCACGACTTTATCCACACAATGCACCCATTTTCGCCGCTAATAATTATCGACAGTATGGCGACAATTACACAATCGCGGCTGGCGCATATTAGCGTTCGCGACGACTACATCGGCGCAGTCAATTCACTCAATCTTCACGCCGATTTATTTATTTACGGCATCAGCGCAATTCTCAAAAATGACCACCTGCATTCAGCCAAGTTGTGCAATATTTTGAGCCTAAACAACACAATAATTGTGGGGATAAAAAAATTCCTAAAAAATACTCAAAAAATCGGCAAAAATTCTTTTATCCCCAATATTTCGCATTTTTCTTCTAGCAAATATTAGGGCTATCAAAACGAGAACTCATCAGCATTTTATCAGCAGGGTATCATACTCGAGCACGGGTATTTTTGATTTTTTTTCTTTTAATTTTTACGCGTTCGCAAACGCAAAAAGTTATCCACTGTGGATAACTTTTTGCGTTTATTTTTTCTGATTTTTTTATATTTATTTTTTATTTTTAATCATTTAATTTTTGCTTTTAACAACGGGTACAAAAAATTTTATTTTTTACAATTTGGGGTAGGAAATATTTGCGCAAATGTGGAAAATTTTTCATCTTTAATTTTTTGTAAAAACCACATAGCCGCGTAAAAAATATTTGCAGCCCAAAATACAAAAAAGAATATTATTTACCAAAATCAGAGTGGATTTCTATTTTTTCGCCCGCAAAAAGTGTGCCATTATCCAAGTCTTTTAGCAGTTGCTCTTTCAATTCCACGGGCAACAAATTCAGATTTTTGAGTTCATCCAGCGACACAAGCACAGGCTCATAGTCGCCGCCGACACGGTCATCACGATACTCTTCGGCATCCGTTTTACTCACTTCGCCACTCAACCATTCTGCACAAAAAATGCCCTGACGACGATAATCCATCAAATCATAGACCAATTTTCGAGGGCGAATAGTAATATTCAATTCCTCCTTGATTTCCCTTATGACGCACTGTTCAGCGCTCTCATTTGGCTCCAACCTGCCGCCGGGCAAGACGAAGAAATGCGCCCCATTTTTCCAGCGCTCAATAAGAGCGATTTTGCCGTCTTTAATAACGATCGCCCGAAAACCAGAATACTGCATAATACCTCCAAATAATCAAGTGAGGATAAAGCGTAATTTTCTCCTCAGAGCCGCGCGTAATATTTTTACGAATTTTAATAATCAAAAAGTTATCCACTGTGGATAATTTTAAAATTGTCGCAAATTCGCAAAAATGATAGTTAGGTGACTAAAAATTGCGGGTAACCCGCTAAAAATCAGCGGCTAACCGACGCAAAATTGCATTTTGTGATTTTAGAGCGTATTCACAATACAGGGTAATCTAACAAAAAGCATAATTTGCAAATTACCTTATCAGTTACAAAAAACTTTTCCACACCTATCTTGATAAGTGGAAAACTCAACAAAAAACGCAGAGCATTTTTTGCTAAAAACAGCGAAAACTTTTGACAATTTTGGGGGCAAGAAAAATGCCACGAGATTAGCGAATCCCCGTAAAAAATGCACTGCCACAACACAACTTAGCGCAAACGCCCGCAGTAGTCGCGGTCGCAACAAGGGCTATCATCACGACAGCCCGCACGCAGTCATCAAATTAGGTAAATCTTTATTGCCTTTTGACAGCTCACAAAAGCAAGCCCTTAATCCCGTAGTTGCCGTTTTTGTCATTTCCGCTCGGATACTTTTTGTGACATCAGAAACATAAACAGCCGAATTGACGCAAATTTTTGAGCAATACTACCAGCCCAAAAAACATATCAAAATATCGCTATTTGCCCCGACAACACAGCCTCAAAATCACACACAAAGCCCCGCTCTAGTCGACATTTTAACCCAAATTACAGTCATCCCGACAGTTATTTGGACCACCTGCCTCAATAGTCAAAAGCACCCGACGAGCAGCCGTAAGAATCCAACCTCGGACGAGCACCGACCACCATTTTTGCTCTCGGCATACACTCCAACAATCCAGCATTTCCCATAAGCATTCGGCGACTACCCAAGCCTAACCGACTCCAATAAGAGCCGCTCACTATTCGCTCAAACCGTAACACAAGCCTCACTCAAGCCGCCACTTCACTAGAAAATCACTCTAGCGCCCCCCCATCTAGGACATCCCAAGCCCAGCAAAAGTCGTCCCAAAAATCACTCATTACCAGCCTGATAGCGACATAAAATGTGACCAACTAACAAAACAAAACTGAGTACTCGCCTAACCTTAACACGGCATCAAACCGTCATTACACAGTAAGCAATCAAACACGATACACCCTCTCGACTAACCCTATCCAGCATACTACCGCACGCCGTTTGACTCGCCAAAATTTCGGCACCTTGCCCAATCATCCAGCCCATTGATACCGTGCTAATTATCGCACTCGGCACATCATACTCCTTAAGCCATGGCTCAACATCTCGCTCAATAATCCCTAGCCAATAGTCTCGCCCTTTCCACATCTAGCCCAGCAGCGACCGAGCCGCAGCCGCCGTTCAAAAACTCTAGCCGCATCACGACTGCCGCCACTTTTGAGCAGCGACCATCTCCTCAAAGTCTGCGCCCAATCCACAGTACTTTTGCCATCCGGCGATAGTACAATCGATCAGGATACTGCACATATTATTACACACGTACAAAGCCCCTGTCAACGTTTTGAGACACCTTTCTCTCAAAAAGGCGATTTTCGTACTTTTTGCACAAATATCCACAACGCGCCCTCCGAATTTTTGGCTTAACTAAAGGCTTTTGTCCACATTTCCACTTTTACACAATTTAAAATTTTACAAAATTTGCGAAAAACAAACACTTATCGACGCGCAATTTTTTAACAATTCAACCAGCCACAGCCACTCAGCGCCCCTGCTATCACCACACATCCCGACAATTCAAGAACCTCAAACATTCATCCGTCAATCAATCTTTCAAACAATCCGCTAATTTATCAATCTTCCCATTTATTCATATCCTTATTCCCCTCAAATTCTCATCCACTTCAAAACCCATTCATTTCCAATCATACCAATTCAAATCCTATGCAATCCCCTCCACCGTTCATCTCATTCCATTAAGACCAACACGAGCACGCTTATCCAGCCCACAACCTGCAGCACTTATTCACAATTCTATCTCACAAAGAACGAGAGAGAAAAATATATATTTTTTATTTTTTAATTAATAGGAGTATTAGTATATATTGTGGAAATGTGGAAAACTTTACTAGCGCCGCCGCAATTCTGGCTTAACAAGGGCATTTTCGCCATATTTCGACAAGTGATTTTATTGTGGATAATCTGTGGATAACTACCTTTTTGTGCGTGGATAACTCAAAAAATTCCGTGGATAACTCGTGCAAAATCGTGGATAACTCACCCTTTCGAGCGATTTTGGCAAATTTCTTGTAAAATTTCCACAGACATAAGGAGTTTTTGGCTTATTTAAAGGCTTTTCGGATTGCCCTAATTTTTTCAGTCGCCTCACAAATTTCTACTTATTTGCAAAATTTGTAAAAAATCGCTCCCGCATTCCGCTTCCACCGTCTAAACTACTCATTTTTCAGCCTGAAATTACCAGTAGTTTTATAATTATATTATAAACTACTGGTAAAAATTGCAAAACTATTTTACGACAAATTTTTACTTTTTGTGCAAAAGTGTTATTTTGTGGATATTTATCCACATACCAAATGCCCTTGCCTAGGGCGTTTCCTTGAGTTATCCACGAAATCCACAATTTAGTGCATTGTGGATAAAATGTGGAAAAGTGGAAAAGTCGGTTTTGCGCCCTCAGCAAATTGCAAAAATCCCATCATTCTCAAATTCCCCCTCAAGCAATAATCAGCCCAAACTTCCTTAGCCCTGCCCCATAATCGCCCCACCCCTGCGGGTAAGCCAACTTGCCAATCACAATACCATAATTATCTAACAATAAAATCCTGTCCACCACATCAGGTCAATCCCCTTGCGGCCCCTACACAATCTACCACACCTATCTACTTCCCCCCACTCACCCCCCCCCAGAATCCTCGCCCCTATCCTTATCTCGTCAGCCTTTTTACGACAGCCCTATCCTTGGAAATTACTAGATTATTTGTTAAAAAGTACTTTTTCCAAAACCTTGCAAAAGGGGCTTGACAAAGGGGCTTTTATTTGGTATACTTAAGTACAATTTTAGTTATACTGACTAGGAGGAAAATATGAAGAGAACTTTTCAACCCAAAAAGCGTCAACGTAGCAAAGTACACGGTTTCCGTGAGCGTATGAAAACTACTAGCGGACGTAAAGTTTTAAAGCGTCGCCGTGACCGCGGCCGCAAGCAACTAGTTCGTGCTTAATTTAGGTACTATGCTTTTGGCATAATACCTATTTTTTTATCAAATAAAAAGGAGTAAAAAATGCTCAACGCCCAAAATAGACTGAGAAAACGAAAAGAGTTCGCATACATTTATCGTAAAGGCGAAAAATTCAATACCCCAAACTTGACACTTTATCAGGTTCATAGCAAATATCCGACACCACGTATTGGCTTTTCGGTTAGTAATAAAATTGGCAAAGCCGTTGTCCGAAACAAAATCAAGAGACAACTCAGAGAGATAATACGAAACTACATTCCGCAAATCAAGCATTGCAACCTAATCTTAGTCGCAAAACCTACCATTACAAAAATCGATTTTCAATCACTAAAAAACGAAGTTGGAAAAATTTTGAGTAAAGGGAAGGTTCTTTGTGAATAAAATTTTCAAAATCTTGCTGTTCCCACTCACTTTTTTAGGGATGTTGCTGATTTACATCTACAAATACACAATCAACTTGATTTTGCCGTCGACCTGTATCTATTATCCAACTTGTTCAACTTATGCACTACAAGCAGTCAAGCGTTTTGGATTTTTCAAAGGTGCTTATCTAGGGGCGCGGCGAATTATGCGGTGTCGTCCGAGTTATCAAGGCGGCTTTGACCCAGTACCGGACGGATTGAATGAAAATTTACGATTTTTAGTGTAAATTTAATAAAAAAACGCAAAATACCTCAAAAATCGCATTTTTTAGCAAAAATACACAAAAAAACAAGAAAAAACGCCATTTTTGGCGTTTTTTTGTATGTCTTTTGTCAAAAAGTCACTTTTTTCTGCTATATTCAACTACAGGAGTGCTTTTTTCGGCTTTTTTCTTATCCAAATGGTCAAATATTTTCACACAACTGAGACTAATTAATACAGACATTATCGAGTTCGTCAAAATGTACAAAGCGAATGCTGTTGAATAGAACACTACAAATATTACCATAATCGCCGGCATTATAAATTTCATTATGCCCATTGATTTTTGCGGGTCAGGCTGTTGTTGCTTGTTTTTGTCGATACCATTTACCATATTCCCATTCACTGGTGCGGTCTTTTTTGATTTTTTAGGACCATTTGCGCGCTGTGTGAGACTAAATGATAGATAGGTTACGACACCACAAAGGATTGCCAGAATAAAATAACCATTCCAACTGTTGTATTTTTCTTGAATATTCTTGGTAACTATATCATATTCAAGAGAAATTTGCTCCAAAGTGGCTGGGTCATCCGCAAATCTTGCCCTCAAGTTCGCAATGTTATAAAAATCATTATAATTACCCACACCAGATACATAAGTTTCAGGTCTCCAAATACTATCAACCCACAACCAATCATCTTTGATTTCTTCATATTTGATTTCAACAGCTTCTTGAGCCACAATCAACTGAGCGCTATACAGGTCTGATACAGAAAGGTCATAAGATTTTGACTTAATCTGCGCCTCTGTAGGTTCTGCTATACCAGCGCTAACCAATTCTTCTCTAGCGCGCGTTTGCATTGCCTCTTTTGCCATTTCTTCTTTTATTTTTGCATCAATTTGCTCATAAGAAGTGATACTTGGGTCAGTTTTTGATACTTCTTGTACAAAAGCAGCCTGATATACAGTTTCCAATTTTGTGTACTGCTGATAAGTATTTTCTTGTGACAATTCACTCAACCCTGAGAATAAAGTGAAGAATATAAACAATGTCAATACCAAGTTTACCAACATACTCACGCAGGAACCAACGACATTATACCCTTCTTTTTTATACAGAGCCATTTGTTTTTGGTTTAATAATTGTTTATTATGCCCATATTGTTTTTGTAATTTTTGCAACTGAGGTTGCATTTTTTGCTGTTTCATTGTACTGTCACGACTAACTTTTCGTTGCCAGATATCCAGTGGAGACAGTACCAATTTCAAGGCTATTGTGAATACAATAATCATCCAACCATAATTTGGTATAAAACTAAACAAATTTATTATCGGAGACCACATATCCATTGTCCAGCCGGCTAAAAAACTCATAAATACTCCTAAAATTGTTAATTTTTTGTTAAAATTGCGTCAAAAATGAGATTTTTATAGACGAATTGGTGGTCGTTTCAAATAAAAATCTCGGCTCTCAACGCGTTTAAAATGAGGTAAAAAACTACACTTTTTTAATGATTTTTCACTTCAATTTGTTAATAAGTGAATAAATTCTATCCAAATCATCCTGATTATAATAATCAAAATAGATTCTACCCTTTTTGTCATTACCTAAAATTGTTATTTTTGTGCCAAAAACTTGCTGCATTTCGTCTTTCATTGATAGCAATTCAGCACTCAATGGAGCCGATTTTTTCGCTGTTACTACTTCTGGTCTGAGCAGTTCTTGCACGGTTTTTTCCACATCACGAGCGGTCATTTTGCCATCAGAAGCCTTTTTTGCTAGTGTAATTTGCTGTTCTCTTGATAGACTTATGATTGCGCGAGCAATACCAGGAGCCAATTTCCCCTTTTCGACCAAAGTCAAAACTTCTGGTTCTAGCGACAACAAACGCAAAGAATTGGCGATAACAGGCCTACTTTTGCCTATTTTATCAGCAATTTGCTCTTGAGTGAAGCCATAATTGTCTATCAACTGCTTGATTGCCATTGCTGTTTCGATTGGATTTAGATCTTCGCGCTGCAAGTTTTCAATAAGCGCTATCTCTTTTATTTGGTGCTCATTGTAATCCCTAACGATGACAGGCACTGTTTTGAGCCCTGCCATTTTTGCTGCTCTAAAACGCCTTTCACCTGCAATTATTTGATAATTTTCACCTTCTTGCACAACTATTATCGGTTGAATAATTCCGTGTTCGCGTATTGATTGTGCTAATTCCTTCAAAGCCTCTTGATTAAAGTTTTTTCTTGGTTGGTCTGGATTTTGTACAAGTTTTGTAATAGCAACTTGTTTCCCACCACTACCATACAGATTATCGCCAGCCGTGGCTAACTTTTGTTCAACAGATGCTTTTTCTTTCAAGAATTCTTTGTTTTCAACTTTTTCCACATCCGGCTTATTTTCTGTCTTTTTCTGATATTTTTCTAGCAAATTATCAGCATTATTCAAAATATCTAACTTTTTCTCTTCTTTTTGAGGTGTTTTCACCTCTTTTGGCTCATCATAGACAGCAAAAAGCGAACTTAATCCGCGTCCTAACCCTTTACTCATTGTTTAAACTCTCCCTTAAATATTTGTCTTTTATCCTTTAGCACCCCACCATCTTTGTTGCGCCTTAAGAATTCACGCGCCAACCCATTATAAGCGATTCCACCAATACTTTTACCATCATAAAGATATATTGGTAGACCGTGGCTCGGAGCCTCTGCAAGTCTAACATTTCTAGGAATTACTGTTTCGTATACTAATTTTCCAAAAAATTTCTTAATTTCATCAGCAACTTGATTAACCAAATTACTTCGACTATCCTTCATTGTCAAAATTACTCCTTCAATTTCTATAGAAGGGTTGTAATACTGTTTAACAAGTCTGACAGTATTCATTAACTGACTTAGCCCCTCTAGAGCATAAAACTCACATTGTATAGGAATAATCACACTATCGGTGGCTGTCAAAGCATTCACTGTAATCAAACCTAATGACGGAGGGCAGTCCATAAGTATATAATCATACTTGTTCTTCACGATTTCTAGTTGATTTTTTAACACTTTTTCGCGATTTTCCATTTGAACAAGGTCAACTTCCGCTCCAGCCAAATCCACATTACTAGGTACCAAATCCAAGCCTCGTATTGCGGTTTCTTTTATCACATCCGAAATTTTTTGTTCCCCGGTGATTACATCATAAAAAGTAGACATATCTGCCGTTTTTTCATAACCAACACCAGTTGTTGCATTTCCTTGCGGGTCCATATCGACCAATAATACTTTTTTACCATAAGCAGCAAGATAAGTAGCAAGATTTACACAAGTTGTAGTCTTGCCCACTCCACCTTTCTGATTGGTAAAAGCTACAATTTTACTCATCTTTTCTCATCTCCTTTCGGGTACTATTATATCATATTTAAGTTTTCTATGCAATAAAAATGTAGTAAAAATTGCGCAAAATATAGAAAATTTTACCCTTTTTTATCATTTCTTGCGAACAATTATTATTGTTTCACGTGAAACATATTCAAATTATTCTTTTTGTATTTATACTAATAACTATACAAACAAGTTATTATGCATTATCACTTAAATGGTGTTATCTCATTGCGAACAACAAAATTTGTATACCATTTTATAAGTAATTATGCTTGTGTACAATAAAATTGCAATGTTTCTCATAAAACTTTGCATACTTAATAATAATCACTATTCTTATTAATACTATTATAGACAATGTAGTATATTGTAGTAATAATTAAATTAAAAAGATAATCTGTTTCACGTGAAACAAATAGTATTTGTGTATGCTGATTATGTGTTTTGTATAAAATAATAAAAACACACAAAAAGCGTGTTTGTTACTATTTTTATAGAGGTTTTTGAATTATCTTGTTTTTCTGTCGTGGATATCTACTGTCTGTTGGAAAAACTTTTCTAATATGAATTAAGTTTCTTTGATATATACCGTTATCGAATGATTTTAAGTTAAAACTATCAATATTTAAAACATCTCCACCTAGTACGGCTATTGCATTTTGGGCGTTATTTAATTCATCTGTAGTTGTTAATGACTTAAAAGCAATCATTTCACCACTAATTTTTACAAAAGGCAAGCATAATTCAGTTAAAATATTTAATTGAGCCACGGCTCTTGAAATAACATAATCAAATGTTTCACGTGAAACATTTTGTTGTGGTAATTCTTGGGCTCGAGAATGTATGGCTCTAATATTAGTTAATCCCAATTCTGATATCGCAGTATTCAAGAAATTAACTCTCTTTTGTAAACTATCAACCAAAGTTATATCTAAATCAGGTCGCATTATTTTAAGCGGGATGCCAGGGAATCCTCCTCCAGTACCGATATCACATAAAGATGAGTTGCTTTTGTAGTAATCATAGTTTAATAAACTATCAGCGAAATGTTTGCAAGCAAATTCTTTAATCTCTGTAATTGATGTTAAATTGAATTGTTGATTATAATAAACAACCAAATCGTAAAATTTTGAAAGTTGTTCAAGTTGCTGACTAGACACGGAAATGTTATTTTGGTCTAAAACAGTCGAAATGATATCTAATTGCTGCATTTTTGTGCTCTCCTCTTTTTTAGATAAATAGTAAGAATTTGAATATCGGCAGGCGACACCCCGCTAATTCTGCTCGCTTGCGCTAATGTTGTTGGGCGGGTGCTAGATAGTTTTTGTTGCGCCTCGATACGCAACCCTTTTAGAGCGCTATAATTAAAATCGGGCGCTATCTCGATCGACTCACTTTTTAACTGCTCGAACACTTGTTCTTTTTGAATATTTATATATCCTTCATATTTTGTGATTATATTGAGTTGTTGTAGTATTTCTTGCGAAAAATCATCAAAAAAGTGGAATTTTTCGTTAAAATTATAAATATTTAGATTACCACGCTTTAATAATGTGCGCAATTTTATTCCTGTTATTACTTCATTTTCGCCTAAATTGCGCAAATATTCGTTTAATTCTTGTGTTGGGGATAATATTGTTTCTAATACAACTTCTCCCCTAGCGATTTCTTGTTCTTTTTTCAATAATTTTTGATAATTTTTGTGGCTAACCAATCCAGCATGGTAGCCCATTTGGGTTAATCTCAAATCCGCATTGTCCTGCCTTAATAGCAAGCGATATTCGGCGCGCGACGTCATCATCCTATAAGGCTCATTAGTCCCTTTTGTGACTAAATCATCAATCAAAACCCCAATATATGCGTCACTTCGCTTTAAAACGAGAGGTTTTTGACCTCGAATCGCTAAACTTGCATTAATTCCCGCAAGTAGTCCTTGCGCAGCGGCCTCTTCATATCCGCTACTACCGTTGATTTGCCCTGCGCAGTATAAACCGCGGATGTTTTTGTACTCCAAAGTAGCAAACAAATCGCGCGAGTCGATACAATCATATTCGATTGCATAAGCATACCTCATCAGATGCGCCCTCTCCAACCCTTTGATGCTATGGATAAAATCCTGCTGCGAGTGATACGGCAAACTACTCGACAAACCTTGGACATAAACCTCATTAGTGCTGAGCGCTTCTGGTTCCAAAAAGAATTGATGCCTATTCTTGTCAGCAAATCGTACCACTTTGTCTTCTATAGATGGGCAATATCGCGGACCCACGCCCTTGATTACACCTTGATATAGTGGGCTATAGCGCAAATTTTCCTTTATTATCTCGTGTGTGCGCTCGTTTGTGTAGCCCATATAGCAAACCGCGATATTTTGCGGCGTTTTGCGTGTATTTTTGCTAAATGGTGGCAAATTATCTTGCCCCGCTTGAATTTCTAACGCATCAAAGTCTATTGTGCGCTTGTCCACGCGCATTGGCGTTCCAGTCTTGAAGCGATAAATCGTAAATCCAAGATTAGAAAGGCTCTTTGTCAGTTTTGTTGCATTGGTAAAACCGTTCGGACCGCTATTCTTGATATAATTACCTGTCAAAGTCCGACTATTAAGGTATACGCCAGTACAAACTACTATAGCCTTTGCAGAAAATTTCTCCCCCATTCCTGTCTTAATGCCACAAACTTTGCCGTCTTTCACCAAGATTTTGGTTACTTCTGCTTGCAAAATCGTCAAATTTTCTTGATTTTCGAGTGTTTTTTTCATAATTTCGTGATATTTGACTTTGTCTACCTGAACTCGTAAAGAATGTACGGCAGGACCTTTTGCCTCGTTGAGCATTCTCCTGTGTATGGTTGCCTTGTCTGCAACCTCTCCCATCACGCCGCCTAGCGCATCAATCTCAAAAACTAAATGCCCTTTCGCTGTACCGCCAATACTTGGATTGCAAGGCAAAAAACCAATACTATCCAAATTGAGAGTCGTAACCAAAGTTTTTAGACCAGTTCTGGCGCAAGCCATTGCTGCCTCGCAACCAGCGTGCCCCGCGCCAACAACAATAACATCATAATCAGTATATTTCATAATTTTCCCTTTATTTGTATTATGTATAATTATACCATATTTCTGCATAAAAGTACATACCTAAAGGGTGAAAACTATGCATAAATATCCACAAAATCTAATTTTATTCATAAAAAATTTTGATAAAATTGCTAAAAATTAGGTAAAATTCGGTAATAATTTTTTATTATTCTGGACTGAAAAAGTTTTACAACAATTTTGTTCTAACTATCGGAATTATCAAATTGCAAATAGCCTAAACAAAAGGATTTAAAAAAGTTATCCACAATCACATCAATAAAAAACTGCAAAAATCGCGGTTTTTCGCTGTAAAAACATCGCAAATATTATCGAAATTAAAAGTTATCCACATAGTTATCCACATTTCCACAATTTTTAAATAAATTATTTTATAATAAAAAAATCTAAAAAATTGACAGCGGTAAAAATAAAAAATTCAATAAATCAGGAAAATGAAAAAAAATACCAATAAAAAAGAAAAAAATTGCGAATACAGGTCGTTTTTGTTTTGAAAATAGTGCATAAATATGGTAAAATTATATTTATAAAAAATAAATATTTTTTCGCTAGTTATGCATAATATTGGTAGGGGAAATTTATGAGCAAGTTATACAAAAAAATTTATAATTATTTATTTGTAGTCTTGGGCATCGCGCTGATGTCTTGTCTTGCTATAACGTTTTGCTGGTTGGGTAATCCAAAATCACAAAAACAAGCGTTTGCGATCGAGGGGGAGTCTGTAGGTTATTGGTTGGATGATGGGAATTTTACTGAAATAAATTTAGGTGCGGCAACCGAATTTGAAATCAGCACGCCCGAGCAGTTCGCTGGAGTGTGTGCGGCAATAAATAAAGCGACAGATACTGCGGTTTTTGGCGGGGTGACTTTTTACATAACTCAAAATTTGGATTTTTCGGCGCATTATTGGGTGCCTATAGGCTTATCGAGTGCTGAAAATTCGGTTTTGGCAAAATTTGTGGCTCGGACAAACAGTAATCAAGACACTATTCAATTAAGTGGAATAAAAATCGACAACACTTTGTCTGATTTTGCGACCAAATTCCCAGAGATTTCTGCGTTTGGCTTGTTTGGAGTGGTGGATAATTGTGTGCAAGTTTCTCAAGGATTTATTAAAGGCATCGAACTGGTTGATATGGATATAAAAATTGACCTCAGCAAAGTATCTGCCGACACAATTAATGTTGGTGGTGTGGCTGGATACTTTGCGGGGCAAAAAGAAAGCAACACGCCAGGGGTGAGTGGTGCTGGTATGATAAATTGTTGCGCGAGCGGTACGATCACTATAACGCAGTCTACAACAACGGATACAAAAACTGTAAATGTTGGCGGGGTGGTCGGAAATATCGGATTAAATACTTCGACGGGTGCCGGGGCGATGCTTAGTTACACAGGGACTTCGATTGCGCAAAGGTTTCAGACTAATGCGGTAGAAATTTCTGTGACTGGCGGTGCGAACAATTTTAATATCGGCGGAGTTGTTGGGCAAAATAATGGTACTATTAACGCAAAAAACACCACTTCGACTGAAATTTTCGTGAAAAATCTAAGTAAAATCGCTTCAGATACGGGTAATTGTGGTGGAATCGTTGGGTTGAATTCTGTCAATAGTGTGGTAGAAAATCTCTCGAGCGGGACAGACGATACTTCTGTTACAAATGCAAAAATCGCCGCTGCGGGTGATAGCGTGCAAGAAAAATTCTGCGCTGGCGGAATTGCGGGAAGTAATAAAGGAACAATCAAGAACTGTGCTAATTACGCGACGCTGAGTACTTACCAAGGCGCTCTCGGCGGAATAGCGGGCGACAATGCTAATGTGATAGATAATTGTAAAAACATGGGAATTATTGGCGTCGATAGCACGAGCATACCTGCGAGCGCTGTGAATATCGATGGAGTAAATCTCAACACCACAATCATTTTGGGTGGAATTGTTGGTAAAAATAGTGCCGCGACAGCCATAATTTCTCTTTGTAAAAATAATGGAGCAATCGGCGGAATCGGGCAAGTCAATTATTTGGGCGGCTCTTTTGGGGGAGTGATTGGTAGTAATTGCGCCAACGCGACAATAAAAAATTGTGTAAATTACGCAACAATCGGCACGAATATTTACGCCAAAAATGCCGGCGGAATAGCGGGCTCAAACTCTGGTAAAATCACCTCGGACACAACTTTGTCTACGGCTAGCGAATTTAAATTTACCGCAAATTTGGGTGACGTATATGCTAACAGTTATGCGGGCGGAATCGCTGGCGAGTGGAATAATGAAGTGCTGGGGATGCCGACGATTGAGATTTCGAACTGTTATAACAAAGGTAAAATCGACGGGCGGATTATGGGGGACAATACGAGTGCCTCAGTGGGAGGAATTTTGGGTGTTTCTCGGAATTGTCAATCCGATTCGCAAATAAAAAATTGTATTAATTTGGGGCAAATTGGCTCGACAAACGCCGTAGGCACTGCTGGCGGAATTATCGGCGATTCGCAATCTGTATTTGTGATACAGAATTGTGCAAATTATGGGACTTTGTCTGCAGCTGCTAATTTGGGCGGCATCATCGGCAATATCACTACTGCGGCGCCAACCTTTAATTTGGTGATGGCTACTGGCGGATTGTTGCCGCAAAGCGATAATACAAATATTGGTGGAATTGTAGGCAAAATTGCGACGGGTATCACTATAGAGAGTGATAGTTTGACAAAAAGCATTTTTGACCTCGGGGTGCTGGGATATGGCTTGCCATCGAACTTGCCTGATTACAAAGAGAACAAACTTTACCCTCTAAAAGTCATAGGTTTTGGGAATACGCAGGCGAGATTTTCCCTTCTCAATTCGCCGATTACATATTATATGACTGCTCCCGGGGTGGAGTCTACTACCGGTAGAGAGTACCATACGCTCGCATTTTTGAATAGTAGTGACTGGTATTTCCCGACTCAAAATCAGTCTACCCAAACATATTATTATGCTGTGCCAAAAATTTTTCAAGATAACGGAATTTTTACTACTGATACCTCTAGTGCGTGGCAAAATGCCGTCGGTGCGCCTTATCCATCTCAACAACTCGCGAAAGTTTCGATAGAAAATCGCCTGCCGATAGCGTGGGATGCGGAGAATGATGCGGAAGTGGTGCAGTCGTACTATGTGAATATTTTTGACGGCTTGTTGCCTGAAAGTGCAAAAGCGAGCGTAATCGCAGGCGAGGGGCAGTATGTAATCATTGGGCAAAAAATTGCAAAACCGACGCAAAGCACAACCGCGATTTACCGAGACAGTGACACAACTGCGAGCGCTTATGATGAGCAAGTGAACGCTCTCGGGTGGAGTGGTCAGTACAATTTTCACGAAGGTTATCAGTCAGAATTCAAGAAAAATCAGCCTTATGGCGAAGAGTACACTTTTACTGAGAATGTCTTGGATTATAATTTAAATATCATCATAAAATGGACGCCGCGCGCATTCGAGGTGCAGTTGTATGTGTATGATTACGACAACGACGAGTACAAGTTGCAAAATCGCGACGGTCAGGCGAACGAATTTATCACTTATTCGTTAAAGCCGGGTAACAAGCAGACGATTAGCCTGCTCAGCACAATGGGCAAAACCTATTACGGCTGGAGGTTGGACGGAACGCTCATTCGTACCGATTACGAAAACGAAGATGCGTGGATTGCTGCGTGGGTAAGTGATTCGACGACCGAATTTGACCAAAATCAAATCTATCCTAGCGGACTAAAACTATATTGTATGTCCACATTGCAAAAAATTACCCTGCATCTCGGTGCTGGCGAAATTAGTATTTCTGGGACTGGCGGCGGCATCAGCGGAGTTTTTGACAGCAGCGTCACCCAAATCAACAGAGAGGTGCAATTTGGTATTCAGGTACAGTTGCCAATTCCGACAATTAGTGTGGCAAATTATACTTTCGAAGGGTATTTCGATATCAACGGCAACAGAAAGACTGCCGCGGATGCAAAATATACGCACACCGATGCTGCGACTGAGTTTGCGTTGGTGGCGCATTGGACATACACAATAAAATACATCAGGTATGTGTCAAAAATTGATGGTAACGAAATCGAACTAAAAACGGTGGAGGCGACTTACAATCAGCCAATTAGCCTTGACAATCAGGCGAGTGAGCAGAATTTTGCGACATGGAACATAAATTACACGATGATTAATTCGGAGATTGACCCGCTTGGCTACAAATTCAGCGGCGCATATAGCGACCCTGAATGTCAAAATGCTTTTGATTATACCCAAGATATCACGGGCGACTTGACGATTTATATCGCGTGGGAGCGGTTGAGTTTTACCCTGATGCTCAACGCAAATATCGGATACGATTTGTCAGGGAATTTGCGCGAAGGTGGCTGGGGAGATGGCTCTAGGATCATTACGCTAAGAGTGCCATATAATGAAAATTTGACTACTTATCTGCAAAACTGGAAAAGTAGCGAAACAGAAAAAAGCGCTGTCAGCGCTACGGGTTTTGAACCAATATTAAAAGGAACGGGGTACAACTGGGCTTTGCGCGCTATTCCGATGGGAGATGACTTTACCTCGGATGCGCTCCTCGCAAACAATGCTGACAAAAACTTTATGCCAGCGAACAACACCCTTGCCTTGTACATTGTGTGGGAAAGGCAGTTTTATGACATAATTTTTAACGCGAACACGGGGTACTTCCCAAGCGATAGTGGGGGTGCAACCACTACACAAACGCGCAAAATCTTGTACGAGGCGAATATCAAAAATGCAATCAACTCTTTTGACGCCGACTCGCTGCAAACAGTCAAGGTCGACGATTATTCAAAATGGGTATTCAAATACTGGAGTCTGACTCCTGACGGCGTGGAAATCCCTGCTGATACCATTATGGGGACAGGGCTCACGGTTTATGCGATTTATGGTGAGCAGCGTATTGTAAAATTTTATGTCGGCGGCGCGCAACCGGGCAACAAAATCGGTGAAATGATTGTACCAGACGGTGCTATTTTGGGCGAAATGTCTGACAAAATGGCTGACTTTAATAAAAGAATTCAAGAAATGCTGCAAGATAGTGAAAGCAAGCAAAGTGCTTTTGACTTGGATTATTGGGTAGAAATGACTTACGATGTGGCATACAATATTACCGAATCGACTGAGCCATTTGATTTTGATACTCGCGTGATAAATGAAAATATCGACTTGCTCGCAAAATTGAAGCCGAACGCAAATTATGTCGCACCGAGCAAAGATACTACAAACTACATAATTATTGCGGGAATTGTGATTGTGGCATCGCTCGTGCTGTTGTTTGTCGTGTTGGTTGCGCGACCTGCAAAAGCAAGTCTATCTACCGACAAAAAAGCGAAAAACAAGGAAATACAAGCGCAACTAGACGAAATCAAAGAGTTGGAGCGTCGGCGCAGAAATATGGATAACCCTTATGACTAAGATTAAAAAGAGTTTATGTTATATTAAGAGAATAACAAAACTCTTTTTTATTTATTAACTTTGATTTTCTACTTGAAAAAATCTTGTTCGTAATATATAATAATGTAATAAAATTGTACAAAAGGGGTAAAAATATGGATACAATTTGTGCGATTTCGACCGCCGTCGGGAATGGTGGCGTGGCGATAATCAGGATTAGTGGCGATCGTGCGTTGTCTATCGGGGCGACCGTTTTTGAAAAATTGGGCAAGAACCCAAAACCGCGCTACGCAATATTTGGTAAAATCTGTTTTGAGGATATTCGTGATGAGGCTTTGGCGCTCTATTTTCCTGCGCCGAATAGTTTTACTGGCGAGGATGTGGTGGAATTACAAATCCACGGGGGGTATTATTTGGCTCAAAGTCTAGTAAAATATCTGATTTCGCAAGGAGCAAGGCTCGCAGAAAGGGGAGAATTTAGTCGCCGCGCAGTGCTAAATGGACAAATGGATATGAGTAAGGCTGAAGGGATAATTGACATTATCAATGCGACCTCGAATAGCCAACTGCGTGCTGGGTCTAGTCTGCTAGCGGGGGCGATGACGCAATATGTCGGTGCGCTCCAAGACGAACTCACTGAATTGATGTGCGAGGTCAATGTTGCGCTCGATTATCCTGAGCACGATATCGAATACATTACTGCGCAAAAAATCGCTCAAAAATGTACCGAAATTATCCAAAAAATCGACCAAAAACTCGCCACTGCAGAGACGGGGGCTTTGGTAAAAAATGGCGTCAATGTCGTGCTGGCGGGTAAGCCAAATGCAGGGAAGTCTAGCATACTCAATGCTCTATTGGGGTATGAGCGGGCAATAGTTACTGAGGTCGCTGGCACAACACGCGACACTGTGAGTGAAAGTTACGAATACAACGGTGTAAGGTTTAATATTATTGACACCGCGGGAATTCGTGACACTGCTGATATTGTCGAGGGTGCAGGAATTGACCGCGCAAAGCGCGAAATCCAGCACGCCGATATCGTGCTACATATTACCGATGCGGGCGACTCGGGCACTGAAACAATAGAAGCAAAAAATATAATAAAAATTGCGAATAAAATTGACAAAAATTCGTCAACAAAAATCACTTGCGACATTGCGGTCAGTGCAAAAACTGGTGATAATATTGAGACGCTCAGGCAGATGATTTTTGACAAGACTATCAACTCTAGCGTGCTGCTGGGTGGAGATTTTTTGACCAATACTCGCCACATCGAATGCCTCAGAGATGCCCGTGCCGCTCTCACCGATACGATACAAAATTGTCAAGACGCGACCATTGATTGCCTCGCTGTTACATTAATGCAGGCGTGGAATAAATTGGGCGAAATCACAGGAGAGAGTGCGAGCGAAAAAATATTGAATGAAATTTTTGCACGATTTTGTCTCGGAAAATAATAATTATAAAATTGATATAGCGATATATCAATTTTATTTTTTGCGCATAGAGCAGAATTTTGCTTGCGTGAATATTGGCGAAAATCTATCTCAAAAAAATCCACAAAAAAAATACAACAAAAAAACAAATAAAATATGAAATAATAATAGAATAGGGGAATATTGCCCGCAAATAATCCAACAAAAAAATCATAAAAAAATAATAAAAATATCAATAAATAGGCAAAAAACAACAAATTTATTTCTTTGACTCTTGTTGCTATACGCAAACTGTCGCGGTGTGGAGGTTCGCTCCGCTCGCGGATTCTACGGACGCCGCTAGCGCCCTCTGAATAGCAAGCCGATGTAAAGGGCAGACGCGCTCGCGGTCATACTATTGGAATAAATTAACCGTATTAAAAAGTATTAGAACAAGTAGATTTTTGTTTCGGTAGTTTGATAGTCGATGAGAATATTTGGTGCGTGAAAAATCACCTGCAACAATCGTCCGCCTCTCGCCTGATACTCTTGAGAAATTTCGGTCAATTTTTGGCGCAACTGGCTAGGGGACAGGAGGAGGATTTGCGGCATACTGTACCCCAGCGTCTTGGCGTCTATAATGCTGATATCAAATTCGCAAAACACGCTCAACACGGCGCTCACCTCACTAATGCTCGTATCATCGAGCATTGGGTACTGCGCAAAAATTGCGCTTGTTTCGTCCTCTAAAATTCCGAAATATTGGGTAAACTCGCTTTGTTTCATAAATTACTCCTTTACGCACACCGCGTCCAACTCTGCCTTGTCAAGTTGCACGCGTTGCCCAACTTGGGCATAGTATTCATCCTCGACCTGTCGCACAGCGCTCCTGTCGAGAGGGTACTCTGCGATAAGGTCGGCGCTATTTTTGCCGAAAATACTCTGGAATTTGGACTCGGTAAAGGCGATTGCGCCACGATTGGCTGAATACTCGGTCGCGCGAATGTGCTTTAGACGCGCGTAAGTCTTTGCCTCATTCTGAATGAAAATCGCCGACTGCATCCCCACCTCAGCAAGTGGCGAAATATTAAAAAGCATATAGCGGATTTTGATTTTGTTGGACGGCATACCGAAAAGGATAGGCATCCGCGTCAACACAGACCTATCTATACCCAATTCGTCAATAACCCTCAATTTATTGACGACCGCGCTTGGCTCTTTGCTATTCGGGTCGCAGTCGTAGCCCAAAATATTGGTAAACTTGAGGAAAACCGACCTGTCTACCCCCATACTTTCGTAAAAGTGCACCTTATTGATAATGGCTGCGGGATTGTTTGAGGTCGCTGAACAGTCCATCCCGAGAATTTGCGGATAAGAGTTGATTTGCGCCGCAGAAAACCCGAGCTCTCTCTGCAAAAATCGCATCTTGCTAGCGATAGAGGTCTCGCTAGTGCTTTCAGGGTCGCAGTCAGATAGCAAAATCTCAGGCGCCTGCTGCCACGCGATCGGACTCAGTCCAAAAGCCTCGCCCAGCAGCGCTATTTTGTGTTGGACTGAAAAATGCGACTCACTCTGCGGGTCACAATCCAATACCAGCAAATTCGGGCAACTACGGAATTGCTTTTGCCCCAGCCCGACCTCCTCGAGCGCGGCAACCTTGTTGCGAATGTTGGCAGGATTTGTCGAACCCTCAGAGCAATCCATCATCAAAATTTGCGGGCATTTGTGGAATTGACGCTTGCCAAAGCCCAACTCTTTGGTCAGATATCTCAGTTTGTATGGCAAACAGTTCGGTGTGCCATTGTCTTCGATGCTGTACTGCAAAATCGACGGATATTTGACTATGGTCTCGTGCGTGAAACCGCATTGCTCCTCCAAATATAGCACCTTTTGCCGAATAGATGACGGCGCCGTCGCGTCAGCCTCAGCGCTGAGGGTGAGAATGGTCGGACTCTTGGCAATGGATGCCCTGCCTAGCCTAAAATTCTGCTCCAATAGCGCGGCTTGTCTATCATAATATCGTGTATATTCCTCGCTAGACCCTGCTGGCGAAACCAAAAAAGACAAATGATGCACGACGCGATTGGCAGGAATGCCTAGATTATTCACCAAATAATTCAAGCGAAAATTAACCGCCGAAATCAACTCATTTTCGTCATCAAAACTACGCCCCCAATGCGAATTGCGCGCTGTCTCAAAAAAACGCTCAGCCAACTGGCTAGGAATATCACACCCAGCCACTGAAATTTGCGAAATATCCATACTCGCCGTCCTCCTTATATCATTATTATAACACATTTATTCTAATAATGCAATAGCAAAATCAAAATTTTAGCACAAATTTTTTAATTTCGCCCAAAATTCAGATTCTCACTAATTTTTTGCAGCATAAAATTGCAAGGTTCTCAGGTCGCTGGCGGAATTCGAGGCGCTTTTTGACAATGAGATAATCACCTACCTAAAGGAGTAGCGATAAAGTGGCGTACATAAAAAAGCAGATAGAAGAAGGGAAATTGCCGCTTGCACACAATAATGCACATTTGGAGGGTGGGGCGAAATAGACGGTGGATGATTTTTGAGCAACCGTTGCACCTTTTTAATCCGCTGGTGTCGATTTTCAAGGTTGCTACCGTTAGTTTTTGTGGGGGCGCGGGGGCGTTTTTTGGCTGCAAGTAGTGGAGCGAAAGGGGGAAAATGGCGAAAAATTTGAAAATTTGTCAAAAAGTGTACGAAATCATTTGTAAAATTTGGCAAATATGTTTATAATATATTATATAAAGAATTGTAATTTGGGCAAGAAACGCTTTTTACTGAGTTCGTTTGGGCAAAACGAAACGCAATAAATAGGGGGTAACAGAATGAAAAAATGGTTGTGCGCGCTATCAATTTGCACAGTGGCAGGAATGGGTGCGCTGGGATTCGCTGGGTGCAGCAATGGAGAAGAGGTTGCGTCTATCCGCATCAAGACTTTGCCAGAGACGAGTTTTATTGTGGGGGATGTGGTGACACCGACGCTAAAAGACGGTGTTTTTACCATTCAATATAATAACGGGCGGACGAGCGACCTGCCTTTGAGCGCTGCCGACCTAGTGTATGTGGATTACAACGACGGCACGACGGGGAACCAATTTACCCAAGCCAACCGTGCGCAAATCGTGGTGGTTCGCTACAAAACAAAGTCCACGACCTATAATGTAAATGTGGTCAAGAGCGAAATGGCTATCGAATATCAAAAGAATTATTCCGCAGTATACAATGGCACGCAGCAGCGCCTGAATGACAGCCTGTCGATAGCGCTCCCTGACGGCGTGAGTATCACTAATATTGAATACAAATTGAGTGGCAGCGAGGCGGATTTCTCTAGCATTCCGCCGGTAGATGCTGGCGTGTACAATGTGCGCGTGACCCTCAATGGCGGCTCAAAATACAATGACGCCGTGCTCAATGATATTGAGTACACTATCAAGAGGGCGGATATCAGTTTTGCTTTGGATAAAACGGTAACTTTCGGCGATATTTTTATGCAATACAATGACAATATCGACCCTAGCAAAAACTGGAATGTTGACGACCAGGGCATCCCGAATATCCTTACCAACGCCCTCAAAACTCAGTACCAAGGCATCGCGGCGCAGATAAAATACGCGTACAAATCGACAGCGAGCGGTGCGGCAGAGAATTATACAGATTTGACCCAAGAGGGCGGCGAATGGACGCTCAAAAACCTCGCTCCCGGTGCATACAAATTGCGTGCATACTGTGGCGACCTCGACAATTTTAATAGTTTCGCTTATGAATGTAACCTCGACATTTCGGCGCGCGCTCTCAAATATGGGGAGGATTACGAACTCCGCATTATGCAGGGCACCACGACTACCGCTTATGTTGAGACTGACTCGCTGATGAACATTCAGACCCAAATACTCACCACCGATCCGACTAGTGTCAGGGTAGAGGTGATTTTCCTCAACGAAACGGTACAAAATAAACTAGAGAACACACCTGTGATTTACCTTAATTATTCTGCGCCATTCGCAGCCAACTGGGGCGGCGAGGGTGTGACCCAAATCACTCAATACGGCGATTACAAGATTAGCATTTCGGCGAAATTTGCGGGCAATGTATGCTACTTTGGTAGCGAGCCGCTCGGCATAAATGTCGCCGACCCCGCCAATCCGCCGGTGAACCCTACTCCTGGCGAAATCCCTACCATTCCTACCGAATAAATAATAAAAAATAGCCTAAAAAATGGGCTATTTTTTGTCTTGGTGATAATGCGAAAAAATCGTGCATAAATTAGTAAAAAAATCGGGGGAAATTATGGCACAAATCGAAGCAAAAAATCTCTGCCGCGAGCACAAAATCATTCTGGAAAATCGCACGCATCTATCTATCACAGGAGTGGAGCGCGTGGATGTCGCTATTCCTACGCAATTCTTATGCGTGGTGTGCGGGCAAAAACTCCAAATCTGCGGCAAAAATCTGTCTGTCGGGCAACTGAATGTCGATAGCGGTGCGGTCGTAATCACGGGCGAAATCTCGTCAATTCAATACCTCGGCGAAAAGAAAAGTATTTTCCAGCGGATGTTTGGCTAATGTTATTTTATGCAGTCGGGCAGGGGTATATTTTTTTGTTGCTGCTGTGCGCAGGTGCTGCTCTCGGGCTGGTAGAAATTCTTTGCAAAATCGTATCTCGCAGCCTAAAAAATCTCCCTAAAATAAAATCAAAAAAAATAGCAGAAAAATCAAAAATAAATCCGCCGCCGCCCGCTCAAACCGAGCGAAAAATCGTATTTGTCGCGCCGCAAAAAAATAAAGAGAAAAATACAAAAAAAATACCAAAAAAATTATCCCAAAAATCAAAGAATATATTGCGAAATTCGTGCTGCGCCGCACTAAGCGCGGGGCGAGTGCTCATATATAGCGCGGCTCTATTCTGGGTGATACTGATGTGCGATTATGGCGAAATTAGAGCGTATCATTTTTTGGCATTTTGGATAGGATTTTGGCTAACCAAGACTATTTTTGCGAAACACTTACGCCGCCGCATAAATTGTGCTAAACTGTGACCTGCAAAAAACAGGGAGGCAAAAAATGAGATACAAACCAAGGGTGATTTTGACGGCGATTTTATTAGCGTGTGCGGGGCTAGTGGTGATATGCGCATATCAATTTAGCACTATTATCGGCAAAAAAATCTCGCTAAATTCGACGACGCAGGCGTTATCGGCGGTGCAAGCGGAATTGGCTGCCGCCTGTGAAGTTCTAGCAGAAGTGTCGAGCGACGAGTATCACAATCTTTACGCGCGCCAAAAGGGCTACGGGGTGGAGAACGAGCGGCAGTATGTCGCGAGATAAAAGGATGCATAAAACCAACAAAAAATTGCATAATTTGCATAAAAATGCATAATTTATTTGACAAAAGATTTTTTACCTCCTATAATTAAAATAAAAAGGGGTAAAAAATGCAGGCTATTATACTATGCGGCGGACTGGGCACGAGACTGAGAGAGGTGGTGAGCGCCGTCCCCAAACCAATGGCGCCTATCAATGGCAAGCCTTTTATGCAAATTCAAGTAGACAAATTAATCGACGCGGGCGTAACAAAAATTATCTTTGCAGTGGGCTACAAAAAGGAGATTATTCGCGACTTTTTTGGCGACGAATATCGCGGCGTGCCATTGGTGTATAGCGAGGAGGAGCATCCGCTCAAGACGGGCGGCGCGATGAAGCTGGCTATGAGTTTTGTCGATGATGATTGTGTGCTGGTGCTAAATGGCGACATCTACACGACTATTGATTATCGCGATATGATGCTGCAGCACAAGGCGAGCGGTGCGGTGGAGACGCTGGCGGTCAAGCCGATGCGCGATTTTGACCGATTTGGCAATGTCGTGCTGGGGGATGAGGGCAATGTGATAGTCGATTTTATCGAAAAGCAGCCCACCGCATTCGGCAATGTAAATCTCGGCGTGTACATCCTCAATACCGATATTTTTGACGAGTACGCGGACGAATTGGGAGAGGTCTTTTCGCACGAAGTCGACTACCTGAGCCGCCACTTGCACGACCGCAAGCACTGCGCCTACCTCTACGACGGCTATTATATTGATATCGGCATCCCAGACGATTATTTTGCGTTTTGCGAGTATTTCGCGCAAAATGCCGATGAGTAATAAATAATAAAACGGATAGATATCCTCTATCCGCTTTTTGTTTGTAAAAAATTCCTTTTCCGCCACTCATTCTCGCTAGTCCACGCACAAATTCACTCTGCCCAGCCGTACCGCATAGCCCAAGTCCCCAGCCCCGCAAAACTATAGCCGCGGACTAACGCGTGTGTTGAGCCGAATACGCACTGTTTTCCGAATGTCCGTGCCCGCGGGTTAGTTCTCCTCAGTCTGAGACGATAGCAGTTTTTCCACAAGAGCGGCCTGCTGCATTAGCGCATCTTGCAATTTGTGCACCTGCGTCGCCAAAACTCGCAAAGCGGTGTTGTTTTCCTCCAGTTTTTGGCAAATAGCGCCCAATAATTGCGTTGCCTCGGCGCGGTTGATTGATTTGATGAGGCGCTCCTGCTCGTCCATTTGCTGATGCAAACTCTGCTTGCCCGCCTCGCAAATCACTCTCTCGATATCTTTGAGCGCCTCGGGCGCAAGTCTGATATAATCCATAAATTCGTAACCTCCGATATGCTTAATTTTATCAAAAGTTACCGCGAATGTAAAACGAAATAACAAAATTATTTTGCCAGCGTCGTTATTTTGCCCGCACACAATCCGCCCCCGCGCCGTCGTTTGGGCATGTTCTCGCCCCGTCGTCGCCACTTACCTAGTATCTGCTGCTTACCCGTCCCGACCAGTTCCACAAGCCACCCTGCCGCACCCTAAATTACTCACCCGTCCGCGCCGTTTTGAGTAGTCGATTTGCGGGGTGATAAACAAAAAGCACCTCAGGCAAGGTGCTTTTTGTGTGTAAAATTCAACAAAACTTACATTAAATCTTGTGCATTGGCAATACTAGGTACAAGTAGTCGCCCTCGTCTTGCGAAGTGATGACGCAAGGATGTACTGCTGACCCGTACTTGATTTGGACAAATTCATCCGAAATCACGCGCAAAGCATCCGTGTACAGCCTACCATTAAACTCGATTTTGAGGTCGGCACCGTTGTGAGTGGTCTGCAAATGCTCGGTGATGTTACCCAATTCACTCTCACTGTTGATGACCATATCCTTGCCCGTGATGTCAAATTTGACGGTAAAGTTGCGGTCCACACGGCTCAGCAACCCTGCACGCTCGATAGTATCCAAGAGGTGTCGGCGGTTGATATTGATAGTGGTGGTAAAGTCGTTCGGCAAAATCTGACGATATGACACATAGTCGCTCTGCAGCCCCATCAGTCTAGTCAAGAGAATAGTGTCGCCCAAAGTGATTTGCAAATGGTTCTTTTGAGTACAAATCTTGATAGCGTCATCGGTGTCAGGCAGCAGACGTACGATTTCGAGTAGGCACCTAGCGCTGACTACTATGCCAAATTCCGCACTGTGGCTAATAGTCTTTTTGCGGATAAATGCCATCCTCACGCCGTCCAGAGCGACCCCGTGCATCTCCTCTTTGTCCACCTCGAGAAGTATACCGCGCAGCATTGGTCTGCTGTCGTCTTGGGCAACTGCGACGCTAGATTTGGTGACCAAATCCTTGAAACTGTCGCTGCGGATTTCTACATACTCGGGCTGGTCGAGAGTCTTTGGCTCGGGGAATTCGCTCGCGTCTTGGCACTGAAAGAACGCCTTGTTGTCGCCGTAGGTCACATCCAGAGTGTTGTCACGCAGGTTAAACTCAATCTGCTCGCTACTGATTTTGCTAGCAAAGTCAGCGAAGAATTTGGCAGGGATGACTGCCACACCTGCGATTTTGACATCGGCGTTGATGACCTTGGTAATAGTCAATTCTAGGTCGGTACAGGTGAGGGTCAATTTTTCCTCTTCAGCGACCATTTTGACACATTCCAAAATTGGGTTGGTCGTGCGCACGGCTGCAGCCTTGACGACTTTGAGGACTGCGTCCGCCAAATCCAAACCTTGACAAGTAAATTTCATAAGATTACACCTCGATAGTAAAATATTTGCGGGCATATTGTAGCACAGAAGACAAAAAATTTCAAATACTTTTGACTAAATTTTGATTTTGAATGTCGCTTTTGCAAAAATAAGACGATTTTTGAAAAATTTTTAAAGAAAACTGCCTTTATTTTTTGTAAATAAATTGATTTTGCTTTACTTTTGGGTGCGATTTTTGATACAATTACAAAAAGAGGTTTCTTTTTTAGGGGAGGTAAAAAATGAAATTCAAAACAAGTATCGGCGACGGGGCATTTTTGGGGCTGATGGTGTTTTGCCTTTTGACGCTCGCTATGTACATTTATTGGGTCGTGAGCGCTGTGTGGTGGCCTGCGGTTGCGTTGTCTGCCGTGTTGATTGTGGTGATTGTGCCGATTTATTTTGGTACAAAATATGTCCTCACTCGCGATAGGCTGAATATTTATTGTGGCGTTTTCTGTCGTACGGTGCCATACAGGAATATTATTTCGGTCACCGATGCAAACTGCATTACACCAGCATACGCGATGAGTCACAAGAGGATTTGTTTGCGCTATCTCGATGGCGATAATATCAAGGTGACTTATATCAGCCCGACCAATCGCGACGCATTCCGTGACGCGCTCAATACTGCTATGCAAAAGTCGATTGCTACGCTAAAATCACAGGGCGACACCAACAACATCGAGGCTATTGAGGCTGTGGAGGCTATCAAGGTGCGCTTGGCTCAAGAGCACGAAATCTCACGTGCAGAGGAGCGCGCTTTGGCGCAGCAAGAGGATGAGCAGAAAAACAAGGCAAAAGAGGATTTGGCTCGCGAAATCAAAAAATTGGACGCTATTATCGACGGAAATCTCGCTCCTGAGAGCGTCGTTTTGTCGCAGGAGCAAGAGAATATTATTGCTAGTCGTCGTGCTGCTGAAAGGAAACTTTTGGCGAAAGTCCGCAAATTAAAACACAAAAAGGACAAAGCTGAGGCAAAGCAATTACTCATCCAAAAGCAAGAGGAAGAATTCGCGCGTGAGTTCGATGCTCGCGAGACTGCTCGGGCTGCGCAAAAGGCTGCCAAAGAGGAAAAACCCAAATTGACCGCTGACCAAAAATTCGCCGAAAATGAGAGAAAAAAGGCGGAAAAATTCAAACAAAAAGAAGAAAAACGCAAGCAAAAAGCGGAAAAACAGGCTTTGGCGAAACAACAGGAGGACTTTGAGAACGAGAGTGTTTCGATTGAGCCGCAAGAGGAAAAGCAAAAGCCTCAAATCGAAAAAATCAAGTCAAAGAATAAGGACAAAATCAACACTGCCAAGCCGAAAAAACAAAAGAATAAACCTGCCACCCCAATATCCCAAGGTGCTAACGAGGCGAGCACGGAGGAGCAGCAGGCAGTAGAGAAAGATGCTGTGGACGCAAAGGCAAAAAAGAGTGCCGAGGCTGAGGCAAAGAAACTCCAAAAAGAGCAGCGTGTCAATGATAAAAAGGCTGCCAAGGAGCAAAAGGCTACCGCTAGACAAGCAGAAAAAGAGCAAAAAATCAATGACAAGCAGTCGACCAAAGCGCAGCGCGCTACTGACAAAAAAGCGGAAAAAGAACAGCGTGCGAGCAACAAAAAATTTGAAAAAGAAGTAAAAGCGGAGGCGAAAAAACTCAAAAAAGAAGCCGCTGCCGAAGCAAAAGCCGAAAAGAAATCTTCTGCTGAGCAACTAGCCAAAAAAGCCGCAAAATCACAGAAAAATGACCAATAGATGGTCTTTTTCTTTTCCCTACACTTGCCTTAGCCCTCGATAAAAAACGCCGTTTTACCTTGCTTTGTCGCGTGCAGTCTAACACGATAATTTCGCGCCTGTCTAGGCAAAAAACAAGGCGTACCTCGCACCCGCCGCACCCTCTTATAATAAATAAGAATAGAGCGCCCGCTTTTACTCACTCGCCACCAACATTTTGTAGTGTCCTCTTGTCGGATTTTTTACGCAAAAAATTGGCGAAAAATTTAAAAAGAAAAAAATGTGGAAAAATTTTTCTAAAAATAGTTGACAAATTCGCAAAAATGTTGCATAATTGGGGTATGATAAAAGATAAGTTTGAAGACGTCTTTTCTCTAAAAAATTTGTATGAGGCGCATATTCGGGGTAGGCGGGCGAAACGGAGCAAGCGGCCGATTGTGGTGTATGAGCAGGGGCTACTCCACAATCTGCAGATTATGCTCGATGAGGTGCTGTCGGGCAAGTACAGGGTCAAAAAATATCACGATTTTGCCGTTTACGAGCCGAAAAAACGCCAAATACAGACGCTTTTGTATCGCGACAGAATTATTCAGCACGTTTTGTGCGACCACTTGATCGCGCCGTATTTTACCCAGCGCGCCGTCATTGATAATGGCGTTTGTCAGGTCGGCAAGGGGACGCATTTTACCCTCAATCGCCTAGTCGCCAACGCTCGCAAACTCGTCCTCCGCGAGGGCACAGCTGATTTGTATGTGCTAAAATGCGATATTTTGAAGTATTTTCCCAGCATTCCGCACGCCCAACTCAAGCGCCAAGTTTTGCATCATATCGAGGACAAGCGCTTGCGCGATTTTGTGGAAATGGTCATCGATAGTTATCACACTGCGCCGAGATATCTCATCGAGCACGGCATTCCGCTGGTCGAGCCGTGCGGCCCGCACCCGTACAATCCTAGCCTAGTCACCACGGGGCGAGGATTGCCTATAGGCAATCAGACGAGCCAAGTTTTTGGGATGTTTTACCTCGACCCGCTAGACAGATTTATCAAGGAGCAGTTGCGCGTCAAATGCTATTCGCGGTATATGGATGACTTTATCCTCATTCATCCAGACAAGCAGTTTTTACGGCAGGCGTTGGTCAAAATCAAAGAATTTTTGGACACGCTCGGGCTACAACTCAACGAAAAAACGAAGATTTTTCCGCTCAAAACGGGCGTCACATATCTAGGTTTTCGGCTGTATTTTTACCCGTCGGGCAAGGTTGTGCGACGCGTCGTGCCAAAGACGGTCAAGCGCTTTGTGTCGCGTGCAAAACTGATAAATTACGCATTTGCGCACGGACTAATCAAGGTGCCACGCGTGCAATCGATGCTGTCCGCTTATCACGGTCATCTCAAGCACGGTAATTGCAGAACTCTGGAATTGCGGCTCTTCAAACTGATAAAAATCAATGAAATTTATTCTCAACAAAAGGCTATTCAAAATGGAATCAACTGATGATGAACTCAATTTAGACATTACAAAAGATGCGCTCAGGGTGGTGGCGCGAAAGCCGTTTGTCTTGGAGAGTATCGACCCAAACAAGGATAAAGAAAAGGAAATGGAGGTTTTTACTGCGGCTAAAAAACTTTCTGAATATATCTTTGTGGTTACCCAAAATGCGCCGTCAAAATTTCGCTGGTCGATTGTGACGCGCCTGCAAAATACTAGCGTCGAGATTATCGAGGCGCTGTATCTCGCGAATTTCGAGCGCGGCAACGAGCGGCTGAAATTTCAAAAAACTGCAGGGACCAAGTTGCGCCTGCTCGACCATTATGCCGAGGTGGGGTACAAACTCAAACTTTTTCCGTTCAGACGCCTCGGTGTGATAACTAGGTATATCGTCGTCGTCCGCAACTTGCTAGCGGGCTGGACAAAGAGCACTCAGCGATATGAAAAATTGGCTGAGGAGAAATCTCGAGCATCTACCCAAGACGACGCGGCGAACGATAATTGATTTTGCTGTCATTCGGGTGTTAGAGAGAAGTGGCAAAAACAAAAAAGGACCCACCATATCGCAGGCAAAAAGGAAAATCTTCTGCATATTCGCCGTCTTGCTGCTAGTGAGTCGAAATTTGCGCCCGAGACTCGCTCGCTACGTCAGGACTCGGACCCCTTCATCCACCTCCGTGACTTCTGCACAGCAGTCCTTGGATATGCTGAATACTGGTCGTGTTGCCGCAGCGCGATTTTTTGCGCTATGTTCCGCAGCAATTAGGGGGTGAAGCGAGGGGCGTACCGCTTGGCTATTGTTTACATTATTGTTATTATAAGAGGAACCTGAGGGGTTGAGATTTTAGCTATTATTTGCATTATTATTGTTCGCAGAGCGCCCCCACGTGTAAACATAAGCAGTCACAAACACAAAGTCCGTAGCCCTAAACGGCCGCTCTCGCAAAACAAAATACAGTTTTGGGTAGGCGGTCGTTCGCTAATATTTTATTCCTTTTTGCGTCTCTCGTCAACTGCTTTTTGTTACTTTCCGTGGCTCGTATGTCAAAATTTTTCGGTTAAATTGGCTTTTGTGTGGGCGTCGGCTCGCTAATATTTTTTTATAATTTTTCGCTACTATCGGATTGCTCAAGAATTGGCAAATTTTTTGCGGTCGACTATTAGATAGGTAGCAAGACACAAAAGCGAAACAAAAAGAAGACCTTGCGAGGTCTTCTTTTGATAATTATTTGTTAAAAGAATCCTTGAGTCCGATAGTTTTGTTAAAAACTAGGCGGTCAGCAGTACTGTCCTTGTCGACGCAGTAGTAGCCTTTACGGACGAATTGGAACACGCGCCCCACTTCAGCACCCAGCACAAAATTTTCTGCCAGCGCCTCCGTTTCGGTGAGCGATTGCGGGTCAAAAATCTCGTCAATCGTCGTGCCGTTAGCCAACGCCTTGGCTGGCTCGAGGTATTCCATTTTTGTTAAATTGCCGATTTCGCGAATAGTCACGCGAGTAAAATTACCCTCGGCAACAAAGTGAATGGTACCCTTGACCTTGATGCCGCTGTTGTCGCAGCCGCTGCGAGTCTCAGGCAAGTACTCGCACTCGAGATAGTCGATTTCGCCATTCTCTTTGTACACCACATTGTTGCACTTGATGACGTACGCGTTTTTGAGGCGAACCAGCCCGCCCAAGACGAGGCGGTTGTATTTCGCTGGTGGGTTGAGGCTGAAGTCCTCTTTTTCGATATAAACTACGCGCCCGAATTGACTCTCGTGAGTGGTTTTCGGCTCGGCGTTCGGATTATTTTCTACCGCAATCGTCTCGTTTGCACCCTCGTAATTTGTGATTACCACTTTGAGCGGGTCGAGTACAACCATTGCACGGTCGGCTGTGCGGTTGAGTTCTTCACGAATGTAATAATTTAGGTTTGAGATGGGCAGCACGGTGACCGCTTTTGTGACTCCGTTGTTCATCACGAAATTTTTGACCGCCGCGGCAGGGATACCCCTTCGCTTCATTCCCACAATCGTGTACAATCTCGGGTCGTCCCAGCCCATTACTTTGCCACTGTTGACCAGTTGTTTGAGGTAGCGTTTTCCCAAAAGGACATTTTCGATAGCCAATGCCGCGAATTCAATTTGGCGAGGCTTGTATTGCAGGTCTGGGAAGCAATTATCCACTATCCAATTATACAGTGGGCGGTGGTCTTCAAAAGAAATGTCGCACATACTGAATGTGATGCCCTCGAGTGCGTCCTCAATCGGGTGGGCAAAATCATACATCGGATAAATGCACCATTTATCGCCCGTCTTGTAATGCGGTGTGTGCATAATTCGGTAAATAATCGGGTCACGCATATTCATATTTGGGCTCGCCATATCGATTTTTAGACGCAGAGTCATACTGCCGTCAGGGTGGATGCCTGCACGCATTTCCTCAAAAAGTCGCAAATTCTCCTCAATCGGTCTGTCGCGATATGGGCTGTTTTGCCCAGCAGTTTTGAGGTCGCCACGGGTAGCAAAAACCTCGTCCGCCGTCAATTCGCAAGCGAATGCCTTGCCCTCTTTTATCAGAGTTTTGGCAATTTCGTAAAACTTCTCAAAATACGCCTCACTCGAATAAATCACATTTTTTGGGGTGTAGCCCAGCCACCGCAAATCCTCGAGATAACTATCTGCAAAATCGCCGTCTTCCTTTGTAGGATTTGTGTCGTCCATTCTAAGGTTTGTGTAGCCGCCGAATTTTTTTGCCATTTCAAAATCCAGTGTCCAAGCCTTGCAGTGTCCAATGTGCCAGTAGCCGCTCGGCTCAGGCGGGCAGCGGGTGATGACCTCGACCTGCTTGCCTGAGCGCAAATCCTCGATGATTGCCTCCTCGATAAAATTGGTCGGTGTAATATTGTCCAAAATTTCTTTGTTCATTTTTTACTCCTTTTGATTAATGTAGTAATATGCCTCTGCCGCTCATCGCGCATAATTCCACCGCGTCGCTCGCCGCAAATGTCAGTTCTCGCTTGAGTTGGATGCTTTCGTATCATTTTTTTGTGTCATATTTACCACATTTATATAACATTTGTAACACTTTTTACAGCGTATACATTACATTTATACAACTTATATTATATAACAAAAATATAAAATTTTCAATAGTTTTGCCTAGAAAGATTGTTTTATTTGGAGTTTGCCGATTTTAGCGCTATTTTTTTGATTTTTTATTAATT
The DNA here is from genome assembly GCA_964579205.1 of uncultured Christensenella sp. Lineage (GTDB taxonomy): Bacteria > Bacillota > Clostridia > Christensenellales > UBA1242 > UBA7867. Next base: position 65,042 of record CAZOFH010000003.1, read on the forward strand.
TTTGCTTATTTTTTGGAATTAAATTAATTGCTTTGATTTTTTTGATTGTAGTTTGATTTTTTAGGTATTTTTTTGCTGTTTGTTTTATTAATTATTTGCTAATATTTTTTGAATTATTTTTGTTGACAAAAAATCTATGCGAGAATATAATTATTGAGAAGAAAGACGGCGGCGTTTTTTGGTTTTGCCACCCTCTCTCGATTTCCTTGATAATCAAAATTTGTCCTAGATAACTGGCGGGACAAGTTTGATTTTATATTTACCCAAAAGGATAATAGGAGGTAAAAATGATGGACAAAAAGACTCTTTTGATGCAAATCGGGTGCGTGATTTTGTGGCTGGTGGGCATCGTTTATGTGATTTTGGTCAGCCTACTTGTCAGCCCTGTCGCAATGCATATCAATGCGTTCGGCATCGTGGACGGCGTCGGCTCGGCATTGTGGCTGCTGCCGATGGGGATATTACTCATCGTACTGGCAATAGGGCTATTTATCTATAATTTTGCCAAAAAGGACGGCAAAAATCGCGACATTCTCAACTGTTATTTGCTGGCTCTCGGCGTGTTTATCGCGATAATCGCGTGGGTGTATTACGCAATCGCTGCGGGCGGCTACAGTTTGGGCGATGAACTGAATTTTAGCATCGCAATGGCGATTTTGATACCGCTCGGCGCGCTAATTATCTTGCTCGGCAACCTTGCACCGCGATTGCAGCCCAATTCTTGGCTCGGCTTTAGGATTGGCAAAAATCTCGACGACCCTGCCGTTTGGCAAAAAACTCAACGAATAGGCGGACTAACAGCAATGATTTGCGGCGCTGTCGTGATTTTGAGCGCGATAATTTTCGGGCTCTTGGGGCTGGATATTGGGGCAATGGTCGCACTTATCATCTGCCTAATCGCCCTTGTTTGCGTTCCTCTCATCATTATGCGCAAGGACTTGGTTTTTCGCAAAGACTCACCCGACACTCCATCAGACAAAAATTCCGAAGAGCAAGCAAGCAAGTAATTTTTTCTGCGTTATTGATACAAACTAGCAATAATTTTTTTTGCAACTATGTTGTTGAAATGTTGTAAAGGAGAAAATTATGGCAGCCAAAATGATTGCGGTCGCAAAAGACGGTAGTTGTATGTCGGGAGTGAATATAATCAAGAGGGCGGATATTCGCGGCAAAGTTTTGATGAACTATGTAGAAATCCCCAAAACGGCGGGGCGCATTTCTCAAGGCAGCGTTGTGTTTTTGGAGGAAAGTGCGGTAAAATTCGTCGATAAGTTTGTTGGTTTTCGAGATGATGGCCCGTGCGTGAGAATGAAAAATCTTGAATTTGCTTTTTCGCATTTTGTTGATTGCCTCGATGCTGACGCGCGGTCTTATAGTATGGATACGTATCGCCGCGTTGCAGGCAAGCCTTTTTACGACGATAATATTTATTTTGACGGATATTCGATTTTGGAGGCTTATTCCAAAGTTTTTGCATCGATGAGTGAGGATAAGCAGACCGTTAAAGCAATCAAATCCAAATTGAAAGATATGCGGATTTTTGAAGAAAACTTGCTCGGTGTCGAGTGGGGCGTGTCGGAATATCGCAATATTCAGTCTTATGTAATGCAAAAATTCGGCAAAAAGAAGAGTGAAGTGTCTGATTTTGTACATAGCAAGACAGTTGAGTATTTGATGCATTCTGGTGCAGAAGTTTTCGGCTTGGCAAAAGCAAGCCTCAAGGCAAACAACCAGTGCCAGAATGTGCAATAGAAAAGATAATATGCGACACGCACGGAATAGTGCCGCCATTACCGCAATTTTGTGTATTATTTTGGTAAAATAAATGTTCAATCGCTTGACAGTTCACTGCTTTTGTCTGATAATAAAATTAAATTTTTCAGAAGGAGGGAAATTTAATGAAAAGTTTAGCGACAAAAATTAGTGTGGCTGCGGTTTGTTTGGTTGCGTTTTTGGCTGTGATTTTGTGGTCACATTATGCGCAAGCACAGCAAATCGCACCGAATTTTGATGCCGATGCCATCGCGGTCGAGGCTCAAGATATGTCGTATCTTCAGCGACTTTGTGACGACTTGAGTGTTATTACAGATACGCAGCAGGGCATCAAAAATGTGACAGGTTCGATGCTTTTTGCTGGGGATAGCCTAAATAGTTTGGCCTACACGAGCCAAGAGGAAGATGCTTCTATCAGATTGAATTTTGAGACCGTAGAGAATATAGATACTGGTGAAATGAGTGTCGTTTTGAATTTTGACGACGGCACAGAGGTTGAGCGTATGGAGTTCCCTGCGTTCACTGAAGTTGATGAAAATGGTGAGAAGCAGACCTATTTTGAGTTTGAAGGACAAATTTACAACCTGCAGGAAGAGATAGAGAAATCCAACCTGCTCAACGGCACAGAGGATTGCTTCTTCTTTTCGCTATTCTCGCTCTTTGTGCTCGTGGTGACTATTGTTTCGATTGTTAGTACGGCTATAGATGCATACAAGTATTTCGCTTTTGAAGAGGTTACTGTCGCAGGCGTATTAATGCTTGTGTGCGAGGGGCTTATGCTTGCTGTTCCCGGTGGTGTGGCTGTAAAGTGTGGTTCTACCGCGTTAAAGGCGGCTGGTGTTTCTGCTGCAAAATGTGCTACCAAAAATACTGCTTCAAAGTACATTGTGAAGCAATCTGCTGATACAATTATGAAGGCTCTTAGCAAGTCTGGCACAGAAATGGTGAATGCTGGGAAAGATTTCAAAACTCACAAACAACTAGTTTCTTATATCGAAGAGAAATTGGGTAAAAGAGCAAAAAGTCAAGTTCATCATATTGTAGAGCAAAGATTAATTAATATCAAAAATTTTAGTGTAAAAAAGATTCAGAATACAGGTAATGTTATTCGAATGCCTGACGAAATGCATTATAAAATTACAGGATTATATAATAGCAAAAACCGAGATTTGTTCAAAAAAATTACAGGTAGAGATTGCGGAAATATGAAAGTGCGTGAATATATGGACAATTTAAGTTTTGATGAGCAGTATGAGGTTGGAATAAAAATAGTCAACTATTATAAAGAACAAGGCAAATACACAATCGAAATGTTATAAGTGGTAGGGGAGAAAAATGGAAAGAGATTTGATAATTTTTGCACGAGATGCTAATCTTTATGTTGGAATTGGTATGATTCCCAAAGAGCAGATGAAAGATGAATTTCTTGTTGATTATTTAGAAGTCAAGGATGTTGGGAAAGGCTTCCCATTTGGTAGTATTGTTCATGTTGGTGATGGCAAAAAAAAATTTGATAATACAATTTTAAAAATTGTAAAGGTGAGCGATTGCCAAAGGCTAAAGAATTTAGAAAAAGCATTCTACCATTTTATGGACTGTTTGGACGCAGGATCTTATACCTTTAATAATCCTCATCAGATGGATTTTATATTGGGTAAACCTTATTGTGATGATGAAATATTTTATGACGGTCACTCAATTTTGGAAGCATATTCAAAAGTTTTTGCCTCGATGAGCGAGGATAAAAAAACGATAAAAACGATTAACCTAAAGTTAAAAGAAATGGAAAAATTTGAAGAAGATTTTTATGGTTTGCCATTTGGTGAAATGGGGTGCAAAACCCTCGTTCCGCACATTATGCAAAAATTCGGCAAAAAGAAGAGTGAAGTGTCTGATTTTGTACATAGCAAGACAGTTGAGTATTTGATGCATTCTGGTGCAGAAGTTTTCGGCTTGGCAAAAGCAAGCCTCAAGGCAAACAACCAGTGCCAGAATGATACTCCCTCCGCCGAGATGCTAGAAGCGCAAGCAAGCAAATAATTGGGGGAGATTGCATTATCAAATATTAAGCCGCTCACTCCCAATATCATCAAGAGCAGAGAATAAGGCGCAGTGATAATTTGAGAATTATTTAGACTATCGCCATTGTAATGTTTAGATTTTGGTTTTTATACTCCATTGTTTCGATATTGCGGCAATAAATAAAAAATCAAAATAAAATCCCCCAAAAATAGTGAAAAAATACAAAAAATAACAAAAAATAATAAAAAATGTGAAAATTATGAAAAAACAAAGAGAATATAATGCAGGAAACTATATTTTTGTAGCGCTAATAACGGCAATTTTTGTATTGAGTGTTGTTTGTATTTTGAATGCTTGCACGCCCGCCACGACTTTGTCAAAGAGCGTGGTGAATAACTTTATGAATAATGTGATGATTTTGGAGGTTACGACGGCGAGCGGCGACATTGCGAAAGGTACAGGAGTTTTTATTGACACCGACGAGGTCGTTTCGGTCGCACACCTTTTTGAGGATGAGTACCAAAAAATCGAAGCGTTTTCATACGATAGGTCGATGCGGTTTGAGTTGGAGTTAGTCAAAATTGACGCGGACAAAGACTTGGCAAAACTCAAATCCAAGACCCGTGGAGCCGTAAAAACGGTAAATTTCGCCACAAAGTATCAAATAAATTACGGCGACGCGATAGCCAAAATCGGTAATGCGCTGGGGTATGGATTGTCTGTCGATGAGGGTATAGTCGCTAATCCGTATGTCAAAATCGAGTCCGACGGAGTAGAGAAAGAGGTCGTCCAAATCTCGATTGATATCAAAAACGGTGACAGCGGTGCTCCTGTTTTTGGTGCCGACGGGCGTCTTATCGGGATTATTTCTTTCAAAACGAACACTGGCCTCATCGGTGGCGATGGGGCGAGTTTTGTGATACCCGCCTATATCGTCGCGGATTTTTGTGCAGCATAGCCTCGCAAAAAATTACCCGCCTCGAAGAGTCTAAACACCGCCACCCCGCCGCGCCACGCAATCACAAAATCAAATCATCTACTATCACCGATTTTTAGGCAATAAGTCGAATTAATTTTCGCCCAATATTGCCGACAATAATATTTTACAGCAACAAAAAAACGCCCCAAACTGGGCGTTTTTGATTTTATACTAATTTGTTTTTGTCTATTTTTTGCGAATTATTTGCATTAGCACTTGCTATCGCCTACAGTTTTTCTACCAAGTTGAGCCAATCTCGATAATGCGCCTCGCGTTCGTCATCATCTGGTGTCGGCGTGAATGTTGTGTTGGTGCGATATAGGTCGTGGATTTCTGCGAGCGAGCGATACGCCCCAAAAGTCATCCCGCACATATAGCACGCGCCGAGGCTAGTCGATTCCGCTTCTTTCGAGCGAACGATTGGAGCGTGCAATATGTCACTCAAAAACTGCATAAAAATAGCGTTTTGTGTCATCCCGCCATCGATTCTCATCGGATGCCGCATCCGAATATTGTCTCCCATACAGTCAAAAACTGCACGCGACTGATACGCAATACTCCTGAGCACCGCGCGCACCATATGGTCGGGAGTGGTGCCGAGGTTCAGTCCGCAAAACTGCGCTTTTGCACCACTTTTCCAAAACGGCGCCCCCAGCCCAGACAGGGCGGGGACGAATTGCACTCCGTTGCAGTCGGGCACAGAATTCGCCATTTTTTCCGTCTCGGCAGCAGATTTGATTAGCCCTAGCCCGTCTTTGAGCCACGAAATGCACGCACCAGCGCTGTACATATTGCCTTCAAAAGCGTATGCCACCCCCTCGCGCGTTTTCCACGCGACCGTGGTGATGAGTTTGTCGGACAAAATCGGCTCGGCACCCATATTGCACAGCATAAAGCCGCCCGTGCCAAAAGTCGTCTTGACTTCACCCGTCATCGTGCACGCTTGCCCAAAAAGCGACGCCTGCTGGTCACCCAAAATACCGCCGATTTTGATGGTCTTGCTATTGACGACCGTGTCGCCCAAATACTCGTCGCTATTCACAATCGTAGGCAGTGCCTCTCGCGGGATGCCGAAATATTTTAGCAGTTCTATATCCCAGTCTTGAGTGTGTAGGTTGTACAATAGCGTCCGACTGGCGTTGCTGTGGTCAGTGGCGAAAACCTGCCCGCGGGTCAAATGGAAGATGACGAAAGCATCCAGCGTACCGAGGCATAGGTCGTTTTGTTTAATAGCCTCTTGCACCTTGGGCTCGTTGGCGATTAACCAGTTCATCTTGGTGGCACTAAAATACGGGTCGACAAAAAGCCCTGTTTTGCGGTGAATTTTGCTAGCGAGCCGCTTGTTTTTTGTGATTTTTTGGCAAATTTCGTGCGTTCTGCGACATTGCCAAACGATTGCGTTGTGCAGCGGCTGCCCTGTGGATTTTTGCCACGCAACAAAAGTCTCGCGCTGATTGGTCATCCCCAGTCCAAAAATTTCCTCTTGCGAAAAATTGCTAGTCGTCTGCTCCAAACAGTCGTCAATTATTTGCAAAATTTCCTGCGCATCTTGCTCCACCCACCCCGCGCGCGGGTAGTATTGTTTCAGTTTTTTCTGAGCAATCCCCAAAAATTCATTTTTTTGCGTGTCAAAAGCGATGGTGCGGATGCTGGTCGTGCCGAGGTCGATGGCGATAATATATCGGCGAGCGTCGTTTTGCATAAGTGCCTCCCAAAGTATTTTTTAATATTTTACCATTAAAATCAAATTTTTACAAATAATAACTTCATACTAAAAGCAATTTATTTGACTTTGAGGCAAAAAATCACTAAAATATTACTATAAAACATTCAGGTGGTAATTATGGAAGAATTTGAGGTAGCAATTATTGGCGCGGGCATCGTCGGGGCGAGCCTGTTTAGCGAGTTGACGCGCAAAGGTGTGCGGGCAGTTTTGCTAGAAAAATCAAGCGATGTGAGTAACGGCAGCACAAAGGCAAACAGCGGCATCGTCCACGCGGGGTACGACCCAATTCCCAACACGCTCAAAGCGCGTTTTAACATTCGCGGGAGTCAGATTTTCCCGAGCGTGTGCAAGCGTCTCTCTGTGCCGATTTTGCAATGTGGCACGCTGGTCGTCTCGCCTGAGAGTGGCAGGCAGGCGATGGAGGAACTTTTGGCCCGCGGCATAGAAAATGGCGTGTCAGGGCTGCGAATTATTGAGCACGACGAACTCCACGAAATGGAGCCGAATCTCGCCGACTGCATTGATATCGGGCTTTTTGCGCCGACGGGTGCGGTTATTTCGCCGTACCTCGTTTGCATTGCGCTTTGCGAAGAGGGTGTGATAAATGGCGGCATGGTCAAGACGGATTTTGAGGTTACTGAAATCACTCAAAACGACGATTTTTATGAGGTAAAAAGTGAAAATTCTGCCATAAATGCGCGTTTTGTGGTCAACTGCGCTGGCGTCGGTGCCAATAAAATCAACGAAATCGCTGGTGCGAAAACTTTCCCTATGCAGTATGTCAAAGGTGAATATATCTTGCTCGACAAATCGCAAAATGGCTTTGTCAGCAGACCGATTTTCCCACTTCCGACCAAGGCTGGCAAGGGGATTTTGGCGACTCCAACCTTGCACGGCAATGTAATGTTTGGACCGACCGCCATCCCTTGCGAACCTGAGGACACCACGGTCGACGCGGAGGGGATTGCGATTATCAAACAGAAAGTACTGTTGTCCGTCAAGGAGCCGAATTACAAAAAAACTATAAAATTATTCGCTGGTGTCAGGGTGGTTTCGGGCGATGATTTTGTGATTGACAAAAAGCCCGATTCGCGTTTTTACTACACTGTGGGGATTTGCTCTCCGGGGCTGACCGCCGCGCCTGCGATTGCGGAGTATTTGTGTGAAATGCTGACCAAAGACGGCTTGGGGACGCGCCCGCACGAGTTTGTCGCTCGCAAACCGTACACCAACACTGCCGAAATGCCGCGAAAACAGTTGCGTGAGTTGATAAAAACGGACCCAAGTTTCGGCAAAATTGTCTGCCGTTGCGAAAAAATCACCGAGGGCGAAGTCATCGAAGCGCTTCGTAGCCCTCTGCACCCTGTGACTGTGGATGGGATAAAACGCCGCGTTCGTCCGACAATGGGACGCTGCCAAGGCGGATTTTGCTTGCCCAAACTAATAAAAATTATCGCCGATGAGACGGGCATTCCTATGGAGGAGGTGACTTTGCACGGCAAACAAAGTCGTGTTTTGATGAGCGAAAACGAGCAGGAGGCGGATAAAAATGCAGACTGATGTGGTGATTGTCGGGGGCGGACCTTGCGGTTTGGCTGCGGGGTTCGGTGTCGCACAAAGTGGGGCGAAATGTATGATTTTGGAGCGCGATGACCGCTTGGGCGGAATTCTCAACCAGTGTATTCACAATGGTTTTGGGCTTCACCGCTTTAACGAGGAACTGACTGGTCCTGAGTACGCGCGCCGTTGGGTCGAGATGATTGACGGCAATCCGCAGATTGAGGTAAAATTGGACTGCTTTGTCAATGCGATTACGCGGACGGAGCACGGGTATACCGTCGAGGCTGTGAGTGGCGACGGTCTCATTGAGGTTGAGTGCCGCGCTGTCGTTTTGGCTCAAGGCTGCCGCGAGCGTCCTGCTGGCGCGATTATGCTGTGCGGCTCGCGTCCGAGTGGGATTTATACGGCTGGTTGTGCGCAAAAATTAATCAATATCGACGGCAAAACGGTTGGCAAAAAAATCGCGATTTTGGGGTCGGGCGATATCGGGCTAATTATGGCACGGCGCCTGACTTGCGAAGGGAGCGAGGTGGTTGGTGTCTACGAAATTATGCCGTCGAGTGGCGGTTTGGCGCGAAATATCACTCAGTGCCTAGACGATTTTGAGATACCGCTGCATCTTTCCACCACTGTTACGCGCGTGGTTGGCAGTGATAGACTGACAGGAATTTTCGTCGCACCCGTCAACGAAAAAATGCAGCCAGTCCGCGAACTGGAGAAATTCATCGAGTGCGATACCTTGCTACTGTCCGTCGGCCTGCAACCCGAGAACGAAATCGTGTCGCCGCTCGGTCTTGAGTGGAGCGGCGCGACCAATAGTTACACCGTCGATGAGTATTTTATGACGGCGGCGGACGGGCTGTTTTTGGCTGGGAATATGCTGCACGTGAATGATTTGGTAGATAATGTTTCGCGCGAAGGCGAAACGGCAGGGCAGGCGGCAGGGCTTTTTGCACAAGGAAAATTGCCGATAAATTCGCAAAAAATCGAGATAAAATTCGATGACCACATCAAATACACCGCGCCCAAATACATTCACAATACAGGTTCGGGGACGGCGCAGGTTAGTTTTCGTGTAAACAAAAATTATCGACGCGTGATTATCAAGGCGATGAGCGGCGGTCAAGAGATTAGTCGCAAGCCTTGCCCTGCTGTGACTGCGGGCGAAATGCAGACGATTGCGATTGACAAGTCAAAAATTGTCGGCGACAAACTCTATTTTGAAATCGAGGTGTTATAATGAGCGATAGAATTTTGCAAACTGTGTGCATTAGGTGTCCTGTCGGGTGTCACCTGACTGTCAAAAAAGTCGATGGCGAAGTGGTGGTCGCGGGGAATTCGTGTCCGCGCGGCAGCGAATATGGGCGGCAAGAATTTATCAATCCGATGCGCACCATTACTGCGGTTTTTAGGCTAAAGAATGGCGGCACGCTGACCGTTCGCACCGACAAGGCGGTCGAAAAAATCAAATATTTTACCGTCCTAGACGCTATTCACTCGGCGCCCGAGCCTGCTGAGATGAGTGTCGGCGGCGTGCTCGTCGCTAATGTGTGTGGCACGGGAGCCAATGTGATTATCACTAGTGTCAATCGCCCAAAATAGCGTCTCACAAACGATTTTTTGGTATTTTTTAGTATTTTTCCGCTATTTTTCCGAATTTATTTTTAGTAATTTTTGACATTTTTTCATATTTTTTAGGTATTTTTTGGGTATTTTTCGAGGGAGAAAATTTATAAAAATTTGCCTCAAAGTATGGACTTTTTTGATAAAATATGTTACAATCACTTAACGATATCCCAAGGAGATTTTTGTTTATGGAATTTGATAAAGAGAGTTTCGAGGCAACATCTGAGGTTATGGCACTGGCTACGATTTGCGAGCAGACACCAATGGGCGAAATGGGCAATGGCGCTTTTGCGTTTGCCTATGGCAAGGATGCTCTTGCTGCGCTCCCAGGTGAAAACAAGATTGGTTTTACTATGGTTGATGTGCAAAATGGAGTTCGTAGTGACCTCGCGACTAACGCAATCGTTAGCAAAATTCTGACTTCTGGGCAAATTTTTGACAAAAATGGCTATCTAAACAACAATTTGGAGACTTTTATTGATGCCCAAGCAGGGCAGGTCGGCAGTATCGATGCCTTGCGCGCGATTAACGCGCGCGACCCTCAGATTGGCAGACAGCAGGTGCGTGGGCTAAACCAAACTTTGGTCGGCACACTTTCTCAGAGCCCTGATTGGGCGAGGGATTTTGTCGAGCGCGCCCGCGTTTTTAGGGGGATTAGTCTCAATTCTAATAATAATTGCGTTCAGGCGACCGTCCAAAAATTGGGTGAGTATGTCCAACTTGCACGCGACACTAGTCAAAAGAATGTTATCGCGAATATCAACGAGAACGTTCAGAGTAGATAGCGCATATATTTTACCGAAACTCCTATTTTGGGAGTTTTTTCTTTGCGTTTCAAAAATATTTGTTGATATATTTGGAAAAATATTTGAAGTGTGGTATAATTTGAGCATAAAAAACTAGAGGAGATGTGTTATGGCTATTTTAAAAAATATCGAATGGGTAGATAATAGTAGCAATCTGATTGTTTACAAGTTCCCTATTAACAAGGACCAAATCAACAAAGGGTCGGTTTTGACCGTGCGCGAGAGCCAAGTTGCGATTTTTGTGGACAAAGGTCGCCTCGCCGATGTGTTTTTGCCGGGCTATTACAAGTTGTCGACCGACAACATCCCCGTTTTGACAAAATTGATGTCATGGAAGTACGGCTTTGAGACGCCTTTCAAATCGGACATTTATTTTGTGAACACAAAGCAGTTTACCAACCAAAAATGGGGGACGCTCAATCCGATTTTGATAAGGGACAAGGATTACGGTGCGGTGCGCGTGCGCGCTTTTGGTAATTATTCGTTCAAAGTCGACGATGCGTATGTGTTTATGCAGAACTTGAGCGGCACAAATGTGCAGTTTAATTCGGATGAAATCGTCGATTACTTGCGCAGTTTTGTCGTGTCGGGCATTAGCGATGTGATTGGCGAAAGTCAAATTCCTGTCCTTGATATGGCGGGCAATTTGCAAGAAATGTCAAAAATCGTTGAGCAAAAAGTGGCTGACGATTTCAAGGCGATTGGTCTCAAACTGACTAAATTCGTTTTTGAGAATTTCTCGCTCCCTGAGGAATTGGAAAAGGCGCTAGACAAAAACGCTAGTATGGGCGTGTTGCGTGGTAATCTCGATGTGTATACTCAGGTCGAGACTTTGGACGCGATGAAAGAGGCTGCCAAAAATCCAGGGTCAGCAGGTTCGGCGATGGGCGCTGGTATGGGGCTCGGTATGGGTATGGGAATGGGAAACATTTTCGCCCAAAATATGCAGCAGATGGGTAATCAGAATGCTGGCAAATCTTGTCCTGTTTGTGGCGCAAATGTGGCGCATAATGCCAAATTTTGTCAGGAATGTGGTCAAAATATGCGACCTACCTGCCCAAATTGTGGAATTGAAGTTCGAGCAAATGCAAAGTTTTGTGCGGAGTGTGGAGCCAAATTAAAATGATAAAAGAAGATTTGACACAAGAGCAAATTACATCGAATTTTGCTGATGCTGGTTACGATGTATGGGAAGAGGTGGAGAGCGAAAATTCTACTCCCGACAGCCAGCCAGCACCACAGAATGTCAAAAAAAAGAAAACGCTAGAAGAAAAACTTTATTCTGATGACCATATCGATACCGTGATTCAAAAATGTCCGAATTGCGGCGGCGAGACGGTTTTTGATGTAAAATCGCAAAAGACCAAGTGCCTCTATTGCGGCGGCTGCTTTGATATTAATATTGAGCAGCAGGTGTCTGAGCAGGATATTGAGAGTTTGTTGACGCAGGCGACCGTGTGGAAGGATGCGGATGTTTATCGCTGCCAGACTTGTGGAGCAAAACAGATAATTAGCAAGCAGGATGTCGCAATGGAATGTTCGTTCTGCGGCACGACACATATTGTCAAGACGGAAGAATTGCCGGGACTCAAGCCACAAGGCGTCGTTCCATTCAAAATGCCAGTGGAAAAAGTCTCAGACTGTGCGTTAAAATGGGTGAAAAAACGATTTTTTGCCCCACTTGCGTTCAAAAAAAGTGCTATTCCTGAGAATATTCACGGCGTTTATAACCCTGTATTTACTTTTGATAGCGAAACTGTGTCGACTTACCGCGGGCGCTTGGGGCGTCGAGTGAATGTGGGCAAAGATTCTTATATTCATTATTTTAACATTGAGGGTGATATCGAGGTGAAATTTGATGACTTGCTCGTGCAAGCGTCCTCTTCCATCACGACAACCACGTTGAATAAAATTTCGCCCTTTAGTACGAATGACGCGCCTGTCTATACTGACAAGTATTTGCGTGGGTTCAAGGCGACCACATACAACAAGGACGGTAAGGCGTGTTGGGCTGAGGGTAAAGATTTGATGAGTGCTCAGATTGAGCAGAAAATTTTGAGCAAGTACGATTATGATATAAAACAGCACCTCAAGGTCAAGACTGCTTTTCTCAAGCAGCGGTACAAGTATATTTTGGTGCCTGTCTATGTCGGTCACCACACTTACAAAGGTAAACTCTACAATTTTTATGTAAACGGCGAAAACGGTAAGGTAACAGGCAAGACGCCAGTCAGCCCGTTTAAGGTTGCGCTGGTCGTGATTTTGTCGATTTTGTTTGTCGTGGGTATCTGTTTGTTGTCGATGAATCTTGATTTGTGAGCAGTTTTGATGAGATTTTGAGTAAAAATTATCAAAAATTAATAAATTGAGTCAAATTATTTGTAAATACAAAGCAAAACCTGTATAATTATAAAAAATAAAAAAGGAAATTGATTATATGAGTTGGAGTGAAATTGCGCTGATTGTAGTCGGCGCGGTGCTGGTCATCGTGGTTTTGGCTTGGATAATTAGTGCGGTTGTGCGCCACCGCAAAAAAGATGGCGAAGTCGTGGACGGTATTTATGTGCGCAAGAATGTGCGCTATACCAAGCACGACGAAATTACCCAAAAAGATGGTTCGGTCAGAGTTAGTTTTAGAGAAGGGGATGTTATGCTTGATTGTGGGCAAACTTATCTCGTAGCAAAAGAAAGCAAACTCTTGCCGGGCAAGTATACTGTGCTGGTGGCTAACGAGAATATGCCTGAGGTAAAAATTCGTCTCGGAGGGCTGACTCGCGCGTATGCACACAATAGCGATATCGTGTTGGCGGAGGGCGACAAAATTTGCGCCGTTTCTGCGACAGTGATTTTGAGATAATCGGGAGGGAATATGAATAAAAAATTTTTGACGAGGTCGCTGGCGGCGCTTGCGCTGGTTGCGGCTGCAGTTCTGTACCTGTTGAGCGTGATAAATCCTGAAATTTTTGGATTTTTCAATCTTGCGTGGGCAGGGCTCATTGTGTCTGGCGCGTGGGGCTTAATATTGTTGTTGGAAGGTGTGTTTGAGCGGAATACTAGTGTAGTCAAAAAATTCAAAATTATTGGCGGCTCAATCCTGCTCGTTTGCGCAGTGATTTGTGCAGTGTTCGCTTGCTTGCTACCACAAAACTTGGTTGTTCCAATTATCGTTCTCGTAGCTGCAGTTGCAATTTTCTTGGGGATTATCGCGACCGGTGGTAAGAAATGGGATGAGGGGGATAACCAAAAAGTTGGTTACGAAAACTATCACCAACGCAAAGAAAGAGAAGAAAAAGAAAATCAAGATAAATAAACAAAAACAGTGCTGTTTCATAATCGAGTGAAACAACACTGTTTTTTATTTATTATCGTGACATTGTAGGGAAATCTTTGTCAGATGATTTTTCAGCAAAATCATCTGCGCGCTGAATGCTGCGCGGCGCAAGAATAGTGTCTTCTGGACAAACACCCACATATTCGCCGCTACAAACTTTCACAATCCTAGTGGCGTTGTCTGCCTTGAGTTCTCGATAAATAGGGGAGTCAGTGCCCAATTCTTGTGCTACTGCATTCAAATTATAAGTCTTGCCAATGTAGTATTGGCTGCGGTTGACCACTTCTCCGATGAAGACTGTATCGTCAATATCGCTCTGACGGCTGACTCTATCGAATAGCTCAAACCCAATACAAGTATTCGGGAATATTAAAGTGCTAATGTCGCGACGCTTTATTGCCTTTTCTTGCGTAACATAATGCCCATAATTGTAGTAAGTATATGAGATAAAGTGAAACAAACGATAATTGTATTCAAACTTTTGCTCAGACATAATTGACCTCTCTTGGTTTTTGTTATTTTAACATATGTTTGAGTTTTCGTCAATACTTATTGGCAAATTTGCAAAATTAATTTTTAGAATAACATAGCAATCGCATAAAGCAGCACGATATGTGCTGGATAGAAAATATAGAAAAAGTATTTTAATCGCAACTTGCCGCGTGCGCCGTTGTAGAATGCTAGCGGGATAAGCGCCAATAATGCGACTATCTGATTACCACCCAAAGCAATAGCCAGCGCGAGTAGGGCAATACCCAAAAACATCAAACGGCAGGGCTGACTGTCAAAACGATTTAGTGTGCCTGCATTGATGCCCTTTAGACTTGGGATGCTAGCAAAAAATGCAACCATAACCCCATAAATACCATAGTCTACTGCCAAAATATTGCAACTAAGTGCGCAAAAAATGAGAGTTGTTGCAAAAAGTAATAAGTAAAAAATGTTATTGAACCAACTAAATTTTTGCTCAAATATCACTTGTTTGCATTTTTGAAAGGAGTAAATCAGAGTAATAGAAAGCGCAAAACAAATAAAAATATTTCCAAAATACATCCCAATACAAGCATACTGCACTATCATCATTAGCATTCCGAGTATTGCCATAAACAGCAAATACTTGGGTTTGTTGCGAGTGTGCTTGCAACCCTCGGCGATAAAGAATGCAAAAATTGGCATCGCCAGTCTGCCGATGGTGCGAAAGAAGGTGACTTGCGGAAAAAGTATCATCCCAATATGATCAAGAAGCATACATACACAAGCAAATATCTTGAGCGTGTTGCCATTCAAAAATCGGAAATTATGTGACTGAGCGAAACTAGGCGTCAATTATCCTCCTCATCCTCAGGGGTGTCAACAGCCTCTTCTAGAGAATCGGTGATGTCCTTGATAACAATTTTTGACGAAAAATACCCTGTCTTGAGCATAATTTTGTATGTGGCATTTGGCTTTGCTCGCAAAACAGCTCGCCCAGTTTTCCACGCAACTTTCGTCACGGCGATTTCTGTTGGCTCGGTAATAGTCAAAAAGAATACATCCCCAAGTTTGACCTCGGTGATGAATTCGCCCGATTTGTGATTGTAAACAGTGAGCGTATTGCCCCCGAGCGGCAAAACATTTGGAGCCTGCACAACCAATTTGATGCGCGTATCGCGGTCGTAATTTGTCATATCAAATTTGCAATACATACACTCTTGCGACGCGCTCTGAATTTCCTTGCCGCAACTAGGGCATTTGATAAAAGCCATTTTCTCACCTCAATTTCTTTGTTTTAATTTTACACAAATATGTCGTAAAAGGCAAGCGATTACATCTATAATATAAAATTTGAAAAATTCGAATAAAATTCACAAAAAATCAGCAAAATATTATGAAAAAATCAACAAATTCTATTTATTATTTAAATTACTCAAAAAATCAATATAAAATATTTTCACAAAAGAGACTAATATCTGACTTGTTCAATATCTGTCAACTGCTCAGAGTGCTGCTCAGACTGTTCGCACTCTTGAGTTTGTGCGTCAAATTGCTCGGCAGGGTAGAGGCGCGCTGCTTCTTCTCGCTCACATTGCAAAAAATACAGTCTGTCGCCCTTGCGCTCCATTGCTTTGTGAAAGACCTCAATAGACTCGCCTAAGACTCCGCCATTGTATGCCGCCCTATAGATAGAGAGCATAGCGGCAGTGACTGCGCAAGTAATGCTTGCTTTTGCACACAGGTCGTTACCAGTCGCCCCAGCTATAGCCAAAAATGCAAACGCCCCGACATAAAAAGGTACTCCAGAGTTGCAAGCCTCTAGTCCTGTTGCCCTGTGTTTTAAGGCCGTGTAATAACGGTGGTCGACATTGATGCGAAAAGCACCCCTGTCATCCTTTTTCTCATCGGCAATACGAGCAGATGGATGCTCGCGCTCTTTTTGGTAACATTTTTGGTACAGTTTGTAAAAATACATAAATTCTCCTTTGTAAATAAGTTATATTATAGTTGATTAACTACATCAATACCCAAAAGGTAAAGGCAGTTTTTGATAACGATTGCAGTTTTTGCAATCAACCCAAGGCGCGCCTGCTTTAGCGCAAAATCCTCAACATTCAAAATGCTCTCTGCTGAATAAAATTGACTAAACTTGCTAGTCAGGCTGAATACGTAATTGGTCAGCAAACTAGGGTTTAGATTGCGATATGTAGCGAAAATCGTACTCTCAAAATTGTACAACTGCTTTATCAAACTCAGTTCGCTAGCGCTGGTGAGCAACCCAAAATCAGGATTGTCAAAATCGCAATCCGCCTTGTTGAGTACAGATTGAATACGCGCGTAATTGTATTGAGCGTAAAGGCTACTATCACCAGTAAAGTTGAGTGCATTTTCCCAGTCAAAAAGCACATTCTTTTCGGGGCTACTCTTCAAAATGCTGTATTTTAGCGCACCGTAGCCGACAACTTTTGCTTTGTCAAGGTCGTTAATCCCGCGTTTTTGCTTGATAATATCATTCGCTTTGTTGGTAATCTCGCGCATAAAATCAGCCAAAAGCACGACATTCCCTTGACGTGTACTCATCTTGCCGTCGGGGAGCAATACAAAAGAGTAGTGTACAACCTCGGCAGGCTCAGCCCCCAAAAGTCGCATCGCCGCACTAATCTGCTGGAAATAAACCTTTTGGTCTTCACCTAGCACCAAAAGATTGCGGTCGGCGCCACTCCGCGCCTTGTCTAGACTATAGCAAATATCACGCAAAGCGTACAGACTGGTCTTGTCTTGACGGGTCACGACCAGCATAGGGTTGTCAATGCCGATTTTTTCGCCGTGCTGATCCAAAACCAGCCTGCCATTCTCGTCTTCAAACAGTTGTGGAGATTTTTTGAGTTCCTCCAAAACCTTGTCTGTGATGTGCTCGTGAATGTAGTGCGATTCATAGTCAAAATGGTCCCAACAAATGCCTAATTCGTTAAAAATCGCAGTCTGCCCCTTGATGCAGGTGCCGACAATTCGATTGAACTCAGCAATAACAGTGGCGTCACCATTCTCAAATTTATTAAGATAAGCAAAAACCTCTTGCTCGATTTGCGGGTCAGTTTTAGCGCGCTCGTTGATATCAATATAGATTTGCAAAAGGTCGTCAAAAGTCACGTTAGGCTTGTCGTGAGTGGCGTAAACCAGCATCGCAATCTGTTTGCCGACATCATTGACAAAGTAGTGAGTGTCAGTGCGCCACCCCAAAAACCTAAAAACACGCACCAAACTATCCGCGATGAGTGCATTCCTCGCGCGCCCAATGTGCGGACTGGCGTTAGGGTTGATGCTGGTGTGCTCGATGAGTACAGTTTTGTCACGCATCCCCGAAATTTCACTGATTTGCTCTTGGGTAATGTGGAGATTATCCATCATTTGCTTGGCAACAAATTGCGGCGCAAAAGTGAAATTAAGAAAGCCTCCAACACTCTCAACCTTGACAATATTGTCATCATTCAAACCGTCAGCCAACTGCTCAGCAATCGCCACGGGCGCCTGATGCAAGACCTTGCTCAACTTGAAACAAGGTAGGGAAACATCCCCGCGCTCAGGTGCTGGCGTCTCCAAAAACTCCAAAATCTGCTCACGCTCCAAGCCATTTTGCTGGCAAAGCAAATCTGCAATATATTCATATAAAATGTTCATAAAAAATCCTCATTATTCTGAATTACTCTGATTTTGTAGATTTGAGAACTTCGTTGATAGCGTCAACTGCAGGAGCGAAACGCAGCGCGTAACATTGCTCCATATAGTGTTGCGAAGCGGTCAAATCTTTTTGCACGATAGTCCCTCGTGCCAACTCAATAGCCAGCCACATCATCGCGCGAATCTCTTGCTTTTGCGCGGCGCTATTGATAAAACGCAGCCCCTCGTCCTTGGTCTCTGGCTTTTGCAGCAAGCCAATCCCGTGCTCAAACTCGGCGAACTTGCACCCATTCTGCACCGACCACATCAATAACTTGTGCGATTTCTGCTGGTCTGCAGGCGTCGACTCGCTGCCTATCATATATAATGCACCAGTAAAATAAACCGCCTCAGGCACTTTTTGCGTAGCCAAACGCTTAAAAATCTTGGCAGCCTTCTCCAAATCGGGCTGAACGCCAATGCCCATCAAGGTGCAGTACCCAGCGCGCAACTGTGCCGGCACGCTACCGAGTTTGACAGCCTTGCGCAGCCTCTCGACGCCCTCGTCCTTTTTGTTATGCTGAAAATACGCAGTCGCCAGCAAAAAATTTGCCTCAGCATCGTCGACCTTTGCCCAAACGCCCATAGCCTCATTCACGCGTTTTGCCCTGTCGACCGACTTGTCACGATACAGCGCCAAAGCAGCTTGATTGAGTGTGTGACCGTCGCGACCTTGCCCTGCTGCGATAATCTCTCGATATTCGCCGACCTCACTAAACGGCATCACCCTCAGTTCGCATTTGAACGCCTCATAATTTAATTGTTGCGGAGTTAATTGTTCCATACATACCTCACTTATAAAAGTTTGAGGATATTATAACATAAATAAAGGAATAATTCAAGATTATAGTTTGTAAAATTTGGAATAAAACCAACTTTTTGACCACAATTTGACGGCAGGCAAAACCAAAAATCCCGCACGCACGATTTCCCACAACTAAAACCGTGTTTGCTCATCAAAAAAATCAATTTATTCAAAATTTTCGCGCGCTATTCAGCGGCTGCAGCCCCCTGCGATTAGCACAAATCTCCTATTTCGAGCCCCATTATACACTATAATTTCAAAAAATGCAAGCGTTTTTAGTTAAATTTTTCTAAAAAATTGATAATTTTAAGAAATTTTGTCGAAAATTAAAAATTTTGCGTCTGAGTTTGGGCATTTGGTTGCATTTTGCGCGGAAATAAATTATAATTTGAATGAATTAATTTTTTTAAATTTTGGTGAAAATCGGGGTGTGGAATGGACATTGCAAAACGCTTGAAAAAAATGGCGAAAAATTACCCAAAAACAATCGTACTACCTGAGGCGGAATTTTCAGCGCGAATTGTCGAGGCGGGCGTGCGGGCGGTCGAGCAAGGGATTTGCAATATCGTGCTGATAGGAGACCCTAAAAAAATTGATATTTCTTGGGCGAAAAAATTGCGCGGGCAAATAGAAATCATTGACCCCAAATCTAGCGTAAAATTGCCGCAAGTTATCAACGCGATTTTTGAGGCGCGAAAACACAAAGGGCTGACTATCGATGATGCGGCGCGGCTGGCGATCGACCCGATATATTTTGCGATGGGGTATTGCGTCTGTGGCTATGGCGACGGTGTGGTGTGCGGTGCTGAAGTGCCGACTGCTAGTACGTTGCGCCCTGCGCTGCAAGTGATAAAAAGTCGTCAGGGGTTAGTGAGTTCGTACTTTATTTTTGCAGGGAAAAATCGCGTGACTGCAGAATGCTTTTTGATGGGGGATTGCGCGGTGGTAGAAAACCCGACAGCGGAGCAAGAGGCGCTCATCGCTGAGATGATGCTGGAGGAGTATAATTCGTTGGGCTTGCTCAAGCCGTGCTGCGCGTTTTTGTCGTATTCGACGCTCGGCAGCGCGGATTCGCAAAGTGTTCAAAAAGTCCGTCGCGCGTACGAAATTTTTTGCGCAAAAAATCCGCGAATTATGGCTATTGGAGAAACGCAATTTGATGCGTGCGTGAACGAAAAAGTGCGTGCCAAAAAGATGCCCAATGCAGTGCAAAATCGCCCCGCAAATATTTTTGTAATGCCTAATCTGGACGCGGGAAATATCGCGTACAAAATCACTCAATATTTTGGCGGGCTACAGGCGATAGGTCCCATCACTACGGGCTTTGCGGTACCTGTCAACGACCTGAGTCGCGGGTGTAGCGTAGACGATGCGGTGCTAGTAATCGCGGTCACGGCGATACAGGCGAGCAGAAGTTGAGCGCGTCAAAGAAATCGGATAATAAAGATATTATTTGTCTATTTTTTTGGGATTTTTGGGGATTTTTTGCGTAATTTTTTGAGTATTTTTTTAGGAATTATTTTACGCCCCCAAAACAAAGGAAATTATTGAGTGGAGGACGAGTATGAATTTGATTGAATTTGACAAAACTGTGAGCGAAATTTTCGGTCAAAATGAGGTGCAAAATTGCATCTGCTACCCCCTAGGAGTGCTGGCGAATTTGTATGAAAAAAGTTGGGTAGACGACTGGCAAAAATTCAAAGAAATTGTAAACAATCCTCGCGTCACTGCGGACGAGATTGACGAATTATTCGCTAATTTTCTGAATATTTTTTGCGAATTTTTTTCGCAGGCAAAATCCGCAACCAAAATAACGCAATGCGAGTGCCTTTTGCGGGCTGTGACGACTATCACTTTGCTCGATAATTACCTCGAATTTGGCTCGCTGCAAGAGCGGTGTCTAGCGCAAATCAAAGAGGAATTTGGGGCTGAATATTTGCAAAAAATTAGCCAAATTGATAGAGAATTTACCTCGCAAAAATTGGCAGAAAATACCCTCAAAATTGACCAAAAATCGCTGCCCGAGAGTCTAAAAATATACATTATTTTGAAGAAATGGAATGACATTTTGCACGAAAAAATGGTAGGAAATTTTCGCGATTTTATGCAAATTGCGACCGACTTTTTGGGTGTGGAAATGAGTTTCAATTTTTATAATATAGTGCTTATGGCACAAAAAATGGTCGAGGAAAAATTGGCAAAAAAAGTGTTTGGTTCCAGCGAAATCGTCGTGCTGTGTAGAGCGCTATCTCCAGCCTTTTTGCAGGAATTTTTCGGCGGTAAATTATTAGGTTTGGCAAGGCTAAAAATGGTCGGCGCCCGCGTGCCAGAATTCTGTGGGCTGACTACCAATTCGGTCATAACTAATTTGGGCGGAGTGAGTGACAAAACTCGATATGCGGTGAGGAGTTCTGCCAATATTGAGGACGGCAAAAAACTTTCTTTTGCGGGAATGTTTGACAGTTTTTTGGATGTTGCTGCGGGTGATTTGAGTGCGAATATTCTCAAGGTGCGGCAGAGCGCTGCTAGCCCTCGCGTTCGCGCGTATTGCGAGAAAAATAACTGTCAAAGCCCCCAAATGGCGGTCGTTATTCAGGAATTTTCACCGCCGACTCTGGCTGGGGTGTGGTTCGGAATTGACCCCGAAAATGCTACTATCGAGTGGGTGCGCGGCTGTGGCGAAGCGCTTGTGTCGGGAAAAATTACCCCGCAAAATCTGACAGTAAACAGCGTCGACCTAGCCTCATTGCCTGCAGAAATCCGCGAAATCGTGCCCGAAATTTTCGCCATTCAGCAAAAAGTCCTCGCTAATTTTGCGTTTTTGCCTGATATTGAGTGGTGCGTGGCGGACGGCGAATTGAAAATTCTACAACTGCGCCCGATTACTCAACAAATTAACCTTTCTCACTGTCAAAAAAGTGACGGCGACCTATGCGGCATCGCGTGTAGCGGCGGCAAGGTCACAGGGCGCGTGTGCTATATCGCGGGTGAGTGGGAGATGCGAAATTTCGTCGCGGGCGATATCCTGCTCGTCGACTACACTTCGCCTGAATATGTCGAAATTATGCAAAAAAGCAAGGCGATCATTGGGTTGCACGGCGGATTTTTGTGCCACGCGGGGATTGTGGCGCGCGAATTGGGCATTCCGTGCGTGACAGGGCTAGGGGATGATGTAAAGGAAAAGTTGTTAAACAAAACAGTCGAGGTGGACGGCGACACGGGCAAAATCACAATTATTGACAACTAAGATTGGATAAAAAATAAGAACTATAAACAAAAAAATTGGCATAGAATATAGCCAATTTTTTGTTTATAAAGAAATCAAAAAACAACTCTCAAAAATAATCGAAAAATAAAAATATATCAAGAAATAAATCCACAAAAATAGACAAAAAAATAACAAAAAATCAAAATAAAATAAAAAAGTTATCCACAATCATTGTGGATATGTGGATAACTCTGTGTATAAATTGGTCAAAAATCAGCATTTACCTATCAAAATTTGCTATAAAGTGGTCAAAAATTGCGTTTTTGTTGATAACTTTGTCCAAATCTTGTAAAAATTAGACATTAAATCGGAATACGACCACATCGCCGTCTTGGACGACATAGTCCTTGCCCTCCATGCGGACTTTGCCCGCCTCTTTGGCTTGGTTGTAGCTGCCGAGAGATACTAGATTTTCATAACTAACGACCTCAGCCTTGATAAAACCTCGCTCAAAATCGGTGTGAATTACGCCAGCCGCCTGAGGTGCTTTTGTGCCGCGCGTAATCGTCCACGCCCGCACCTCTTTTTCGCCCGCGGTTAAGAAACTGATGAGCCCTAATAGGGCATAACTTGCCTTGATAAGGCGCGCCAAGCCCATCTCCTTGATACCGAATTCCTCTTTGAAAATCGCTAATTCGTCCTCAGGCAACTCGCTCAATTCCGCCTCAAGGTTGGCGCAAATCGGCAGCACGCTGCTGTTTTCTTTTTTGGCAATGGCACTCAATTCACTTACGCGCGGGTCGTTCATACCCGCATCGAGTTGGTCTTGGCTCACATTTGCGACATAGAGAGTAGGTTTTGCAGTAATCAAAAACGCCTCACGCAAAATCTTTTGCTGTTTTTCATCCAGCTCAACCGACCGCGCAGGCAAGCCTTTTTCCAACTGCTCGCGGACAAGATTGAAGACTTCCTCTTGCTCTTTTGCATATTTGTCGCCCGAACGCGCCAATTTTTGCGCGCGCACCAACTGCTTTTCGAGAGACTCCAAATCCGCCATAATTAGTTCTAGATTGATCGTCTCGACATCGCGGCTAGGGTTGACAGAACCGTCCACGTGGATGATTTTGCCATCCTCAAAGCATCTCACCACGTGCAAAATCGCGTCAACCTCGCGGATGTGTGACAAAAACTTGTTGCCTAAGCCTTCGCCCTTGCTCGCGCCGCGCACCAGCCCCGCTATATCCACAAACTCGATAGTCGCAGGAGTGATTTTTTGCGTAGAGTACATTTCGCCCAAAACCTCCAGCCTCTCATCAGGGACGGATACCATCCCGACATTTGGCTCGATAGTGCAGAACGGATAATTCGCGCTCATCGCCCCCGCCTTTGTAAGAGCATTAAAAAGGGTACTTTTGCCGACATTTGGCAATCCAACAACACCTAATTTCATACTAAAATTTCCTTTTTTGATAATAATTGTGAGGTAATTGTACATTAGTTGGCGCAAAAAGTAAAGCCAAAAAGGGATTTTTGGTGTAAATTTAACCAAGTTTTAGTCAAATTCGCCGCGCAAAGCCCCTCATTCGGTTGTTAAAATGCTCTCAAATGTGATATACTAAGTCAAATCAAAAAAAGTGAGGTTACAAAAATGGACAATTATTATATGGACAATGGCGGGATGCAGGGCATGGATATGCAGGGTGCCGTGATGCAAAACGAAGGGATGCAGGGCGCAGGGATGCAGAACCCCAATTTTGTTGCTTCTGAGGCGGATAACGAAATGTCTTTTGCTGACCCGAATAGTTTTGTGCCGCAAAACTTGAGGCAGTTTAATCCGCTGGGCAAGTATTTTAGCACCCGCGGGCGCGATGTGTATGGGCAGGAGACAAAATTTTTCTTTACACAAGAGGAGCGCGACTATCTGTCAAAATATGGCGTGAGCGCGCAGGAGTTTTATGACAAATATCAGTCGAAACTCGGTGGCGAGTATGTGCAAGGTATGCCGCAATCTCGTGGTTTTGCTGGTCCTAGTTTCCGCGACCCGTCGAGTTTTATCCCCGGCTATATGAGGGCTACCTGCCCTGAGCAGGGGTATTCGCAATTTATGTACCGCGACGAGATTGGGCTGCAAAAGGTCGCGTACTTGACGCCTGAAGAAATCGAATTTACCCGTGTCGCGAATATGGATATTAGCACCTATGTCAATGTGTATCAAAAGGAATTTGATTATGACAAAGGGCAAATGGAGCGCGAGGGCAACTCAGTGACCGCGGCGGTAAGCGCGCAGCCGCAAAATTTGATGGAAAAAACACGTTAATCAAGCGAAAATTAGGAGGAATTTATGCAGTATAAATTTTATGACGGCGACAGTGAATTTTGGAACGAGGGCGACCTCAACCTGACTGCCGAAGAACTGAAAAAAAGATTTGGAATAGAAATCCCTGAGGAGCAACAGGACGGAGTAGACGGGGCTCAAGGTCCGTGCCTCACTATGCCTGTAGATGCCGAGCACGCGCACTGCTTGGGCACGCCGCAGTATGATATTTTTGACCAAGAATTGGCCGACCAGCAGTACGAGGCTTTTCTTCGTGCGGGCAGGACTATCCCCGACGATGACGACCAGCCAATAGGGGAATAGGTAGAGGTTGAGAGTAAATAAAGAAGGGCTTTTATTGCTAAATGTTTTTGGGTTCTGCTGCCGCCTCGCAGATTCCACGGACACCGTTAGTGTCCTCAGAATGATACGGAGGGGGAGACTCCCGACCCATTAATAAAAGAAGAGGCAGGGGCTCCGCCCCAAAAAACAACAAAAAAATAAAAGTAGGAAGAAAATGTTTAGAAGAGAAGAAAACCCTGTATTATTCGATGCAGCGTGTCGTGCGTTGCGAGACAATGAAGCCTATAAAAAAGGACCCCAAATGGGTGAGAGGCTTTTTACCAAACTAAAGAAGACAGGCGTCATCGATAATGACCTAATAATCGAAACGGAAACGCTGGTTTTGACCGAAATTGCAAATGGGCTACAGTCACTGCGCGGAATAGAAAATTTCGTCGCATTACGTAGTCTCAAGATTGCAGGGTTGAGAGAGAACGAATGTGTTACCAGAGCGTGTAATGATGACAGTAAAAGTCCAGAAAACGCGATGCTGATAAGTCGCAAATACTTTATGGAGCACAATCAAATTATGGACTTGTCTGCACTGTATTCTCTCACTTATCTAGAAGAATTAACTCTCGACAATCAACAGCATATCGAAGAGATAGATTTGAGCAAATTCCCCGAACTCAAAAGGCTGAGTATGCAGTGCTGCAGCGGTCTCACGACCGTCAAGGGTGTAGACAAGTTGCTCCCGCTCAGAAATGCAATCTGCGACCCTGCGAGTGCATCTGGCATACGATATGATTTTAGTGGAAGCGTCTTTATTAGCGAAATCGATGGGTTGGATAAAGTGTTGACCAATGCTATCAATCACGCCTCGTCTACCAATCGCCCGATGTTGCATTTCCCTGTAGAGTCTTATATCCGCCTTGCCAATCAGCGCGAGATGTGGAGATATTTGGCGACTTATGCAGGGCTAATGGAGTGTGCTCCTAATAGAGATATTTTTAACTGGCGCGAAAACAGCACGACACAAAGTCCCGTCGGGCTGACCACGTGCCAAACTGATTTGCTAAAACGGCGCATAGACAATATACTAGACACGATTTGCGACCCTGAGGACGCGCCTCTGCAAAATACCTATAATATATATGAATACATTACACAATTTACAAAGTATGATGACGAAGAGATAAGGCAGAGGGAGACTCATTTGGATAAAATACCAGGTATTCGCAGCAGGGTAGAATCCATTATGAGGGATGATACTATCAACAAGCAAGAATTATTCCAAAATCAACAACGTATCACAGGTGTGAGTGCGCTAGATGCTCTCAATGACGATGAATACAAGGCGGTGTTAAGGAGTCATACCGCAAGGTCGGCATATGCGGCGCTTTTTCAGCAAGAGGCAGTCTGCGTCGGGGTAAGTAATCTTTTTAATGTAATGATGTGCGATATGGGATATACTGCAGCACCTTGCTTGTGCTGGGTAAAGCACAAAGGTGATAAACAAGTCTTGGGGCATGCTACGCATCAGATTAGCGTCATTCAGATGTACGACGAGGATGGACAGTTAAACTATTACTTTTTTGACCCTACTTGGGACTTGGGCAAGTCGGATATGCGTCATTTCGCGCTAAACTCGCAGGAATTGGCATCTAATATATTTTTGATGCCGTGGATTGTGCGCGAAAAAGGCGAGATGGTATCCTTTCAGTCCGAAGTACCTGTGCTCAAAGAGGATGGATTCACCTCCCGTTGCATCCGTGAGGCTGAGTCTGTAGCGCAGGAGCAACAAAACAAAGACCTAGAGCAATCTGACGGCATCTCGCAGACATTCCAGACGGACGAGCAGATGCGTGAACCTACCAAGCAGCAGCACACGGATACCGCCACAGGCACAAAGACTGTGACAAAGGATGTGGTGACTAACAAACCTCAAATGGAGCGCTAAAGGGCACTTCGCCACGCAAAGGGATGATAGACTGTGGCGCTCACTTTGACAGTCAAAGGGAATTCATAAAAAACAAAAAGGAGGCAAGCATTGAGCAAAATACCTTTTGCAATGGACAACGATGCCATATTAGAAGAATATCAGACTAGCACCGAGGGGCTGACCAATGCCGAGGCAAAAAAGCGTCTGACGCAAAACGGCTCGAATGAATTGGTCGGCAAAAAGCAAAAAAATGCGTGGGTGAGATTTTGTGACCAGTTTAAAGATTTGATGCTGATTATCCTGATAGTCGCCGCCGTGGTGACTGCGATTATCGCTGTGGTGCAGCATCAATACATAGACCTTATCGACAGCGGAATAATACTCGGCATTGTGCTCATCAACGCGATTATCGGATTTGTGCAGGAGAGTAAGGCTATGGATGCGCTCTCCGCCCTAAAGAGTATGAGCGCCCCGACGGCAAAAGTCTATCGCAATGGGCAGTTGGTAGAAATCCCAGCCCGCGAGGTGGTGGTAGGTGATATCGTGCATCTCGAGGCGGGGGATGTCGTTTGCGCAGATTGCTACCTAATTGAGGCGCACAGTTTGCGGAGCGACGAAAGTTCGCTGACGGGCGAGTCTATCGAGGTAGAAAAGCACGCCAATACCGCTCTCGAGGTCGGCACAGGTATTGCTGACAGGGTGAATATGGTGCATTCTGGCTGTATTGTTACATACGGCAGAGGCTTGGGCGTGGTGGTCGCGACGGGCTTGGATACCGAAATGGGCAAAATCGCCAAGATGCTAGACGGGCAAGAGGACGAGTCTACCCCAATTCAGAAAAAACTCAAAAAACTAGGCAAAATCATCACTTTTGCAGTGGTAATCATCGCGCTCGTGGTGTTCACTATCAATATCGCGATGGGCGTGCACACCGTGGTCGAGTCGCTGCTTTTGGCGATTGCGCTCGCGGTCGCTGCTATCCCAGAGAGCCTGCCTGCCGTAGTCACAATAATTCTGTCAATGGGCGTTTCGCGGATGAGCAAATCCCGCGCCATTGTCAAAAAATTGCCCGCAGTCGAGACCTTGGGTGCGTGCCAAATCATCTGCACGGACAAAACAGGTACTCTGACGCAAAACAAAATGACTGTAGAAGCCTTTTTTGCGAATAGCAAAATTTATGATGGCGAAAATCTCAACAAATTGCGTAGCCGACACTTTTTCAACTGTATGGTGCTGTGCAACGACACCGATATTCAGGGAGAAAAATTGCGTGGCGACCCGACCGAAACCGCGCTAATTGCTGCAGCTATCCGCTGCGACCACGACGCAAACGCGCTGAGGCAAAAATATTCGCGTTGCAACGAATTGCCTTTTGACAGCGTGCGCAAATTGATGACCACTTTTAATACAGTAGACGGCGAAATTATCGCCTATACAAAGGGCGCCCCTGATGTCGTGCTGAATAGGGCGACAGGGTGCGAAATTAATGGTATCGTGGAGAATTTGACCAAAGAAATGCGCGCGGGCATCGAGGAGCAAATCACATTACTCGCCGAACGAGGCTTACGTACTTTGGCGCTCGCGTACAAGCCAAAACGAAAAGAAATAGCGGACGAAAGCGACGAAAACAAATTGATTTTTGTAGGGTTGGTCGCTATGCGTGACCCGCCTCGCACCACCTCGGCTGAGGCTGTGCGGATTGCTATCGAGGCGGGAATAAAACCGATAATGATTACAGGTGACCACGCGCTCACGGCGCGCGCGATTGCTGCCGAAGTGGGGATTTTTCACGACGGTGACAAGGTGCTGACAGGGGCGGAGTTAGATGCTATGAGCGATACCGATTTTGAGCGAATTTTGCCATATGTGACCGTTTATGCACGCGTCAGCCCGCAGAATAAATTGCGCATCGTCAACGCGTGGAAAGCGCACGGCGAAATCGTAGCAATGACGGGCGACGGTGTCAACGACAGCCCTAGTATCAAGGCGGCTGATATCGGCGTGGGAATGGGGAAAACAGGTACCGAAGTGACCAAACAAGTGTCCGATATGGTGCTCACTGATGACAATTTTGCGACTATAGTTTCGGCAGTGAGCGAAGGGCGCACGATTTATACCAATATCAAAAAAGTCGTGCAATTTTTGCTCGGCACCAATATGGTCGAAGTGCTGTCGATTTTGTTGATTTCTTTCCTTTACCCGAGCCTAGGCTTTTTGACCGCAATGCAAATTTTGTTTATCAATCTCGTGACCGACTCGTTGCCAGCGCTTGCGCTGAGCGTAGAGCCAGCGGAGCGAAATAATATGCGTGAGCCACCACGCGCCAAAAGCGAAGGACTCTTTAGAGGGATAAAACTCGCAATGTTTGTCGAAGTCGTATGGCATACCGCTTGCGTCGTCGCAACATACGCGATTTGTGTCACGCTGACGGGTGATAGCGTCTTGGCTACCACGATGGCATTCTCCGTTTTGGGCATCTCGCAGATTTTTCACCTCATCAATGTCCGACACAAAAACAGCCTATTCGTGAGCAAAATTTTCTGCAACAGGCTGTACTGGATTACCTCGGCAATCGCTATTTTGATGAGCGTGCTAGTGGTCGCAATTCCGCCTGTCGCCAGCGTCTTTGGTTTTGTGCCGCTCAGTATCCAGCAGTGGCTAATCGTCTTTGCTGTGGCATTCAGTATCGTGCCTGTAATGGAGATTTTCAAACTGTGCCGTAAAATTTATTTCAAATATACCCAACAGTAAGTTAAAAAAATAATAAAGGTAATGCCCTTCAACTTAAATTAGAATTATTCCTTTGCTCTTGTCATTCAGAGGACGCCAACGGTGTCTGTACAATTTGTGAGGGGGGGCGAACCAAAAAAAATGAAACTGCTTACACACAACTCAATAGACAGGGAGTGTATTTATTATTTTTATTTTTGGGTTCAGAACTTGCGTTTTTCACAGATTTCACGCAACAGGCGGTTGCTCTGAATAACAAAGTAGGTTATTGCTCTGAGTATTCTATATGCCACGTGCCCCCTTTGCGCTATAATGCAGAGGGGGCTTGACTTGCACGCGCGTGCGTGATATTATAAAAGGAATAACAGGAGGTGCGTCGTGGAGCATGGGGAGCGAATACCATATTGTTTCGGGCATCGTGTGCAAAAGAGCGCCGAGAATTTGTTGGGGTGGGAGATTGTCGACACGCGTTCGATAGATACCGCCCAGCCCGTGGTGCTGTGTTTCGGCGGCAATGCCACTATCAATACCACATTCGCCAACGGTATGGCGAAAAACGCCGAGCGCTTTTTGGGCATCACCCCCGCGGACCATTATGTAGATGTGTATTCTATCCAGTATGGCACAATGGCGGGGCTGGATGTCGGCAATTTGACTCAGCAAGATGTGATAGAAATAACTAGGAGATTGATTTTGCCGCGAATTTTGGACGCAACTGGGCAAAAACTCTCGGTCGAGCAGGCTTGCCGCAGTATGCGGAATATCAATATTTTATCTTTTTGCTACGGCGAGGTGGTGGTCAATAGAATGGTCACATACGCGAGTGGGGTTATGGAGAAATATTTTGATTATTCGCCGCCGGATTCGCAAAAAGTCTTGAGCCAAATACTGCATATCTGCTACGCGCCTATTGTGGACGCCAACAAATATACCACGAATTTGGAATTCAAGTCCTTTTTGGACGAATTGCTGGCGGAAAAATTTGAGCGCGACTATTTGAGCGGTTCGGCGTGCGCGACTACGGACTCTATCCCATATCTCGGGTGCGGCGAATTGCGCGTCAATGCCAACACCGCCACAGTTTTTGCTAGGAGTTTCGCCAGCGAAAACAAAACCGTTTTTGATGAGCACGATATGTTTATCAAAAGGGATAAATATTGGAAAACCGCGGACAAGCGTGCCGATTTCCCATCAATGGCACTTTCATATACTCTGGCTCTCGGTGTGACGAATTCGCGAGAAAATCACACCACCCAGCAGTTTACCCCGCTACCGTCTGCGCGCGAAATTGGCGAGTTGATTGAGCCATTACTAGTAAAAGGCAATGATGAATATCGCGAGCAAATTGAGCGCCGCGAATGGCAGAGCGAGCACTATACAGGTGATATTGAGCCGCAAATGGAGTAGCGTGGTCGACTCAGGGCGTGCAAGAGAATACAGCTCTCGACAGGGGCGGCTTGCCGTGAGGCGCCCCCGCTAGGGCGCCTGATGCGCCATTCGGCGCATTGTGCGTGGCGGAGCCACGCACCACGGCAAGCCGCGTTTGTGTACCACTGCTGTTTCCCTGCGGTTTGGACAAAAAAACGGCTGCAAATAGCATATACTATATTCTCACAACTGGCAGAAAGCCAAAACAAAAACAATAGGAGGCGTTATGAAAACGATAGTTATCCAAGGTGCAATGGAAGAAGAACTCGGCGTACTAAAGGGCTTTTTAACCCCGCAAAAAGAGGTTTGCGAGGCGGGCTACCGATTTTTTCTTGCGAAACATAGAGGTTGCGACATAATCATCAGCGAAACACAGAGCGGCATCATCAATGCGACGATGTCCACCGCGTTAGCGATAATGAGATTTCAGCCTGACCTGATTATTAATCAAGGTTGTGCAGGCGCGCACAAAATCGGGCTGAATGTCGGCGAGATAATCGTGGGCGAAACTGCCGCGTATATCAATGATTTCAAGCAGCCCGCTCAGCCAGAGGGGGCGGGGAGTGATAGCCTGTTGTGGACGCCCAATCGCAGTAGGTCTTATCGCGTCGCAGCAACGCCTGAATTGGTCAAAATTGCGACCCAAATTCAATTTGACCACGCCGTGATAGCGGGGTGCTTGGGCTCGGGTGATGTGTTTTCAAAGGAGTTCGACAGGATAAAATTTTTGGAGCGCACATTCGGCTCGTTTTGCGAAGATATGGAGAGTGTCGCCACTTACAAAACTTGTGACAATTTCGGCATCGCAAAAATCGGTTTTCGCGTCGTCTCAAACAACGAGTTGACAGGTGCGCCGTTTGATAAGGCGATTGCCGCCGTCGCACAGAATTTCACGATAAAATTTGTCGATGAATTGCTACCAGCGCTCGCTTGCGAATGAGCAATTCGCCGAGCATCAGCACCGCAAAATATAGCGAAAACACTATCCGCAAGCGAGCCTTTTGTGCCGCGCGGACTTTTTTGTACGGTTTTTGCCGAGGCAATCAAAAAATATATTGCCAAGTCTTGATTTTTGAGTCGGACTGTGGTAAAATTGAGGAATAAATTACCCTTAAGGAGGAGTTTTATGGAAAAGAGCGAGTTTGTCAAAGAAATAGCAGACATTCACACCGACTATGCGCAGTGGTATACTGACGTCGTTATCAAGACGGAGATGGCTGACTATGGTCCAGTCAAGGGGACGATGGTCATCCGCCCGTACGGCTACGCGGTTTGGGAGTTGATTCAGGGCGAAATGGATAGGCGTTTCAAGGCGACGGGGCATCAGAATGCGTATTTCCCGCTACTTTTCCCATATAGTTTTTTGGAGAAAGAAAAGGAGCACGTCGAGGGGTTCGCTCCCGAGGTTGCAGTGGTAACGCACGCAGGCGGCGCAGAATTAGCGGAAAAATTGGTCATCCGTCCTACCAGTGAGACCGTTATTTGCAAAATGTTTGGCAAATGGCTGCAGAGTTATCGTGACCTGCCATACAAGTACAATCAGTGGGCGAACGTATTGCGTTGGGAAAAGACTACTCGTCCATTCTTGCGTACCTCTGAGTTTTTGTGGCAAGAGGGGCACACCCTCCACGAGACTCAAGAGGAGGCTATGGCTGAGGTCTTGCAAATGCTCAATATCTACCGCGATGTCGCTGAGGAGTACTTGGCGCTGCCTGTGATTACGGGGAGAAAGACAGAGAAAGAGAAATTTGCAGGTGCTGAGGTGACTTATTGTATCGAGGCGATGACCCGCGATGGCAAGAGTCT
Source organism: uncultured Christensenella sp. (assembly GCA_964579205.1). Lineage (GTDB taxonomy): Bacteria > Bacillota > Clostridia > Christensenellales > UBA1242 > UBA7867. The sequence continues at coordinate 97,571 of CAZOFH010000003.1, forward strand.
GCAGTCAGGCACCAGCCACTATTTGGGTACGAATTTTGCTCGCAGTTTTGATATCAAGTATCAGGATCGTGACGGCAAAATGGCGTATCCGCACCAGACTAGTTGGGGGACATCTACCCGCCTTATTGGTGCATTGATTTGTGCACACGGCGACGAGCGCGGGCTGGTGCTGCCTCCTAGAGTGGCGCCAATTCAGGCGATTATCGTGCCGATTACTACCAAGAATGAGGAGATTCTCGCCTTTTGTGATGATTTGGATCAGAAATTGCGCGCGCAGGGCATCCGTTCACAAGTTGACGCGAGCGAGTATTCTGCTGGGTACAAGTTTAACAAATACGAGATGAAAGGTGTGCCTCTGCGTATCGAGGTGGGTAGCCGCGATTTGGCGAATGGGCAGGTGACAGTCTGTCGCCGCGACAAATTGACCAAGCAAACTTTGGCTAACGACAGCCTAGAGCAAAGCATCGCTGCATTGCTGGATGAAATTCAAGGGCAAATGCTCGAGACCGCTCGACAAAAGACCCAAGAGCACATTATCGAGGTGGACAATCGCGAGGATTTGGTACGCACTGTCAACGAGGGGAATTTTGTCCGCGTGACTTGGTGTGGCGACCGCGCTTGCGAAGAAAAGTTGAAAGAAGACACCGCTATCACTAGTCGCTGTATGCCTTTTGACCAGTCTGGCAAAAAGCGCAAATGTGCGTGCTGTGGCAAGGATTTGGACGAGGGTGAGGGCTTTATAACCCTGTTTGCGAAATCTTATTAATTGAGCGATTTTTGTTTGTTTAAAAATTCGCTAGAAAATACTGCTAAAATATAGCGAAAATTCGAGAAAATATCAAAAAATAGTAAAATCACAAAAATTCATCAAAAAACACTATAAATACACAAAAAAATAACAGAAATTATAAAAAAAGCCTGCTGATATTAGTCTTATCAGCAGGCTTTTTGTTGGCTTATTTATATTGTTTTTTTTAATAATTTTATTAATTCATTATCAATTAATTATGAATTTTTGCTTATTTTTCTAATATTTTTTTGTATTTTTGTTTATTTTTTATCTATTTATTTTTGCTTCAAATCGAGAGCGAAACTCACCATTTCCAGTTGAGGATTTCTGGCATATCTATGCCGTGCTCTGCAATATATTCGGCGTGTTTTGCGAGTTTTGCCTCCATTTCCTTTGCGATTTCGTTCTTTTTCGCCTTAGGCAGCGAAACATATTTTAGCACTTTTAGTATCAGGTGATATCTATCCGCCTTGTTCCTTACGCGCATATCAAAAGGCGTGGTAATGGTGCCTTGCTCACAGTAGCCGCTGACGTGCAAATTCTGATTGTTGCGCTTGTATGTGAGTTGGTGAATTAGTCGTGGATAGCCGTGGAAATTGAATATAATCGGCGCTTTTTTGGTGAAAATTTCGTCATATTCATCGTCGCTCAACCCGTGCGGGTGTTGGTCAGCGCTGACCAGTTTCATTAGGTCGATTACATTGACAAAACGCACATTCAGTTCAGGCAGGTATTCGCGAATGAGTGAAGCCGCCGCCATACTCTCTAGTGTTGCCGTGTCGCCGCAGCACGCCAGCACTACATCAGGGTAGTCTGCATTCCCTTGACAGGCAAAATCCCATACGCCCACGCCCGCATTTGCGTGCGCCTTTGCCTTTTGCGAGGACAGCCATTGAAAACTTGGATGCTTGCTCGCGACCACTACGTTGATTTTGTTGGTTGAGCGGGTGCATTGGTCAAAGGTGTAGAGCAGGGTGTTTGTGTCAGGAGGGAGGTACATCCGCACAAATTCCGCCGTTTTGCTGCTCAAATGGTCAAGAAATCCGGGGTCTTGGTGCGTAAAACCGTTGTGGTCCTGTTGCCAAACATTACTCGTCAGAACTAGATTGAGCGAGGAAATCGGCGCGCGCCACTCGAGATTGCTGCACACGGTCAGCCATTTTGCGTGTTGCGAAACCATACTGTCTACAATGCGGATAAAAGCCTCATAACTCGCGAACATTCCGTGCCGCCCTGTGAGCAGATATCCCTCCAGCATCCCTTCGCACAGGTGCTCAGACAAGAAACTATCCATCACCCTGCCGTCAGGGCTGAGATACTCATCAGAATTGATGATTTTCGCTTGAAAATCGCGATTTTCCGCCTCAAAAACCTTGTAGAGACGGTTGCTCATCGCTTCGTCAGGGCAAAAGAGTCGGTAATTTTTGTTGTCCTTGTTGAGTTTGAATAGGTCGCGAATGTAGCCACTCAACTCTAGCATATCTTGCGCGCGGACGCTCCCAGCCTTTTTGAATGGCAAGGTGTATTCCTCGACATTCGGCGTGGTGAGAGGTACTAGCAGTTGTCCTCCGTTGGCGTGCGTGTTGGCGCTGATGCGCCTGTCGCCCTGTGGCAAAATCGCTTTAATTTCCTCGTTTAGACGGGCGTTTTCATCGAATAATTCCTCAGGATGATAACTTGCTAGCCAATTTTTGAGGATTTCGAGGTCGTCTGCCGATTTGACTTCGACAGGGATTTGATGCGCTCTAAACGAGCCTTCGATTTGCTTTTTGTCGACAGTTTTTGGGCAGGTCCACCCCTTTGGCGTCATTAGGATAATCATCGGGTCAGCGCGTTTGGTCTTCGATTTTTTGTTGTGTTGGATGGTCTGGATGCAATTATCCATCGCTTTCGCCATTACTTTGTGCATTTTCATCGGGTCATCACCCTCGACAATGATTGGCGCGTAGCCGTACCCCTCAAAAAGTTTGATGAGTTCGTTGCGCGGGATGCGTGCGAGAATGGTCGGATTGCTGATTTTGTAGCCATTCAGATGCAAAATCGGCAGAACCGCTCCGTCCGTCTTTGGGTTGAGTAGTTTGTTGGCATGCCACGATGTCGCCAAAGGTCCCGTTTCCGCCTCGCCGTCACCGATTATCACGGTCGCGATAAGGTCTGGGTTGTCCAGCACCGCACCAAAAGCGTGCGCGAGACTATAGCCGAGTTCGCCGCCCTCGTGGATAGAGCCGGGCACTTCAGGCGAAACGTGACTAGATACCCCGTTTGGGAAACTAAACTGTTTGCACAAGCGCTCAATTCCCTCATAATTTTGCCCGATTTCAGGGTAAACTTCGCTATAAACACCCTCAAGATACGAGTTTGCGACAAAAAAATTACCGCCGTGACCCGGACCCGCGATGAGCATCATATCTAGGTCAAATTTTTTTATCACGCGGTCGCAGTGCGCGTATACAAAGTTTTGCCCAGGCACAGTACCCCAATGCCCGACGACTTTTTTCTTTATGTGGCTGAGTTTGAGGGGGTCTCGCAAAAGGGGATTTTTGAGCAAGTAAAGTTGCGCACAACTCAGGTAATTTGCTGCCCGCCAGTACTTGTTTAATTTCTCCAAATATTGCTCACTTAGATATTCATCAAACATATCAGCACCTCAAAAAATATTATGATTTAGTATATCATAAAATTGCAAAAAAATATATCAAAATTAAGCGCCTTTTTCCTCAATATTACGATTTTTTGTGGTTTTTTTGCGTTTTTTTGGTGTTTTTTGATGATTTTTTGCGAATTTTTGACCAAACTAAATATTCTTCACGATTTTTTTGGCGAATTTTTTTGTGAAATTTTTCTTATTTTTTATTTATTTTTTTACGCCAAAGCAAGCACAAATTTTACCACCCAATTTATTGAGTTTTCGCACGTTTTGCCCATACAAAAAATCCGCTCACGCAATATTTTTACTGCTTATACATAAATAATGAATTATCATTGACAAAATTTCAATTTATGATAAAATAGTGTCAAAAGATTTTTTGAGGATGGATGTTATGAAGAATTTTTTTGACAATTCAAATAGAGAGTCGGCACTGCTGCACAATTATTTTGAGGATGTCGACGAGTATTCTAATGAGCAGTTGGAGAATTTGCATAGGATTAGCAAGTTCGATTTGGATATCGCTCGTTCGGTCGCGCGTACCAAAACCCTTGAGCAGGACGACAAATTGCTCAAGAGTTACGAGAGGGCGATGCTGTTTTTTGCAGGGCTCTGCGTCGCGCCGTTCGCGTCTGTTTTTGGCGGCGATTTGTCCGCTTCGGTCGGTATCGGGCTTGGGTTGGGCGTCGCTGGATGCTTGGGCTATGCCGTTTATTCGTCGATTAGGTGTGTCCGCGAGATTGAGCGGCTAGAGGGGGTTGTCGACGAGGCTCAAGAGACGGTCGACACTCTCAATGACCTCATTATTGAGAGAGGCTTGGGCAGAGATGAGGCTGCCGAGATGCAGAGATAATGAAAAGGAGATGTAATATGGCAAAAAATGATTCAGCAAATGATGAGTTTTTGAACAAAAAATGGATGCAGTTGGACTCGATAATTGCTGATTATCGCAGAGTTTTTGATGGCAAATCTGCGCAAGATGCGCGTGATTTGTTGACGATTCGTCAGGCGCAGTACGCGCGTTTTAGAGATAATGCGTTGATTTCTTCGCAAAAATATCATCTTATTATTGGGTACTTGTTGTCGGCTTATGCTGGGGTCACGGGGATGTTTGGGCTGAATGCTATCGCAGAGGGGGTGACCGCAGGCAGTACGCTGATTTTTGGTTCGCTAGGCGTCGCGCTGATGTCGGGGGCGCTCTATTGCGAGAACAAAAAGCGCAGGCTCTGGGATGAGGATTTTTCTAGGAATTTGGATAAATTGGCTCTGTGTATGGTCGCCGAGCAAATGGAGGCGCAGGAGATGGTAGCCGCTATGACGAGAAAAACTGAGGGAACTAATACCCAAACCACTGCTGATGCAAAACACAAGCAGAGAGATTACCTTGCGGCACTTGAGGGTGGCGTGCTTGGGACGGAATTCGGTGATTTCGAGCAGATGTGTATTGCGGTCGCAGAGGCGACCAAAGAGGCTGAAGAGGAGTGCGAAGCATTGGCTGCTGACGCGAATACCCAGTCTGATGCCCAGAATCAAACTGTTAGAGAGCAGGTGAGTCTCGATGCGATGCGTGAAGCCGCTGCTCAGAGTGCTAGTCAAGGAGTAGGAGATCGCTGTGACGGTTCGCCCGAGACCGGGGATAGCGATTGCTCTAGCGACGCGGGAGAAAATGCTGCGCGTTGTATCGACTGCTGCCGTGGTAAAATCAACATTATCCGCGAGCAAGATATTTTGGTAGAGGGCGTGACGCGTCCTGATACGTACGTCGTGACTGCTCGTGCGCGTAAGGAGATGGAGGAATTTTTGTTTGGCGAAAAGTCAGGCGAAAGTATGCAGAGGTAGTTTGATTTTCTGAGTGGCAAATTATGTGCGTGCTGTTTTTCTGGAAATTATTTTTGTGACACCTCGCTATGTATTTTAGCAAAATGTTGTCATTTTTATCAAAAAAAGCGGTTTTTTACCGCTTTTTTGTGTTTTTTATCACTTTTAATGCATTTTTGTGCACTTTTTATAATTCTACTTTTGGTTTTGGTCGTATTTTGCTATGTCAAAATTCTCTGTCGTTACATAACCATTCGGCGCTTTTATTAGGTCGGGGATGCGGTTGACCACGGTGGCACAGGTGAGTTCGACTGTTTGCGGGCGACTGATTGTCACCGTCGTGTCAGGCTCGCCGAAAATCGTCCACTCGTTCTTGTCGCATTCGTCAGGCGCGTAGACCTTGCCGATACATTGCGTCTCGATAACCACCCCTTCTTGTGTTTGCGAAGTAACCACCGCGCTCATTCCTGTCGCACATCCTGCAGGGATGTTCATCCCGAGTGTGCTGCTATTGAGGTTGGTGTTGTGGTAAAGCGGCACGCATTTTTGAGTTTGTGAAGTGATGTGCAAGTTAAATTTGCTTGCCAGCCACCCGTTGACATTCCACATATAACTAGGCGCAAATTCGCCCGCGTCGATGATTTTTTTGCGTTCTGCGGCTGAAATGTTGTCTGCTGCGGCGACTTGAGCCTCAAATTCCGCAGGTGTTAGCCCGGCGCCATGTGCTCGCGCCAGAGCAATCCCGTAGTCCTCCACATTATAACTACTGCTACCTTGGATTTTTGTGATTTTGTGAGTCGCGCCCGCCAAAACTACAATCAAATTACCCCAAAACACATCTTGATACCCCGCACCTGTTATTGTGCAGCCGTTGCGTTTTGCGAGTTCGTCAATCTGCTGAAAGAGTTTTGGATTGCTGTTTTGAGGATAAAAAGCCTCTTCGCAAGTAGTAATCGCGTTGATGCCAGCCTTTGCGCAACTCAACAGCGCCTCACTGCAATCGCTCAGCAAACTCATCGTCGTCACAATCGCAACATCAGGAGAGAGCGATTTTAGTCTTTCGACAATGTCACCACCGATTGGTTCGATTTTTACGCCGAGTTTTTTGACCCCGGCGAATTCTCCAATATCGGTGCCAAACTTTGACTCATCTATATCAAAAGCCCCAACACACTCGTAACCCTTTTCGATGCAGTAGCGAACAGTGTATTTAGCCATTTTTCCGCATCCATATTGTACAAATTTTATACTCATTTTTCACCTCCGTGTTTTTATAATTATAACCAATTTCGACCTAATTAACAAACAAAAACGCGTCATTTTTACGATTTTTTGATGATTTTTATGCGTTTTTGCGGTCAAAAAGCAATTTTCTGTGTTTTTCTAGGCCGTTTACTCCTGCAAATAATTGTGCAAAAAAATCAAAATAAATTCAAAAAAATACCCCAAAGAATGCCCCCCCAAAAAAATAGATAAAAATTACAAAAAAAATAATATAAAAATAGTAAAAATATCCACAAAAAATCATAAAAAATTCACAAAAAACTAAACACTATTAAGCAAAAACGCCACAAAAAGCAGTAAAAACGCTGTTTTTGATGAAAAAATGCATATTTTTAATAAAAAAACGGCATTTTTGCCGTTTTTATTACTTATTTATGAATTTTTATTGTTGCCTAAAAAATACAAATTTCTGTTCATTAATAGAGAAATAATTAGCCAAATTGTCGACAATAAAACTAGGATATAAACGATGATGCTGCCGGCATTGTATCCGCCGAAAATCCAGTCCACAATATTAAAGTTAAAAATTCCGACCAGTCCCCAATTTAGTCCGCCGATTGCGAGTATTACAAAAGCAATCCAGTTGATGATATTTATATTCATTTATTCACCTCCTAGTATATTATGTGTAGCAAAATGACTAGTTATGAGCAAATTGGGGTGTATTTTTCTGTAAATTTAGGTAATTTTTTAAATTGCGGTATTTACAAGAAGTGGTGAATGTGCTATAATTTAATTAAATCTGTCGCAGGTTAAGAATAAATAGGTTAAATTATGCTGCCACTCGTGATTTTGTTGATGGCATCGACAGAGTGCGCAATGGGCAATTTGAGTAGGTTTTGGGCTAAAATTTGTCCGCGATACAACTTTGTGCTCGAGTGACCTAAGGTTAATAAATATCACAAAAAATCAAAAAAATCACAAAAAAATAGCAAAAAATCGGTCAAAAATGTGTATTTTGACCATATTTTAAACAAAAGAGGTAAAAATTATGAATAAAAAAACAATAGAGAAATTTGAAGAATGTATCAAAAAATATGAGAAGGCAAATGATGGTGGTGTGGCGGGATTGTACGATGCTCTGGATATGGCTCGTATGGGCGACGCTAATGTTGAGCCGTTTTTGATTGAGGTGATAAAATCTTTTGAGATGACAGATTACGAAAGTGCTTTTTCGAGATTTATCCACGATTGCGACCAAAAGCATTTGGGTTATCAAGACAGGTTGGATGAACTAAAACGAGTGTATTGGGGCAAGCCACTACTTTTTGCGAGAGCGTTGGAGCAAATCAATCGTGAATATGAGAGTGTTTATCGTTCTGCGCGCAAAAACAGAGTGGAGTTTGAAAAGTGCCAAAACGAATTTGTAAAAGCAAATAAAAAAGTAAAAGCATTTTTGGCTAAATTTGACGATGAGCAAGAGATTGAAGGCGAGTGCAAACAACCTAATGCGACCTTACCCGAATTGTTGGCCGGGGTTGACAGACCTTTGACACCAGAAGAGGCTGGAATTTTGGATAAGTATGAAGTAGAGCGTGCAATAAAATATATGGATGACCGACTTCACTACGTCAGGACGAATATGTATAATGATTTTCAGTTGGGGAAATTGGCGACAGACGCAATCAACGACACAGCAAAGCAAGAGGCGCAAGCCGCACAACAAGAGAGAAACTAGTGATTTCCACTAGTTTTTTTGTGGGCTTTTTACGCAATTTTTAGCAAAATAGTGTGTTTTTGCGATTTGTTTCATAAAAACTTGATACGAATTTAAAAAACTTTCATTAATTTAAAAAATCAGTATTGACCGTACTGCTGTTTTGTGGTATAATATTAACAAGTTTAATAGGGGCGGTTCTGATAGATAAAAGGTAGTTTTTCATTTCCTATGCGGGTTTTTAGCGGTTAAGTTATCGTTCCCGAAAACGCAAAAATTCAATAATTTTAGTAAAAATCAATCAAAAATAAACAAAAAAGCGGGTAAAACGCGAGTTTTTGAGGTGTTTTTGATTGTTTTTCATAAAACAAAAGAGAGGGTAAATTATGGATCCAAGGATTATCAAAAAAGCAGAAGAGAATATCAAGAGTGTGGAGCGCGACGCTTCAGCCGAGGTTGCTGCTGCGTTGAGGCAAGTTCTCCAAAATGCGATTCGTGGTGACGATTGTGCACAAATCATTATTACCGAGATGACGACATCGTTTGAGATGGACGCTCATCAAAAAGCATTTTTGCTTAATATTGATGCTTGTATGCAAAATCACGCAAGTTATCAAGACAAATTGACTGAATTAAAGCAACTTTATTGGGGTAAGCCTGTGTTGTTTGCTAAAGCGCTAGAAAAATTGCACAACGAATACGAGCACGACTACCGCGAGGCTCGCAAAAGTCGCGAAGGGTTCAAAAAGTGCACTGATGAATTTGTGCGTTCAAGCAAAAAATTCCAAAAGGCGTGTCTTGTGCGCGGTATTAACTTGTCAGAAGAGTACAAGCCTCAAGAGCATTTCAAGGATTTGACTCCCAAATTTGCTTGTAATGAACAAATCACTCGTGAGGATGTGATGCTTCGTGAGCAGAAAGAGGCGATGTCAGATGTTGAAAGTATGGACAAGATGCTGAATACCGTTAGGGCGGATATGTATGCTGACTTTGGTATGGGTAGGCTGGCTGTCGATGTCATCAACGACCTTGCACAAAGAGAGAGTCAGAATACACAACAAGCAAAAAACTAGTGAAAAACTAGTTTTTTCTTTTAATTTTGGGTTATTTTTGCGCCATTTACCTATCTTAAAAACGCAAAAAATCACATAAAAATTCAGCAAAAATACAAATAAAATAGTGAAAAAAATAAAAATAAATAATTAATAAATAATAACAATTTGATAAATTATTGGTGCAGTGAGATTAATTTGATACATTCAAAATATTATCCGAAATACACAAAAAAGTAGGGTATAATTGCGTTTTTCAGCAACTATCCTACTGTTTTTTGTAGCTTAAATAGTGTTTTTGTTGGTTTTTATAATACCGCAAGCAATCCGCTCACCAGAATTTCCTGCGGGCTGACTGGTAAAATCGTCAGGCATTGCGTGGATAATGATTGATTTGCCGATAGCCTCGATTGCGGTAAAATTTGAGTCCAAAAACATAGTAAAAGTATTACCATTTGCGTTCTTGAGTGATGGCAGGTCGCCCGTGTGTTGAGGGTGTAGTCCATCATCCCAATGCGCACCCGCGGAAGAAAAATTATCTTCGCACACGCCTTTTTGGTGAATATGCATACCAAAAAACGGGCTATTTTGTGGTAAATTCTGCACGCAAGCAATCACCACGCATCCAGCCGCCGTATCGTAAAAATGAGCAAAGCCATCAATTCTCGGATAATTCTTGCTTCCACCAATATGTGCGATTGCTTTTGGGTGAGAGTGCAAAACCGTATCAAATATTTGATTTACTAATAGATTATAATTGTTTTCCTTCATAACTAAATATTATGAAAAACATTTATGAAATGTGAAAAATAACAAAACCTTAACAAAAAAACGCGTTTTTAACGCGTTTTTGCTGCTTTTTTGACCCAAATTATGATTATTTATCACGCAATCAGGGATATCAAACAAAGAGAACAAAATTTTTGCTGCTTACATAAAATGGAGAAGATAGACTCAATTTTTAGGAGATAATATGGCAAAAATTAATAATACTTCGACCGTTTCGTATCAGTACACAATGCCTGACACAACGGTCAAGACAAAAACCGCGACTAGCAATCTGTCTTCGACCGAGAATATGACGACGTCCTTTAGAAAAACAAAACTTGTTTCCAAAAGTTTCGGAATGGTTGGCGACGAGGTTCAGATAACTTTGGTTCTTGCAAATGATAGCGATGCGGAAATTACCGATATTCGCGTCCAAGATACTATTGATGAAAAAGTGACATTCAAAACTGGTACAGTGACGGTGGATGATGTCCCTTACGCTGATTTTGACCCCGAGGCAGGTTTTGACCTCCCGAACTCGATTGCGAAAAACGCTTCGTCAACAATCGTGTATACCGTGACGATAGACCCCGACCCGACAGGCGACACTTTTAATTTTGTTTCTTCTATCACATACTCGGTCGACGAAATTCAGAATTTGCAAGAGCAATCCAATGTCGCCTCATTCGACTTGCTCGATGCGACGATTTCGATTCGAAAATCTGCCGATAAGTCCTCAGTCTTACCGGGCGATGTGGTCGTGTATACCAATATCATCAAGAATGAGGGAGGAGTGGCGCACACAAATGTGCGGTTCAGTGATGTCCTGCCCGCAGGGGTGACCTTTAACGCAGGGAGCGTCAAGGTCGACAATACTACTGTTGAAGCGTACGACCCGACCACTGGTTTTGATTTGGGAGAAATTAGTCCGTCGCACGAGGTAACCGTGGAATTTGCTGTAACGGTGCAATAATTCAGTTTTGTAGCGTTTTTTCACGCAAAGATAATAAAAACTCATCGCGAATGCAATCTTCTGCTGCCCAAAAAAATTAAGCCTTACCCCCAATAAATTATCAGTAATTAAAACTCAAAAAATGCATAAAGATACTCAAAAGATCTAAAAAAAGCAAAATATATATTTGCCACTTTGTGTCATAAAGCCTCAGTATGCTTTTGGGAGAGTGGAGATATGACTAAAAAAAAGGACTTAGCAACCCAAAAACAAAATTCAAAAATAATTATAAATTCTCAAAAAATATAGCATTTTTATTAAAATTATGCATTTTTTATCAAAAAAAACAAGCAAAAACCTCGCAAATTGCGAGGTTTTTGTGATTATCATAGTTGTGATTTTTGTAAAACACAATTTTGATTTTTGGTATTATTTTGTAAGGCTGTTTTGGAGTAGTTTGATTTTGTCTTGAGCAGCCTGTTTTTCGGCGTCAGACTTTTTGTTAAAGTTGTCGATGTGAGTTTGAATCTCTGTTTTGGCAGCATTGTATGCAGTCTCCATATCAATCTTCAACTGCTTGAAGTATGCTTCTGCATTCTTTTCGAGTTCAGTGATTTTTACATCCCATTGCTTTTTCAATTCAACTCGTTTCTTTTCAAATTCTGCTTTTGCTTTGTCGTAGTCTGCCTTTGCGGTGTCATAAGTCTTTTTTGCTGCGTCGTAAATGGCTTGTTGGATTGCTTTTTGTGCAGAGTCTTTTGCGCTGTCCAATGCCTTCTTTGCGTCATTCAAGGCTGTTTCGGCTGCCTTGAATGCCTTGTCAGCGGCTTCAAATAATTTGTCTGTACCAGCTATAACTGTTGCGTAAAGTGTTTCAAAATCGGTCTTCATACTGTCGCGATCGCTGATAGCGATTTTTTCTAGGTCGCTAGATGCTTCTTTTGCGTAGTCCAAAATTTCTTGAGTAGTCTTGTTTGCGTATTCTTTTGCGCTGACCCCCATCTTGTTTACTGCTGTAGCAACATCCTCAGAAACGCTCGTTACAGCACCTGCGAAAATTCCGTTTTCAGAAAAATACTTGTTTACTGTTGATTTTACACTGCTAGCGAGTTTTGCATATTCCTCTGATTTTTCTGCAGAAATGGTAATAACTACTTTGGTAGAGCCGTCGGCTGATGCTCCGCTAGAAGTATCTACAGTATTGATTTTGCCCCACTCTGTAGATGCTTTGGCAAACAACTCAGCAGCAGCCTCTGCGCTCATTCCTGTAAAATCTACAATGGTGAGTAACTTTTCGCCGTCAGCATTGGTAGCGACTTGCGAAACTACTTTGTTGTTTTTATCCAAAACCAACTGCACCCCGGGATTGGTCTCCATAGTCATAATCGCTTTTGCCTCTTTGTTGCCCATAAAGACGATGCATAAAACAATCGCAGCGATCAGCAAAGCAACCACAATGCCCAAAGTGATGTATTTTGTCTTAAAATTGACAGGCTTTTGTTCTTTTGGTGATTTAGACATACAATTCTCCTTTTAATATGATATATGCGCATATTATAGCACAACATTTATATTTTAAGCAAGCGATTTTTAGTATGATAAAAAATTGTATTATGTGTCAAATTTTGTAAATTTTTCGGTATTGCTTGCGTGTGGCTAAAAAGGGGTGCGGTCGTGATAAAATTCACTTGCGCGGTCAAAATCACGCTCAAAAAATCGATAAATTGAGCCGTGATTTTTTTTTATTACGAAATATGGCTCAGGAAAAGCAGAATTATGGCTAAAAATAATCATAAAAAATACAAAAAAAATACTCAAAAAATCAAAAATAATAATAATTTTTCGACCCAACTTATGCACTTTTTGACCTCAAAAAACATCAAAAATTGTGTAAAAAAATAACAAAAAAAATAGTAAAAAAATAGTAAATAAAATAGAAAAAAAATAACAAAAAAAATAAGAAAAATTAACACAAAAAAGCGAGCGAAAGCGCTTGAGAAAAAGTAATTCTGTAGTTTTTGAGAGGGGGCGGAAGAAAATTGGAAAAAATTTTTTGCCTCAAAACGGCGTTTTTGTGCGTTATATATAATATGAACGCGCGCGCGAGAGGGGGAGAAAATTTTTTCAAAAAAATTTTCGAAAAACGGTTGACAAATTCGACAAAGGGTGCTATAATCCGACCAACAGAACAAGTCAGCGGGCATAATCTTGTTTTGATTTTTTATGCGGTTGTGCCTTGCGTTTTGGGGAGGCGCAATCCCCTTACGGAGGACATATGATTGACTTGAATTATCTCTATGTTTACAGCACTGGTAGGGCGAAGCGGCGCGCCCCTCACGCGGTAGAGTATTTGACGGCGAGCGCTTTTACGCGTCGGGAAAAGCAGAATTTTTCCAGATATTTTGATGCGATTTTTACTGAACGAATGGAGGATTGCACGCTCGCGGAGGATACGCCACTGTCTGCGATTGATTTGTTTTTGATGGCGCTCGAGTCTACGCCTTGTAGCCTGTCAGATTTTGTCGCAGTCAACAAGCGTGTGGAGTCAGAAAAATACAATCTTGTCGACGAGTATTTTTATCACTTAATGCCTTACAATCGCGTTTTTGCCGCGTTTAATGAGTTGCGCGCGCGCGGTAATACTGCCTTTTTCCCCGATGTTTCGCGTCCTCAAAAGATTAGGCTGTATGAGGAGATTTGCAAGCCTGAATTTTTGTTTAGTGAGCCTGTAAGGAGCGGGTGTTCGGCATATGTTGCGGCGGCGATTTCGGCTATGTATCACATAGAAAAGAATGGGGAAAATTCGGTCAGAGTTTCGCTCTCTGACAAAGAGGCGATGACGCTTTATTCGACATTCTTTTTGCAGGAGAGCAATGGGCGTCTGGGGTTCAAAATAGATGAGAGTACGCCCGAGTTTATTCGCAATGCGCCCGAAAAATACTTGCACAATATTTGCGAGATGATTGGGTGGGAATTGCCATTTTTGAGTGTTACGAATGATGAGTTGCTTGAGTTGCGTAATGTTATGTACGAACTCAATTTGGATAATTCAAAAGTTGGGTTGTCTTGGGAGCATTGTGAGAACTACTTGGATGGTTTGCAGTACATTACGCCTGAGGGGCAGGAGACGTTTACCAAGAGCAAGGCTGGCTCAATGTTGCCGCTCTTTGAGGCGTGCGAGAATGGTGTCACTTTTTATGGCGAAAATGAGTCGCAAGAGACAGAACAGGTTGCTGATGATTGGGTGAATTTGGCGGATTTTCGTATCACAAAAAATCAATGCGACACATTCAAAAATCGGATTGTCGGGCAAGTGGCTGCCAAAAATGAAATATTGGACAAATTAGTCGGCGTTTCGTGTGGTTTTTATGCGGGGAATAGGCCTATCGCGTCCTTTTTGATGAACGGACCGACGGGCGTCGGCAAGACCGAGACCGCAAAGGCGTTGGCTGACACGTTTTTCGGTGGGCGGCTTTTTACTGTGGATATGAGCACGTTTAAGCATTCGAGTGATGTTTCGCGATTGATAGGCTCTGCGCCGGGTTATATCGGCTATGATGATAAGGTCGGTTTTCTTGAGTTTTTGGATAAGAATCCTAACGGGGTCATCAATTTTGACGAAATCGACAAGTGCGACCGCTCTTGCTTGAGTTTTTTGCTGAGTTTGCTGGACGAGGGGAAATGTACTTCGGCAAAGGGTAAAATCTATAGCGTGGAGAATTTTGTCATCACTTGCACCACCAATCAAAAGGCTGAGGTTGGCCGCAAATCTGAGAATTTTAATCTAGATGAATTGATGTCGCGCACGGGCGAAAATGGCACGCCTTTTGTCAAGGAGTTTTTGGGGCGTTTTGACGGTTTGCTGGAATATAGCGATTTGACCAAAGCAGAATTAAAACAAGTGCTGGGGCAAAAGTTGGATGCGAGGATTGAGCAGTTTGCGACGAACAATCCGAATAGTCATCTATCTATCGAGTACCGTGACAAATTGCTTGACGACATTTTGCTCGACGCGAACTATATGGCGACAGGGGCGCGATCGCTCAATGGGAGTATTCAAAAATTGTTTATTCGCCCGATTTCGCAGTATATGATAGAGAATGCTGACCGCCAGTCTGAGCAAAAAATTGTCGTGGCGGGCGACAATAGGTTGTTGGTAAATGATGACTGTGTAGAGGTCGTAAAAGCGGCGAAATCTACCGAGCAAAAGGATGCTCGCAAAAATACCTTGAGTACAATGCAACAATATTACGCATAATAGATTGCGTGCTGCTTGTGGTGTGTCGAAGCGCGTTGAGCGAAGTGCTATTATGTGGTATGTTGCTTGGGTGTATTCGGGGTATTGTGATGAGCGGTGTGGTGGTGTTTTGTTAGTGGTATTTGCGTGGCTGTTTTTTTTGAGATTGCGTGGTAGTTTTGTTAAACGGACTGTCACAATAGCGACGATTGTTTACTTTTTGCGCGGTGGTATTTGTGTGTAAATTTCGCCTCTAGTAGACTTATTTTTGGCTGAAATGTTTGTCGTTTGACTGATTATATGATAATATTATTGTGCAGGAAACAAAAAAGGCTCGGCATTAGCCAAGCCTAACCGCACAAATGCGGCGATGAGTTTAAATTTATTTTAACTCTATCATGTAATTCAGGTATTTCCACCCAATCATAGATTACAACATTACGGAGGAAAAGTCAAGCAAATGTCAAAAGAAAAATTAAAAAGTATAAAATACAATATTGGTCTCGACATTGGTACAAATTCTGTCGGTTGGGCGGTAGTCGACCAAAATATGAATTTGGTTAAGCGATGCAAAAAGCACTTGTGGGGTAGTCGCCTGTTTGATGAGCGAGAAACTGCTGCTGAGCGTCGTAAATCGCGCTCGGCTCGCCGCAGGCTCTTGCGTAGGCGTGTCCGCATTAGGATGCTAGATAATATTTTTGCGCCAGTGATTAATGATGAAAACTTTTTTGTACGCCTAAAAGAGAGTTTTTTGCAAAAATCAGATAGGACACTCGGCAATGTGAGTATCCTGTTTGATGGTGGGAATGATTGCGTCAATTTTAAAAAGGCGAGCGATGGGAAAATAACTTGCCAAAGAATTACCTGCGACGCAGAGTATTATCGGGAATATCCGACCATTTATCATTTGAGAAAAGAAATGGCGACATCTCCTAACAAGCAGTACGACCCAAAACTGATTTATTTGGCAATTCACAGCATTTTTAAGAGTCGCGGGAACTTTTTGTACGAAAATTTGTTTGCGGCGGAGGATGTCGATGGACCCTTAACGCAAGTTGTTGATATAGCAAAAATATTATATGGGGTTGAAGAAGATTCTGGCGAGTCGGTATTGCCTGAATGGCTGAGCGTTTTGGAGACTCACAAAGATGCTCTCAAGGAGATTTTGCTTGATTCCAAGACCTATAAGAGTAAAAAGGATAAGCAAAATGCTATCAAAAACAAGATTTCCAAAAACAAGACTTTTGGGGAATTTGTCAAGTTAATTTTGGGGTATGATGTAAAATACAAGTCTGCCTTTGGCTCTGAGGATGACAAAAATGATAAAACCAGTATAAAACTATCCACCGCAGCAGATGTAGATGCTACCATATCCGAGGCTGGCGAATATGCGGAATTCTTGTCAGCGGCAAAAAGCCTTTATTCTGCCATAGAATATATATCTATTACGCATAAAGGGCGAAAATATGACCCAAAATCCCAAGATAAGTCATCAATTTCTGACATAATGATTGATAGATACAACCGCTACAAAAAGCAGTTGACTGACTTAAAAATTGTTTTCAAGGCGATATATCCGGACAAGGCGGGTGCTATGAATTCTGAATATCGCAAGTTTTTCCGTGATTATAAAGAAGCGAATAATTACGCCCGCTACACCTACTCAGCGGGTATGTGCGATGCAAAGAAATTTAAGGACAAAATTTTGGACGCCATTGCTCGGAATGAGAAAACGATTTCGGATGCGGGCTATGCAAAAGACGGTGAGACAGTCGCAGAAAAGGCGAAAAAGATTTTGCTTTGCTTGGGCGGCAAGCCAAGCGTCTTGAGTGAGGTCGTTTTGACCGATGAAAGTTTTGATGCGGAGTATGAGGCAGAACTGGGCTATTTGCAGCGACCTCGAATGGCGGGGAATGGAGTTTTTCCTAAGCAGTTACACGAAGAAGAATTGAATAAAATTTTGGATAATCAAGCGAAGTATTATCCTCAGTTGGGGGAAAAGCGGGGCGATATTATCAAAATTTTCAATTTCAAAATTGATTATTTTGTCGGTCCTTTGGGTGCAAAGGGTGAGAAAACTGAGGGCTTCGGCTGGTTAAAACGCAATCCTGGGTTTGAAAATGTTAATATAAATGCCTTGAATTACGATGATGCTATCGATAAGGTTGCGACAAGGACTGAGTTTATTACCAGAATGGTGGGGCATTGTACATATCTTTGGGAAGAGCCGGCACTACCTAAAAATTCTATGATTTATAGTTACTTCAATGTGTTGCAAGAATTGAGTAATATTTCCGTGATTATAAACGGTGCGGAAGCGCAAAAATTGAATGAACTGCACGATTTGGACGGCTTGAATTATTTTCAGGTTATTACCAAACGGCTTTTGGAAAGCAATACTTACAAATTAAAAGATTTGGAGCATTCTCTTAGACGGCAAACACAATACAAAGATGCTGATATCGTGATTAAGGGGTTCGCAAATGGCGAAAAACTGAACTCCAACCTAAAACCTATTCGTGATATGATGCGAATTTTTGACCTCAAGATTAACGCCGAGGCTTATGGTACGTCTGACTCTATTATAGGTTTTTTAAAAAGCAATGAGGCTATAGAGTGTGAAAAAATTATAAAATATATCACAATTTTTGGCGAAAGCAAGAAAATTTTGGTTGAAAGTCTAAAAGAAATAGATGGACTTAGCCTGACAGAAAAACAGGTAAATGACTTGAAGGCGTTATCTTATAGTGGTTGGGGAAATTTGAGCAAAAAATTGATTTTTGAATTTAAAGATGGTTTTAACGGTGCGGAGTATTTTGGCAAAACGATTTTGGAATTAATGGAGAACAAGTACAAGAATTTTATTTCAGTTTATTCAAACGAGCGTTATCAATTTGAGAAGCAAGTAAAGGATAGATTAAAAGGAATTAATAAGCCAATTCAAGAGCAAATCGAAGAACTTGCTTGCTCGCCTAGTGTAAAAAGAGGGATTTTTCAGTCGTTCAAAGTCGTTCAAGAGTTGGTAAAAGTTATGGGGCACGCTCCTGAGAATATTTTTATAGAGTTTGCTCGTGAAGAAGATGACAAGAAGAAAGGCGAAGTGTCTAAATCTCGTCAAAAAGAGATGAGAAAGAAGTATGAATTGGCGGAATCGTCTGCCAAAAGTCTGTATGCCGAGTACATAAAGCATGTGGATTGCAGTAAATTGGAGGGGGATAAGCAGGCAGATATCAAATCTTTTGACAGTGAAAGAGTTGTGCTGTATTATTTGCAGGCTGGTCGTTGTATGTATACCAAAGAAATACTTGACCTAAACCATTTGTCTGATTATGATGTTGACCACATTGTACCGCAGTGTTTGATTAAGGACGATAGTTTTGATAACAAAGTTTTGGTTAAACGTATCGATAACCAGAAAGCAAAAGGGGATAGCGAGGTTGTTCCCGAGGAAATTAGACAGAATGCCAAGCCGTTCTGGGAAAACCTGAAGCAAATGGGGCTTTTGACTAAAGGAAAATATATTCGGCTTATGCGGAGGGAGTTGACTGAAAGTGTGCTGCAAGGATTTATCAAGAGACAACTGGTCGAAACTCGTCAAATTATCAAAAATACAGCATTTTTGTTGAGTAATTATTTTGAAAAGAGTGGGGCAGAGACAAAAATTCGCTCTGTTCGGGCTGAGATGAATAGTGCGTTTAGGCGTGAGTTTGATTATCCAAAAGGTGTTGGGGGAAGAAGTATCAACGACACTCACCATGCAAAAGATGCTTATATTACGTGCTTGATGGGTGACTATATACTGCAAAATTACGGTGGTTCCAATGAGGTAAAGCCGTTTAATCTTATGGGAATGCATTACGGGGATAAGAAAAAGCGTTCCGACAATGGTTTTGTGATGTGGCAAATGAGACAGCAAAAAGAATTCGACAAGTTGGACAGAGAAAAGTATTATTGGCTGAATGAATACTGGTCTCCTAATGACGAAACCCTGACAGTAAGCCAAGTTTTGGACAATTTCGACAGAAATTATTATTCTTCTGATTGCTTTATTACGCAAAAAATCAATACAAAAACAACAGGCGGTTTTTATGAGCAAACTATTTACAAGAACGATAAAAATGCTGCAATGTTTGCTAAAAATGACGAAGGAAAAAGAGAAGGTAAACGTGCTAATTATGAATTAGGTAAATTAAAGAAACCTTTATGCGTTGATGGTCAGGTGATTGAATGTAATACTCCTGTTTTGGATATTGCTCGTTATGGTGGATACACTGGGCTTAATTTTGCATACTTTGTTTTGGTCGAATATCGCAATTTGCGTGGCGAATTGATTCACGAAATTGTAGGATATCCATACTATATCGCAACAAGGATTGATAATAATAAAGATGAAGTTGCAAAAGCATTAAAAGTGTTTCTAAAAAGTGCTAGTGAAGCTAATGGCAAAAAGGAAAAGTATGCCGACTTTAAAATTTGTGCATTTCTGCCTAAGAAAAGTTTGCTTTGTGAAGAAAAACTGAAAAGGGTTTATATAGCGGGTAAAAGAGAAGTTAAAATTGGAAATCAATTAACAATTCCTCGTGAGCGTAAAGAACTGAATAGGTTTATTTATTTGATTTACAAATATGGTAGAAGTTATACTCCAACAAGTGAGGAAAGTAACAGTAGTAAGCAATATGTTAAATATATCAATTATTTGGCGTGGGCAAAAAACAAAATGTTTTTACATTATTTAGAGGCTAAATATCCTAATTTAGATATGTCGGAACAAGTAGCTGATTTTTATACAAAGGAAATAGAGAATTATATAACGATACAATTTAATTCTTTTGCAGATTTGTATTGTGCTCATCTGGACAAAAATTACACAGAGAATTCCACCCCCAATAAATTAAAAGATGTATTGAGATTTATAAGTAATGAAGAGAATGATGAGTTCTATGAGGGTATACCTAATATTAAAACTCATTATTGTAGAAAATTGTTATTGATAAAAGAGCTGTTGGAAATAACGAAACGCTCTTTTGGTGACCTTAAACTCTTTGGTGGCGTGGCTAATGCTGGTGCTATTATGCTACCCGAAAAACAAAATTGGGAAAGCACTTATATTATCCACACCTCAATCACGGGTATATATTCACACAAAAAGAAATTAATAGAAAAATAATTAAAAATGGGTAAAAAATGAGTTTTAGAACAGTCGTAATTTCTCAAAAATCAAAGTTGTCTTTCAAAGACAACTTTTTGGTAATTCAAAATGATGATATCAAAATGGTGCATTTGAGTGAAATTCACACGCTAATAATTGAGTCTACAATGGTGCAAATTTCATCATATTTAATGGCGCAACTATCTGCAAATAAAATTAAATTAATTATTTGCGATGAGCGACATAATCCGACTGCTGAGATGGTGCCTTATTATTCAAATTATAATACCTCAAAGAAAATTATCAATCAGGCTCGGTGGGATGAGGGGGCGAAACAGGGTCTGTGGACAAAAATCGTTTCTAATAAAATCCTAAATCAGTCGCGACTTTTAAAAAATTACGGTATTAACCGATACAAAATGCTGGAACAGTATTTGGGTGAGGTTGAGTTGGATGATGCTACAAATCGCGAAGGGCATTCGGCAAAAGTTTATTTTAATAGTTTGTTTGGGCTGGATTTTTCGCGCGATAAAGTTTGTGATATTAATATGGCTCTTGACTACGGCTACACGATTTTGCTGTCTGCGTTTAATCGAGCAATTTCTAGTCTGGGGTATGCGAACCAATTAGGCGTGAAGCACAAAAATGAATATAATTTTTTTAATCTTGGGTGCGACTTGATGGAACCTTTTCGCGTAATTGTCGACCAATATGTTTTTGAGAATAAAGAGAGAATTTTTGATTCGGATTACAAGCGTGATTTGGTTCAAATTTTAAATAAAAATGTTGATTTTTGTGGTAAAAATATGGTTTTGACTAACGCGATTAATGTTTTTATTATAAATGCGCTGCGTGCGATTGATGATAATAGGATTGTGGAGTATCAGGTTTATGAGTTCGGGGTATAGATTTATGAGGTTAATAGTGTTTTTTGATTTGCCGACTTTTACAAAAAAGGACTTGCAAAATTATAATTTATTTCGGCGATTTTTGATAAAAGAAGGTTTTGCGATGATGCAAGAGTCCGTGTATACCAAAATTTTGCTGAACAGCACAATGGCGGGGTTGTTAAAGGAGAGAATAAAGAAAAATGCGCCACCAAAAGGGCTAGTGCAGATGCTTTTGGTGACAGAAAAACAGTTCGCAAGCATTGAGTTTGTGACGGGAGAGTCAAAAAGTATAATAGAAGATTCTGATAAAAGGTTTGTGGTGTACTGATGAAACTGCGTGTTTTTGGTATTGAAAATCCGATAGAATTTCGCCAAGGTATGGTGAGTGTTTTGGAAATTGAGAATTCTGCACTTTTTCGCAATATTGTTTTTTGTTTGTTTAAGTTGAATAGGGGCTTAAATCCGAATTTTTCTATTACAGTCGAAGATAATAACAAGATTGAGGTTTTGAGTAATTTTAATTTGGTGACGGATGTGTTTAATTTGGATGCGTTGGTTTCGTCTGCAAAGTTAAATAAGTATGTTTTGTCGGAACTGGAGCACAATTTGGAGCAGCATCGGCTGATTTTTGATAATTTTACTCAGTTAAAATCGAATTTTTTGCGAATTTTGGATGACATTTCGTTTGATTTGTGTTATAATGAACCTGAACTTTTAGATTTCGTAAAAGATTTCAGTTTCAAGATTAATTTTGAGAGCGAAGAGAATTATCTAAACAATTTGTTAAATTATTTAAAATCGGTCAAATTGCTAGATGCGTCAAACTTGGTGATTTTTGTTGATTTAAAAAAGTATTTTAATGAAAATGAACTGTTAGAAATTTATCGCCAAGCATTCGTGCTGGATTTGAGACTGTTATTGATTGAATCATCATTTTCAGCAAAATTTTTGGAAAATGAATGGAAATTGTGTGTTGATGATGATTTGTACGAATCAATTCCCTTAGAATTATAAAATTTCTATCATTTGATACAAAACTCCATGAATTTGAGGTTTTAGTATCATGTAATTCTAATAAGGAATAAAACTAACTTTCAAGTGACACCTTCATGTTGGTGTTTTAGTATCATGTAATTCTAATAAGGAATAAAACTGGACAGGCGACTCAAACTGTATCAGTAAAGTTTTAGTATCATGTAATTCTAATAAGGAATAAAACTCTGTTTGCTTTGTTTATCTTGTTGAGATAGTTTTAGTATCATGTAATTCTAATAAGGAATAAAACGTACCCTTGTCGTCCATTTTAACGTCGCAAGTTTTAGTATCATGTAATTCTAATAAGGAATAAAACAACATATCACGAGTACCGTCTACCATACCGGTTTTAGTATCATGTAATTCTAATAAGGAATAAAACTCACCTCTGGGGTTCTGGGTATTCAGGTTGGTTTTAGTATCATGTAATTCTAATAAGGAATAAAACTCTGAGCGTTTCATCACTCGCATATTTGTCGTTTTAGTATCATGTAATTCTAATAAGGAATAAAAAGCCCATCGACAAGGGGCTTTGATATATTCGAAAAATAAATAATGATGAGTGAGGGATATTACGTAATAAAAAAAATAAGCAGTATTGCAACTGCTCGTGATTGTTAAACAATCATTGTGATATACCATTTATTCGGTATTTATGTTATTATTATATACAACGGGAACAGCAAAATCAATACATATTTAACAAAAAACTAAAGGAATGGAAAAATCGTTTTTGTATTATGTAATTTTAAGAAAGAGTAAAAACGCAATTATATAATAACAAAATGTATTACAATCCTGCAATTAGTAGTTGGTTGTTGAACCTGTTTAGTTATACAGGCCTCGAGTTGACCGATAGTAGTTTGCTATTTGCTTATTCATTGGGCATTAAATAAAGTTTACGGGCGTATCTAAAAAAACTACCTGCCATTGCTATTTTTTTTGATAAACAAAAACATCATTTTTAAGTGATGTCTCATAAAGACTAGCCCAAATGTCCCGGACTTCTTTGTGTGAAACCTACGAAATGCGGTTTTACCCGTTTAGGACCTCGAGGGGACGGAAATAGTATAACATAAAGAGTTTTTTTATGTCAAGAAATTTTCAAAAATAAAGGCTTAATTAATTTATCCTGTATCGAAATTGCTTGATACCAAAACAAGCCGCAGATGTGTGAGCCTGCGCCAAATAATTTACGCATAATTAGAATTGCCGATGTAAAAACTGCGATAGCAATCAAAAGCGCCTTTTCATAAGATGCTTTTTTACTAGCAGCAGTGAGAGTTTTTTGTGTACTCCCGCAAACTTTTAATCGAAAATATTGATGCAATCGCCGTCATGAATTTAATAACAGCGAGAGTTCTAGAAGAAATTTTTGGCAATATATTACCAGCCGCGTAACAAAACGCTAGCGTATATCCAAAACTTGCGCAAGGTGTATAATTATAAAAATTCTTGTATAAAAAAATAAAAAACAAGTTCTTGTCTAATGGGTATAATTCCCTAAAACACAGTCAATGTGTCAATGAAGAACTTGTCGCTATTATTATACACAAAAAAAATCCCAAAATCAACTATAATTATAATGAAAAAATATGCGTGAGTGTCAGTGTTTTGCGGAAATAAGCGGTTGTTTTTATGATTTAATAATATAAAAGTATCAAGCAGCTTGTTCTATATAATAAAAAATTATTTAATTTTTTGTTTTGTCTGAGTAAAAGTTGCAAAAAATTTACCTAATTGGTTTAAAAATGGTTGAAAAAGGCTCAAATTATTAAAAATTTATCAAAAAAGTTACAAAAATGCAAAAATTTTTTGATTTTGCTATTGAAATCTATAAAACTATATGCTATAATGAGAATACAAAAGAGGGGGAAGAAGCGTGCGCAAGCACGCTTTTTCTCTTTTTCTTAGCAAAAAACACTGGTCTACCCCAGCAATTTGTTGATTGTTAATTTCTATTTTCTGCGATTATTATGGTAATTGTCGTCTACCCCAATTTTATAATAATATAAATTGTTCAAAAAGAAAGAAATTAATAATAGTTTGGCACACTTTAGGGTAGTGCAAATCAATTAAAATCGTACAAGTAAATAAAGCATAATGACAATGCAATAAATATTGGTTTCATTTAAGAGTGGAAAGCGTTTTGCAAATAACAGACTGAAGAAGTGCGTTTGTGTGCTACAGGAGCAAGGAATTTTACTATCAAGAAAAAACAACAAAAAAACAAAGGGAATTCAGTGGGGATTACTTTACAGTGCTGAAGTTTTTTTATTTTATGAATTAGGGACTGGTTGGTCGGGATAAAGGCCGTTTTTATATTACCACAAAGCGGGTGGGTTAGTAAAATAAAATGTGCAAATTTGTA